>NZ_JAVIWQ010000002.1:1509081-1810898 GCF_034313965.1 Herbaspirillum sp. RTI4
GACGAAAGTTTCGGTGCGCGACTCTGGATTGGCGTCAGCTTCCTTGCGATAGCCGGGAACGGCAACGCCATCGACGTGGCCGCCGCGATACTGACCGCGCACTACATTGAGGCCTAATGTCGTGGGCGTGAAGCGTTTGAGCGAACGCAATACCTTGAGTTTTTCATCGCGCACCGCATCGCCGGAATTGGAGACGGGCGGTTCCATCGCCACGATGCATAGCAGTTGCAGCAAGTGGTTTTGCAGCATGTCGCGCAGCGCGCCGGAGTTGTCGTAATAACCGAAGCGGCCGCCTACACCGAGTTCTTCGGCAATGGTGATTTGCACATCTGAAATCCATTCGCGCCGCCACAGTGGTTCAAACAGGATATTGCCAAAGCGCAGTGCCAGCAGGTTTTGCACTGCTTCCTTGCCCAGGTAATGATCGATGCGAAAAATTTGCGATTCCGTAAACACCCTGCCAACTTGCGCATTGATTTCTTTGGCGCTGGCCAGATCGCGGCCCAGCGGTTTTTCCAGTACCACGCGGGAATGCGGCGTGGCCAGACCATTGGCTTGCAAATTTTTGCAGATGGTGGAAAACAGGCTGGGCGGTGTCGCCAGATAAAAAATATGGTTGATTTCACCGCTGCCGCGCAAGGCCGCCTTCAGAGCCTGATAGCTGTCGGCCTGACTCGCATCCAGCGTGACATAAGCAATGCGTGCGCAAAACCGTACCCAGGCAGCCGATTCCAGCGAGTTTGCCGTGATATGCGGACGCGCTTTTTCTTCGATCAGAGCGCGAAAGTCTTCCTGACTTTTCTTATCCCGACCCAGGCATAGAATGCGTGCTGTGTCGGGCAGATCGCCAGCGCGGTCGCGCGCGTACAGCGCCGGCAGTAGCTTGCGCATTGCCAGGTCGCCGGTGCCACCGAATAAAACCAGATCGAAATCGGTAATCGTCATTGCATCTCCTTATGGGATGGCGGGACCTGCCGCCAGAGCCTTGCGTGCGCGCGCGATCAGCGCATTGGTCGAGGCGTCGTGATCTGCCGGGCGAGCGCCGGTTAGTAGTTCCGATTCAATATTTTTAGCCAGTACTTTGCCAAACTCCACGCCCCACTGATCGAAGCTATTGACGTTCCAGATCACGCCTTGTACGAAGGTCTTGTGCTCGTAGAGCGCGATCAGCGCGCCCAGCGTGGCTGGCGTCATCGCTTCCATCGCAATGGTATTGCTGGGGCGATTGCCGGTAAAAGTCTTGTGCGGCAGAAGGGCTTTCAGTTCGGCGTCGCTGATTCCTTGTGCTTGCAGTTCGGTACGCGCTTCGTCGGGCTGTTTGCCGCGCATGAACGCTTCTGACTGGGCGAAACAATTGGCCAGCAGGATGGCCTGATGTCCCGGTAGCGCATGTGTTGGTCGCAGCACGGCGATGAAATCGATGGGCGTGATATCCGAACCCTGATGCAGTAACTGAAAAAAAGCATGTTGACCATTGGTGCCGACTTCGCCCCAGATGAAGGGGCAAGTTACCACCGACACGACCTCACCGTCTTTGGTGATGCGCTTGCCGTTGCTTTCCATTTCCAGCTGTTGCAGGTAAGCAGTGAAGTGGCGCAGGTCCTGATGATAGGGGGCGATTGACAAGGATTCACTGTTGAAGAAATTACGGTTCCAGATGCCGATCAGGGCTTGAATAACCGGCATGTTACGTTCCAGCGGAGTGTCGCGGAAATGCGTATCCATGGCATGTGCGCCGGCCAGGAAATCACTGAAGTGGTCGAAACCGACGGCCAGCGCGATGGGCAGCCCGATGGCCGACCAGACCGAATAACGGCCGCCGACCCAGTCCCAGAAGGGAAACATATTGTCGGTATCGATGCCGAAGGCGCTCACCGCTTCCTTATTCGTCGAGACCGCGACGAAGTGTCGCGCCAGATCGGGCACGGTGCCTTGTTGCAGGAACCAGTTGCGCGCCGATTGCGCGTTCATCATCGTTTCGCGCGTGGTGAATGTTTTGGAGGCAACGATGAACAAGGTGGTGGCCGGATTGAGTCCGTGCAGCGCTTCTTGCAGATCGTGGCCATCGACATTCGAGACAAAATGCATGTGCAGACGCGGATGCAAAAAGCTGCGCAGCGCCGTGCAGACCATTTGCGGCCCGAGATGGGAGCCGCCTATACCCAGGTTGACGATATCGGTAATCGGCAGGCCGGTATAGCCTAGCCAGCGACCATCGCGCACACGGTCGACGAAATCTTTCATCTGGTCCAGCACCGCATGCACGTCATGGCCGACATCCTGTCCATCTAGCAACAGTGCCGGAGCGCCAGGTGACTTAGGAGGGGCGCGCAAGGCAGTGTGTAATACCGCACGATGTTCTGTGGAGTTGATTTTTTCACCGCGAAACATGGCGTCGCGCTGGGCTTCGACGCCGCGTTCACGGGCCAGATTCAGTAGCAGCGCCACACTGTCGCTGGTAATGCGGTTCTTTGAATAGTCGAAAAGCAGACCGGCAGCTTCGAGCGAAAAAGCATCGAAGCGCTGTGGATTGGCCGCGAACAGATCGCGCATGTGCCAGTTTTTTGCAGCGGCGTGATGATGTTGCAAGGCGCGATAAGCGGCAGTGTCGTTGAGAGCAGTCAAAGGCATGGGCGATCGGTAAGTTGAACGTAAGCAGAAAAGGCGGGGAGGCAGCCTTGGCGCGGCAAATGGACCAGCAGATTCAAAATAAAACTATACAGTATTTATAAACATTTAACGTAGTTTAACTACAAATTGCTAATGAGGCAGTCTGCAATTTGTCCGGACTTCTCCCCTCTGTATTTTCGCCTTAGCCATTGAAAAACAAAGAAAACGTGTTCTTTTGCGATTGAAAACAAGCCGTTTCGATAGCGGTTAATTGTTCCTTTTTTTTATTGCTCTTTCAGAATAGGTAGTAAAATTACATTTTGGAGGGCGAAAGCTTGTTCGGTCACGCTCTCAAATCCAACTGGCAAGCGCTATGTGCCCTGGTTAGCGGCACCGACACGCATTCCCTATCACTCAGGATTTCACTATGTCTATTCACCCCACCGTGGACGCTGTCACGCGTCGCATCATTTCCCGCAGCCAAGCTTATCGCCACGCCTATCTGACCCGACTGGAGCGCGCACGTCATGCCGGGGTACAGCGCACAGCCCTGTCCTGCACGAATCTGGCGCACGGTTTCGCGGCATTTCCTGCCAATGACAAATTAAAACTCAAACAGGACCGCGCCCCCTCGATAGCGATCGTTTCCGCCTATAACGACATGCTGTCGGCGCATCAGCCGTTTCAGGGATTTCCCGACATCATTCGCAAAGCGGTGCGCGACGCAGGCGGCGTGGCTCAGTTTGCCGGCGGCGTGCCGGCCATGTGCGACGGGGTCACGCAAGGTCAGCCGGGCATGGAGTTGTCGCTTTTCTCCCGCGATACCATCGCCATGGCGACCGCGGTCGCCTTGTCGCATAACATGTTCGACGCCGGGCTTTATCTGGGTGTGTGCGACAAAATCGTGCCGGGTCTGTTGATCGGGGCGCTGCATTTTGGCCATCTGCCCGCCGTGTTTGTGCCGGCCGGACCGATGACCAGCGGCATGAGTAATGGCGAAAAAGTCAGAATTCGCCAGTTGTACGCCGAAGGCAAGCTGAGTCGCGCCGATCTGTTGGAAGCTGAATCGCAGTCCTACCACGGTGCAGGCACCTGCACGTTTTACGGCACAGCCAACAGCAATCAGATGCTGATGGAAGCGATGGGACTCCATCTTCCCGGCGCGGCCTTCATTACTCCCGGCACACCGCTGCGTGATGCACTGACCGCAGCCGCCGCGCGGCAAGCGCTGAAAATAGCCAGTGGCGAGGACTACACCCCGGTCGGTCGTCTGGTCGATGAAAAAACCATCGTCAACGCCATCGTTGCACTGCTGTCCACCGGCGGCTCCACCAATCACACGCTGCATCTTGTGGCAATTGCCAAAGCGGCCGGGATCGTCATCGACTGGGATGATTTTTCCGCGCTGTCTTCTGCCGTGCCACTGATTGCCCGCATTTATCCCAATGGCGGCGCTGACGTCAATCATTTCCACGCCGCCGGCGGCACCGGGCTGGTGCTGCGCGAATTGCTCGACGCCGGATTTATGCACGACGATGTGGCGACCATCCTCGGTCGCGGTTTGCGCGCCCATTGCGCCGAGCCTTTTCTGGAAAACGGCGCAGCGGCATGGCGTCCTGCGCCTGCGGTCAGCGGCGATGCCGCAGTGTTGTCGACCGTGGCGGCTCCTTTTTCCATTGATGGCGGATTGAAACTGCTGCAAGGTAATCTGGGCCGGGCAGTGATCAAGACTTCGGCGGTCAAGCCGGAACATCGCAAGGTACAGGCACCGGCGCTGGTATTCCATTCGCAGGAAGCGTTCATGCAGGCGTTCAAGGCAGGAGAGCTGGAACGCGACTTTATTGCGGTCCTGATGCATCAGGGTCCCCGCGCTAACGGTATGCCGGAGTTGCATGCGCTGACACCGGCGTTGGGCGTCCTGCAGGATCAGGGGCATCATGTGGCCTTGGTCACCGATGGACGCATGTCGGGCGCATCGGGCAAAGTCCCGGCAGCGATCCATGTGACGCCGGAAGTGCTGGCAGGTGGCCCGCTAGGATTGCTGCGTGACGGCGACATGATGCTGCTCGATGCCGAGGCCGGTATTCTGGAAGCGCAAGTGCCTGCCGAAGAATGGGCGTTGCGTCAGCCTTTGCCAGTCGTTCTCCCGGTACAGACCGGTATGGGACGCGAATTGTTTGCGATGTTCCGTGCCACGACTGGACCGGCAGAGGAGGGCGCCGCCACGTTCAGCTTGCCGCCGTTGCTGCAAGAGCATGAAGTGCAGCACGCGCCATGAGCGACAATAGTGCTGATAGCGACAATAGCGGCACCTCTAAAAACGACAACTGAACACCTATCTCATCGAAGCAAACCAAAAGCGAATCGCCCAATGAAAACTATTTTAGAAATCATGCGTACCTCCGCAGTCATCCCTGTCATTGCCATTGAGGACATCGACCATGCCGTGCCATTGGCCAGGGCGCTGGTCGCCGGCGGCATTCGGGTACTGGAAGTCACTTTGCGCACGCGCCACGGGCTGGCCGCGATTCGCGCGATGGCAGAGCAGGTGCCGGAAGCGATTGTGGGTGTCGGTACGCTGACGGCACCGGAAGAATTCAAGGCGGCGCGTGATGCCGGTGCCGTATTCGGCGTCTCGCCCGGATTGACTGCGGCGCTGATCGAGGCCGCCAGAAGCAGCGGTTTGCCCTTGCTGCCCGGCGTCATGACACCGTCCGAAGTGATGGTGGCGCGCGAGGCGGGCTTTCGTCAACTGAAACTGTTTCCGGCTGTGCCGGCCGGCGGCGTCGGCATGCTCAATGCGCTGGCAGGGCCTTTGGCCGACGTGATGTTTTGTCCGACTGGCGGGATTTCACTGGCGACCGCACCGCAGTTCCTTGCCTGCAAAAACGTGGCTTGCGTGGGCGGTTCCTGGCTGACGCCGGCGGACGCGCTGCAAAGCGGCGACTGGGCGCGGATTACTGCGCTGGCTACTGCTGCCAGCGCATTGCGCAATAGTTGAGCAGAGGATGAAATGAGAGGGTGAAACCAGATGGCGAAACCAGAGGATGAAGTGAGACAGTAAAACGCGACGAAGCCGTCGCGTTATCTGTTCTTTTTATAGCAGGGTGACTGTCATCCCGGTCTCGACCAGCAACTGCGCCGACAGGCTGCCGAAGTCGTAAACCTGATAATTCACGCCATCGATATGCAGGAGATCATCCTGCGATTGCCAATGTTCCATACCGATTTCATTACCCTTGTCATCCAGCAAGCCTTGCAAACACACCGTGTCATCGCCATCGCCGTGCACAGCGATTTGTAGCTTGCCATCGTTGCTGAACGCGTTGCGGGAGCCGATGCTTAGCACGTCGTTGGCCGACAGCGTGAGCTGGTTCGCTCCCTGTCCCTGCATCTCGACTATTTCGATTGAATGCAGGACATTGCCGTAAGTCGATTCATCAGTCCGTGTGCTCAGATCGAGCTGCATACCGGCAGCATTGAATTTCAGCGTGTCTATTCCCTCTCCTCCGTAAATGCCGGCGCTCGACTCGGTAAAGTAATAAGGATCCGACAAGGTGAAGACATCGTCGCCGGCGGTGCCCGCTATCGTGTGGAATTGCGCTATGCCGATATCCAGATCCGGTGCTGCGACGGGCAAATGCGGTGAGTTGTCGGTGAAGGTCAGGTTATCTAGCGCCACGCCGGAGGTGAATACGCGCAGCTCCATTGCGGTAAAACCTTTCATCTCGGCGGGCAGGGTGTATTCATAATGTGACACAGCGTAGGCGGCTCCGTGATCGTTCAGGGTGTGGCTTTCCTTCATGATGTGTTGACCTGCATCGAGGTAGGAATAATTGACCTCGATTGTTGTGGCAATCGTGTCCTTTCCATGGGGCCGCAGGTTGATGAGATCGAAATTAAACTGATTTTCCGTCCCGGATAGCTGCATGCTCATGAGGACTCCGCCATCGTCCATCTGGGCACTGGGTTCGGAGGTCGCAGTGGCAATGTTGTTTTCAACACGGCTAGCTGGTACCGCCATGGTCTGGTCGCTGAAATAGAGTTTGCTATCTCCATCATCCCAGAGCATTACTTTGGGTAAGTAGCTTGCGGGATTGGTGTTAGCGGTGGTCAAGGTAATCCACTCCGGGATTTTCTCATCGTCGAAAGTGACTACACGTTGCGGCAGGCGCACATCCTTGTACTGCGGTGCCGAGACATTCCCTTCGGTATCAATGTGTTGCGCACTCAGCGATATGCTGCTGGCGTTCGCATAGCTGCTGGTGGCCAGAGGAACGATCATCGTAGTTTCGCCGGCATTGTCGGCCATGACGATGCGCTCGAAGGTCTTGGTTTCACCCTCCTTGAGTACGGTGACGCGCACGATATCGCCCTCAAGCGCGACCTCTTTGGACCCCAGCGTGACGAGGGCTTCAGCGCTACCGTCTGCCGGGTTGACGCACAAGCTCACGCTGGAAGGTGCCGCCAAGGCTTTCTTCAGCCTCACTTCTTGCATCGCGATGAAGGCGCCAATGTCGCCTGCGCTATTGACTGTGCGCGCCAGGATGAGCCAGTCGCTGGTATGTTCCAACTGATCGAGCGCGACCCATTTTCCATCCTTGCTAGTGGCATCAATCCAACTGATGCCGCCATCGCAGCTGCATTGCAATTGCTCGCCCGGAGGTAGCGGCTCGACAAAACTGCCGTACACCAGCCGTCCTGATGCGCCGTCTGCGGTGAAAAAATCGGCCGGCGAGCCGGTGTTTCTCGACATGCTGTCTATTGTTTGCGAGGCGTTCGACAAACTGACTGAGGAAAGAGATGAGAGGGGAAGAGCGTCGCGAGAGGCGGACGACATTGTCGCCAGTTCTGAGTAAAAAAAATGAGGGGTAGTTTTTTCAATGCGGGAAGCAGGAGTTGTCATGGGAAGCTTTCTGAAAGGAAAACACAGATTGAGGAACCGCCCGGGTGCCGCAAAAAACGCCATGAGAAAACGGCACCAGGGCAAGGGCGTGTTGACGTTTGATTTGGGAAATGGGTTCGACCCGGAAAGCACGCCCTGGTACGATAATCTGGGAGATTGATTCCGCTGGCAACGAAATTAAAGCTTCGCTTGTTAAAACGGAAGTCCTTCTATCGCGATGTCGTCAATAGTGTGGAGTCCACATTTTCTGTGCTGATGTGCAGACTTTAAAATTGACATGGGGAAGCCGCAATTGAGGCTTGCGCTGTCGTGCAGGGATATTAAAAATCACATCGATTTGACCGGTGCCATCCTGTTTTTGTCCTGTTTTTATGCTGTCCATGTCATGGAGAATTCAAGTCATTACTGATAATAATCACTTCATCCTGTACGGAAAAAAGCCGATTACCGTCTCCGCCACGGCCTTCTGCTACCGAATTTTTGAGTAAGGAAGGCGACGTCATGCCGTCGCTTATTTTAATGACCAGCAGATTGACATCTCCCGCTAATTTTGTCGTCAGCGCATCCGTATTCGTCCGCGTAATTCCCTCAAATCCTTGTTGTATAGACAGCCCAATTACCTCCCCGATTGCCACGCTGCTGAGGGTAGTCGCCGGGGCGGTGCCAATAACCGGAGGGGCATTAATGAAACTCGCAACAGTAAGCTCCTGAGGTGTCGCCATCACGGTGACGGTGTCGTTCTGCATATTGATGACGAGGTTATCGGCACCATTCACAATCGCTACGCCGTTGGCGCTGACATTGACCGTAGTCAGACCTGCCAAATAGTTAGTCAAGCCCGGTAAATTGACCCCGCCTTGCATCGCGTTGAGATTGCTATTGCCGGTCACCATCAAACTACTGCCAAGCGACCCCGTAATATTTCCTGTCGTGCTGTTGAGCACTAACTGTCCGGCGCTCAAATTTCCATTGAGCGCCACGCTACCGTTCGCAGACAAGGTCGCGTTGCCGGCCACCTGCGCATTGCCGATCATGTTCAAAGCTTTGTTCGTCACCACGTTGAGGTCGAGGGTACTGACATTGCCGATCGTCAGGTTGCTCACCGCATTGAACGCGGCCGAACCGCTGTTACTGGTGCAAAGATTGACGGTGCCATTAAGTAGGTTGCCGCCGAGCAGATTAAGGCTGCCATTTGGTGCCATCGCATCCAGCACAGCAGCGATGTTCAGCGTGCCGTTTGCCAGTTGCGTGACATTCGCAAAGATACTGAGAAGCGACAGGTTGCCCGCGCTAAGATTACCGCCCAGGCTCAAATTCCCGCCGGCAATCAGACTGGTGTTGCCACTGCTGGTCAGGTTCCCCGCAGTGACCAGAGTCCCGTTGGAAGAAATCGTCAGATTGCCAGTGCTGATATTGGCGACCGTCAAATTACCGTTACTCGCCAGAGTCAGCTGATTCGCTGCGCTGAAATTGCCGTTGAAATTGAGTGATCCGTTACTCGAATGCAGGCTTAAATTCGGCGCAGATATATTGCCCCCCAAGCTTAAATTACCTCCAGACGATAAATTAATACTGCTCCCAGCCGTCAAATTTCCTGTCGTTGTTAAGGTCGTGTTCGACGTTACCGTCAAATTGCCAGTACTAATATCGCCAATCGTCAAATTGCCATTACTTGCCAGATTCAGGCTGACCGGCCCACTGAAATTCGCACCTGGATTCAATGAGCCGTTAATCGAACTGAGGCTCAGATTCGGCGCACGGACATTGCTCCCCAACGTCACATTGCCGCTGGCGGACAAGCGTGCATTATTGCCAGCAGTCACATTCCACGCCGTGTCCAGTGTCCCATTGCTCGTCACATTCAGATTAGCGGTACTTACATTACCCAGCGTCAGATTGCTGGCACTGGCGATAGAGGCCGAACCGCTGCTGCCGGTATTCAGATTAACGAGACCGTTGAGCGTATTGCTGGCGCCCGTCAGATTGACGCTACCGTTACCGGCAGTGGCATTGAGCATCCCGCTGAGATTCAAGGGGCCAGTTGCCAGTTGCGTCACATTGGCCGTCGTACTGACCAGACTCAGGTTGCCGGTGGCGAGTGTGCCGTTGAGCGTCAAGTCGCCATTTGTGTTCAAGGCCGTACTGCCCACGGCCACGATTACGCCGTTAGTGGTCAGAGTCGCATTACTGGTTGCCGTCAGGTTCCCCGTGCTGATACTGCCCAGCGTCAGGTTACTGGCACTGGCGATAGAGGCTGACCCGCTGCTGCTGGTGTTCAGATTAATGAGACCGTTGAGCGTATTGCTGGCGCCCGTCAGATTGACGCTACCGTTACCGGCAGTGGCATTGAGCATCCCGCTGAGGTTCAAGGGGCCTGCCGCCAGTTGCGTCACATTGGCCGTCGTACTGACCAGATTCAGGTTGCCGGTGGCGAGTGTGCCGTTGAGGTTCAAGCCGCCATTCGCGTTCAAGGCCGTACTGCCCGTCGCCACGATTGCGCCGTTAGTGGTCAGAGTCGCATTACTGGTTGCCGTCAGGTTACCTGTGCTGATACTGCCCAGCGAGAGGTTGCTGGCGCTGGCGATGGTCACGTTGCCACTCGCGCCGGTATTCAGATTGGCCGCACCATTGAACGTGTTGCTACCTACCAGATTGATGCTGCCGTTGCTGGCCGTGGCGTTGAGTGTGCCGCTGACGTTTAATACTCCCGTCGCCAGTTGCGTCACATTGGCCGTCGTACTGACCAGATTCAGGTTGCCGGTGGCGAGTGTGCCGTTGAGGTTCAAGTCGCCATTCGCATTCAAGGCCGTACTGCCTACGGCCACGCTTGCTCCATTAGTAGTCAGCGTTCCATTACTCGTTGCTGACAGGTTAACGGTACTGATATTGCCTATCGTCAAACTGCCATTGCTGGCCAGCGTCAGACTCGTTGGCGCACTAAAATTTGTCGCGAGATTCAATGATCCGTTACTCGAACTGAGGCTTAGATTCGGCGCACTGACATTACCCCCCAGCGTCACATTAGCGCGGGCAGACAAGCTGGCGTTGCTACCCGCAGTCACATTCCCCGCTGTGCTCAGGGTCCCGTTTGAAAATGCCGTCAGATTGCCAGTGCTGACATTGCCCAGCGTGAGGTTGCTGGCGCTGATGAGGGCTGCGCTGCCATTAGCGCTGGTATTCAGATTGGCCGCAGCATTGAACGTGTTGCTACCCACCAGATTGATGCTGCCGTTACTGGCCGTGGCGCGGAGTGTGCCGCTGACGTTTAATACTCCCGTCGCCAGTTGCGTCACATTGGTCATGGTGCTGAGCAGATTGAGGTTGCTGGTGGCGAGTGTGCCGTTGAGTGTCAGGTCGGCGTTCGCGTTCAGGGAAGTACTGCCCGTGGCCAAGATTGCGCCGCTGGAGATTAGCGTGCCATTACTCGTGACGTTCAGATTGCTGGTGCTGATATTGCCCAGGGTCAGATTGCTGAAGGTATTGATGGCAGCCGAACCGCTGCCGCCGGTGTTCAGATTGACGAGGCCGTTGAGCGTGTTGTTGCCGGACAAATTCACGCTGCCGTTAGCTGCCGTGGCGTTGAGCGTGCCGCTGACGTTCAACATCCCTGCCGCCAGTTCCGCGACGCTAGCCGTGGTACTGAGCAGACTCAGGTTGCTGCTGGTGAGCGTGCTGTTGACTGTCAGATTACCGTTTGCGCTCAGGGCGGAAGCCCCCGTCGTCACGATCACGCCGCTGGTAGTGAGCGAGCCATTGCTGCTGGCATTCAGAGTGCCGGCACTGACATTGCCCAGTGTCAGACTGCTGAAATCATTGAGGAAAGCCGAACCGCTGGCGTTGATACTGACCAGTCCGTTGAACGTATTGTTGCCGGTCAAATTAATACTGCCGTTACCTGTCGCGACGTTGAGTACGCCGCTGATGTTCAACACTGCCGCGGCCAGTTCAGTGACCATGCCTGCCGTACTACCCAGACTGAGATTGCCGGTGCTGAGCGTGCCGTTCAGTGTCAGGTTGCTATTGCCGTTGAATGTGGCACTGCCGGTTGCCGCGATCGTGCCGGTGGTGGTCAGCGTGCCATTACTCGTCGCCGACAAATTAACGGTAGTGATATTGCCTATCGTCAGATCGCTATTGCTTGCCAGGGTCAGACTCGTCGGGGCGCTGAAACTGGTACCGAGATTCAATGCGCCGTTGCTGGAACTCACGCTCAGATTCGGTGCGCTGATAGTGCTCCCCAGCGTCACATTACCGCTGGCGGACAGGCTCGCATTACTGCCTATCGTCAGATTTCCGGTCGTGGTCAGCGTGCCATTACTCGTCGCGGACAAATTGACGGTAGTGATATTGCCTATCGTCAGATCGCCATTACTCGCCAGGGTCAGGCTGGTCGGGGCGCTGAAACTGGTACCGAGATTCAGTGAGCCGTTGCTGGAACTGATGCTCAGATTGGGCGCGCTGACAGTGCTCCCCAGCGTCACATTAGCACTGGCAGAGAGGCTGGCATTGCTGCCCGCAGTCACACTTCCCGTCGTGTTCAGCGTTCCGTTCGACAGCACCGCCAGATTGCCCGCGCTGATAATGCCTAGTGTCAGGTTACTCAAATTATTCAGTGCGACCGAACCGCTGCCGGTGGTGTTAATGCTCACTACGCCGTTGAGCGTATTGTTGCCGGTCAGGCTGACGTTGTTACTGGTCACGACGATAGTGGTAGTGCCAGTGACATTCATTTGTGCGGTGGATAGCTCGGTGATGCCGGACGCATTACTCGTCATGCTCAGGTTGCCGACGCTCAGATTGGCGGTGATATTGATGTAGCCGTTGCTGTTCAGGTTCAGATTGCCGGAGCCGCCGCTCAGGTTTCCGCCTAAGTTACCGCCTAAGTCGAGGTTGCCGGTATCGCTGATGTTGAGGCTGCCTGTCAGCGCAAGTGCATTGTTGCTGCTGAGGAGCACATTGCCGGAGGCGTTGAGTGTCGTCGTGCCGGCCAGAGAGGAGCTGTTGGCGCTTGCCAGCAGGATGGCGGGTGCGTTGAGGCTGACGTTGCTGTTGGTGCCGGTGATATTTAAAACGCCGGTCGCATTCTGGGTAATGTTCGCTGTCCCCGTCAGTTGCACCCCGATGCCCGAAGTGGCGACCCCCGTCAGGTCTATCTCGCTGGTGCTGTTTTGCGTCAGCGGGGCGGTGACGCTCACCCCTGCGCCGGTCGCGCTATTGCCTGTGACCTGCAAGGTGCTTCCGGCGCCCACCGTCATGGGCGCGCTAATCAATACGCCTGCGCCATTCGCGGTGGAGCCATTGATGCTGATGAGGCTGCCGGTGCCGCTCTGTGTCACCGCGGCCGCAATTTCCACGCCGTCGCCGCTCCCGCCGGTGGTGCCATTGATGACGATGCTTCCCCCACCGCTCTGCGTCAATGCCCCTTCTATCCTGGTTCCTGCATTGGCCACACTGGTCCCGTTGAGCGTGATATGGCTCAGGTTGCCAGTTTGCGTCAACGACCCTGCGATATCCAGTCCGACATTGCCGGAACTCTTTCCGAGGATGTTAACCGTGCTGTTATTGACCGTGAGACTGGCGTTGCTGCCCAGGATGAATCCGGGGGAAGTGCTTGCGTTGGCGCTTGAATTGAAGCTGCCTGAACCGTTCATAGTGAGGCTGCTATTGCCTGCAAAGATGACGGCGCCCGGCCCGGTACCATTAATCACCAGCAGGCTTGAACCGGTCTGGTTCAGGTTCGCGTTATTCAAGTACACCCCGGCCAGGGAGGACACATTATGCGCAACGCCATTGAGTACCAGCGACCCGCTGCCCGTTTGAAGCAGGCTGGCGCCAGTATCGGCATAGATGCCTGCGGTGCTGGTGGTATTGGTGCCAAAGGCGTCGCCAGTCATTGTCACGCTGCCACTGCCGCTGAGGAGCAAGCTCCCCTGCATATACACGCCCTGATCGAGGCCGGTCGCAGCGATGATCAGGACGGAGGAAGAGGATTGGTTAATCGATCCGGAAATGTTGATTCCCATGCCTGCGCTGGAGCTGGCATTCAAGGTCACGCAGCCAGTGCCCGATTTGCTCAGATTGCCGGCCATCAACAAGGCGGTGGAAACTGCGTTGGCAGAGATCGTGATGTTGCGCGTCCCCAATTCCTGCACATTGACACCGGCTGCAATCGATATCCCATAAGGACCGCTTGCGGTGGCGTTGCCGATCAGGTTGAGTGTTCCGGTGCCGTTTTCCACAATATTGCCGGAACTTACCAGAACTGCATCGTTTGTACCGCTGATGTTGCCGGTGCTGACGCCGCTGATATTTAAGATATTTAATACACCGACGGCCGTACGGGTAAAGGCGGTACTCGCATTGCCATAAAAGGCCACGCCATTTGCCGCAGAGCTGTTGCCGTTGATAACACCGTTGGAATTGCTGAAAGTATTGTTGTTGTAAAAAACCACCCCATCACCACCACTGTTGCCGTTGCCGTTCACAACCACATTACCGCCATTGAGGTTCACCACGGAATTGTTGAACGTGATGGTGCCGGACGCATTCATAAACAGGTTTATTCTGTTGGAGCTAGACGTGATGCTGGCGGTTTCGGTGATGTTGTTGCCGGCGGTGAACGACAGAGTAGTGCTCACCCCTGCGGACTTGATGATGTCGGCGTTGATGATGATGTTGCCGGCTCCACTGCCACTGGAATTGGCGGTACTGAGGATGACGCCGGTACCGGCGTTGAGAGAAGTCTGGATGGTGGCGTTGTTGACCGTCGCGCTGCTATTGGCTCCAGCGGTGAAACTGCCGCTGACGCCGCCGGTGTAATTGGCATTGCTCCCCGAACTGATGGTGATGTCGACCGGGTCCAGTAACCAGCTACCGGCATTGCCCATCGCTGCGCTGGCATCTACCAGGCCGAAGGCTTGCAGGTTGTTGTGGCTCGACGTTTCAACCGTGCCGCCGTCACCGCCCTGCGGGCCGCCATGCGCCGTAATGTTGCCGTAAAAACCTGTGAAATTATCCGACCACAGCACCACTCTGCCGCCATTGCCGGTATCAGTGGCAGAGGCGTCAATGCTGGCGCTGGCCGCCATGACCGTGGCCTGTGCGTGCGCAACCTTGCCAGCGTTACTGCCCTGATAATCGCCGCCGATCAGCACCGTGCCGCCGCCAGTAGTGCCGCTGGCATCGATGAAGGTTTGACCGAATAATCCGACCTGTTGCCCGGTCAGTGTCACGTTGCCGCCGACGCCGTTGGGATTGGCCACACTAATCGTGGCGCCCGATAAATTCACGGTCCCTGCCGCACCGCCATCGACAATCACGCTGCCCTGACTGCCGGAGACATTCATCACGCCGGTCAGATTGATGACGTCGTTGAGCAGGGCATTGGCCGATTGCGCGGTAATCAAGACCTGCCCGTTGGCAGCGTTAATCGTGCCGCTTTGTTCGACTAAAGCATTGGCGCTGGCGTTGGTCAGGATGAAATTGATCAGTTGCCCGTTCGACAAACTGATGGTGGCCTGATCGCCCGCCGCCAACACCACGCGGCCAGCAGCGGCATTGATGACGCCACTGTTCCTGACCTGATCGCCCATCAGGACGACATAGCCGCCTGCCGCATTGAGACTGCCACTATTTTGGATTAAGCCATTGCTGGTGCCGGCACCGCCGAAAATCAGATCCTGATTGCCGCTCATGAATGCGGCATTGCCAATGTCCTTGGTAGACGCCATCAGCCCTGCGACATTGACCATCGCGCCATTGCCAAAGACGATGCCTTGCGGATTGACCAGGAATACCTGACCGTTGGCGGTGAGCGTGCCCATAATCTGGCTGCTGCCGGTCAGTCCGGTGACGCGATTGAGTACCGCTGCGCTGCTGCCCGGTTGCTGGAATTGCACGCTGTTGCCTGCGCCGATATTGAAACTGTTCCAGTTAAGGACGGCGCGGTTGCTGCTCTGATTGATGAGGAGGGAATTGGCATTGGTTTGCGCGATGCTGGCGGCACCGGCGGCCACCACGCCGCCTTGCGGCAAGGTTTGCGCGAATGCTCTGGAGGCTTCGGGCAGCAACAGCGCTGAGCCGGTCAGTACTGCGCTGGCAAGAGCAATGTTGCGCATGGAAACGAAGAAAATATCCCACACGGGACCGCGATGAATACTACTGGCGCTGCCATTGCCTCTGCCGGCCTTGCTGTCACTGGTTGCGTTTTCCGCCACCACCATCAGCATGCCGCGTTTTTGATTAAAAATAATCCGATAAAGAAGCTGGTTCATGCGCGCCCTGTATCTGAAAATAATCAGCCTGTATTTTTGAAAATCAGCGATACGCTTCAGATGGAACCTATTGCGTTCGAGATTTATTTCTCTCTTATAAATTATTAAAAATAACAGGTGGGCTGGGTGGTTTCATGAGGACTTGCGTTATCTTTAAACGCTTATTTCACAAATCAGGATTCGTTTCCGTGAGGGTCTGTTCCAGTGAGGTATCGTCGAGAGAAAATGCCATGGAGTATCCCTTCTGAAAGATGAAGAATATTATGGTTGAATTAATGAAACACTAAAACACTAAATGAGAAAATACAATTATTTATTAAATATATAATTTATGGATAGAAATATTATTAAATATAAATTTAATTGAATAATTTTTTAAAAATAAAATTTATTGTTTTTAGTTAATATTATTTTCTCGTATTCAATTAAACATGAGTAATTAATAAGATTATTCGTGCAGTTTATTTTGCAATATTGGGTTGTCAGAAGTCGGTACGGTGATCCGGTGAGATGGCGTCTGTGGCGGGCGCACATGAAAAATGCCGTTCGACGCAAGGTCAAACGGCATTTTTTCTGCCGGCGCATGAGCGGCCGGAGAGAGGGAGTGCTGCTGGTTATTTGGCCGCTACGACGGGGGGTGTCGTATCAAATTTCGGATTCCTGTAGGCCACGATCAGCAAGACAATACCCAGCACGATCATGGGCACCGACAGCATTTGCCCGGCTGAAATGGTGATGCCGCCGAAACTGACGTTGTAATCCGGCACGCGGAAATATTCGGTGAAAAAGCGGGCGCATCCGTAGAGCAGCGAAAACATGCCGGACACGGCCATGCGTGGCCGTGGATGACGTGCGTATAGCCACAGCAGAATGAAGAGCAGGATGCCATCCACCAGCATCTGATAAATCGGCGAGGGGTGGCGCGGCAGGTTATCGACATTGGGCCAGATCATGGCCCAAGGCAGCGAGGCATCGGCCACCCGGCCCGGCAATTCGGCGTTGATGAAATTGCCCAGACGTCCGGCGGCATAGCCCAGCGGTACCAGCGGCGCGATGAAATCCATAATCTGCATCAGCGGACGTCCCTTCTTGCGGCCCCACCAGTACATGGCGACCAGTACGCCGAGAAATCCGCCGTGAAATGACATGCCGCCTTTCCATACCGCGAAGATATCGGCTGGATTGTGAAAATAGTAGACCGGGTTATAAAACAGCACTTCGCCCAGACGACCGCCCAGGACGACTCCCAGTACGCCGTAAAACAGCATGTCGTCGAGGTCTTCCTTTTTCCATCCGGCGGCGGCGATATGCGCTTGCCGGATGCGCACGCGTCCCAGCGCGATGAAGAAGACAAACGCTAGCAGGTACATCAGACCGTACCAGTGCACGGCCAGCGGACCGATGGATATGGCGATCGGATTGGGCATCGGGTGTATCAGCATGAGAGGGGCTTTCTAATGTATATGAAGGGGGCTGGAGGAGCCTAGGGAGAATCGGAGAGGACGTCAGGGGGTGTGGCGGCTTGTTCTGCGGGAGAGGGCGGGATGGCTTGCTCCCGGATCAGGTCAAGGAAGGCGCGCAGCACGGGTGAGGGGTTGTCGCGTCGCCAGGCCAGTCCGGTTTCTATCAGCGGCGTTGCCCCGCGCAAGCTGCGATAGTCGACTCCCGGACGGCGCAAGTTGGACACAGATTGTGGCACAAGTGCCATGCCCATGCCGGCCGATACCAGACCGACGATGGTTTGCATCTGGATCGCTTCCTGGCCGATGTCCGGCACTACATCGGCGTCGCGGAAGCAACTCATGATGGTGTCGTGGAAGCCGGGCGCGATCCGGCGCGGAAAAATAATCAGCGGCAGGTCAGCCAGTTGTCTGAGCGCAATCGGGCCTGTGCCGGGCAGCGCGCCGGTGGGAACGACGGCGATCAGCGGTTCTGACAGTACGGGCAGGTAGTCCAGGGTGCGCTTGATTTTGTCCGACAGGGGCGGCAGCAGCAGACCGGCGTCGATCTTGCCTTCGCCCAGCTGATCGAGCTGCACATCGCTGGTGGCTTCGCGCAGTTCGATGCGGACTTGGGGGTAGCGCGCCCGGAACTGTTGCAGCAGCGGCGGCAGGATGCTGTAGTCGGCGCTGGAAATGAAGGCCAGCGAGAGTACGCCGGCCGCTCCGCCAGCGGCGCGGCGCACCAGATCGGGCAGGGCGGCGGTTTGCAGCAGCAGGCGCTGCGCCTCCGGTAGCAGTGCTTCACCCGCAGCGGTGAGGCTGACGCTGCGTTTGGTGCGGGTAAATAACAGCGTCCCCAGCGCGTCTTCCAGCGCCTGAATGGTTTGCGACAGCGGCGGTTGGGTCATGTGCAGGCGCACGGCGGCGCGGCCGAAGTGTTTTTCTTCGGCGACGGCAATGAAGTAACGCAGCTGACGCAGGTCGATTTGCATGGCGGTGCATCAACGTAAAAGAGATGGAAAAGGAGGGGTAGTGAAAAAGGCGCTTGGGCCAGTCAATCGGATTATAGATGAATCATATGCAAAAAATATGAATTGCCGCTGAGTCATATATTTAACCGCCGGTAAGTGGCAATGCACTTTGCGCGGCATTTTTCTGTATCAAGCGATGGCTTCGCTGCTCTTGCTGGAAAAAAAAGGGGAGGGCCCGGCAGGTCGTCGTTGCAAGGGACATGGGTGAAAGATCGACATACCGACTCCCCTTGCTGATCTCACTGCCCGGCATTCAGCCTGCCGTCATTTCATCAAGGTGTTGGACGGCAGTGTTTCATCGAGGAGTTTTTTGGCAGTGTTGATGCCGACCACGGGCAAGGTGTTTTCATCGAGCAAACCCACTTGCACCAGTACGGACGCCTGATCCCAGTAAATATGTTCGTGGTAGAGCTTATCGCCACGGAAATTGACGATGGCAATCAACGGAATTTCGACATATTTGCCGGTGGGTTTAATCCCCGGAAGCATCCAGTCGATTTCGCAGGTGTGGGTGAAGCAAAACAGGCATTCATCCACAATCTGGGAGGCCCCTTCGGTGCGGGAAATCGGAATCAGACGGGTATCCGGCGGATTGCTGTGGACGAAGTGATTGGTATAGAAATGATGCAAGTTTTTATACCCTACGCCACCCGTCATGGTGGGGATATGGTTGACATAGGGTTCGGCCACCATCGTCGCCATCGTGTCATCCACGTTGCGGGTCGTAAATTCATATTCACAATGCTTATCCCACAAGGCGGAAAGATTGTAGTGCGGGCCGATGGCCTTGCGGAAGGCGTCGATCGATCGGCCATGCGCCATTAAGGCGGAGGATTTGTCGTAGTGTTCTGAAACGGGGCGGGCAAAGGCGTGATCCACATCAGGATACAAGTACATTCTGACGTTCGGCTTATCCTGCAAGCCAGCGACTATTTTCTCTCGCACTGCTGCGGGCGAAAAATGATCCAGGGCCGCGAAGTGCAATACCAAATTGCCTTTTATATGGTTTGCTTCATTCAGGTTTTCTTCGATGCCGACGCCGTAATAGGCGACCGCTACATCGATATCGCAACGACATGCGGCCAGATAAGCCAACTTCCCGCCGAGGTAATAACCCAGCACACCGGCTTTGCCCTCAAATTGCGGAAGCTGACGTAAGACCTGTAAGGTGGCATCAATGTCTTCAACGGCCAGATCCTGATCGCAGCCGGTAAAGAGGGCGAAAGCGCGCTCCAGGTCTGCCGGCGTATAGCCCAGTTGCACTCCCGGTTCCTGCCGCCAGAACAGATCGGGTGCCAGCACGACATAGCCTTCCTCTGCGTAATGATCGGCAACTTCACGGACGAAATCATTAACCCCGAAAATTTCTTGCGCCAGCACAATGCCAGGCCCCTTGCCGGAGGCCGGTACCGCTAAATAGGCGCTAAATGTTCTACCGTCTGCGGCCTTGATGCTGATATAGCTTCCCATTTGCGTTCCTTCTGAGGTGATGAAGAGGGGTATGTCCCTTCTGAAAATAGCCGCTGGCACAGGGGGATGTTGCCCGGAGACAACCACTATAGTCGGTAGCAACTTCCCCTACTATCCGGATCTGGCAATTTATGCGTCGGTCGGGAGATTAAATTCGCCGGCGGCAAGATATGGATAGTGGCGGACAGGGACGCCCCTTATTGCTGCCGCCAGTCAATGAACAGAGCGATGAGTCATATCTAAAAAATATGAATTGCGTCTGAATCATATATTTGACAGCAGGTTGGAGGCAAGGCACTCTACGCGCACGCATTTGTCATCCGCATACCATTCGCCACTCATTTAGTTGCTCACTTAGCCCCACCCCTACGGAGATCGCCATGTCCTTCAACCGCCGTTCCAAAAATATCACTCAGGGCATCTCACGCAGCCCTAACCGCTCCATGTATTACGCCATGGGATATGAGAAGAAAGACTTCGACAATCCGATGATCGGCGTGGCGAACGGGCATTCCACCATTACTCCTTGCAATTCCGGTTTGCAGAAGCTGGCGGACATCGTGATTTCTACGATTAAAGCAGAAGGCGCCAATCCGCAAGTGTTCGGCACACCGACCATTTCCGACGGGATGTCGATGGGGACGGAAGGCATGAAGTATTCGCTGGTGTCGCGCGAAGTGATTGCCGACTGCATCGAAACCGCCGTCATGGGGCAGTGGATGGATGGCGTGGTCGTCATCGGTGGTTGCGATAAAAACATGCCGGGCGGCATGATCGGCATGGCGCGCAGCAATGTGCCCGGCATCTACGTCTATGGCGGCACCATCAAGCCGGGCAAATGGAAGGGCAAAGACCTGACCATCGTGTCCTCATTTGAAGCGGTGGGTGAATTTTCGGCGGGCCGCATGTCGCAGGAAGATTTCGACGGCATCGAAAAAAATGCCTGTCCTTCGTCCGGTTCGTGCGGCGGGATGTACACGGCCAACACCATGTCTTCTTCGTTCGAGGCGCTGGGCATGGCACTGATGTACTCCTCCACCATGGCCAATCCTGACGATGAAAAAGTCGGCTCCGCTGCTGAATCGGCGCGCGTGCTGGTCGAAGCCGTTAAGCGCGACCTCAAGCCGCGTGACATCATCACCCGCAAGTCGATCGAAAATGCCGTCGCGCTGATCATGGCGACCGGCGGCTCCACCAACGCCGTGTTGCATTACCTGGCGATTGCCCATGCCGCAGAAGTCGAATGGACCATCGATGACTTTGAGCGCGTGCGTCAGCAAGTGCCTGTCATTTGCAATCTCAAGCCTTCCGGCCAATATGTGGCGACCGACCTGCATCAGGCCGGCGGCATTCCGCAAGTCTTGAAAATCTTATTGAACGCCGGCCACATCCACGGCGATTGCATCACCATTACCGGCCGCACTTTGGCGGAAGAACTGGCAGGCATTCCCGATCTGCCACGCGCCGATCAAAAAGTGATTCATACCATCGACAAGGCTCTGTACGCGCAAGGCCATCTGGCGATCCTGAAGGGCAATCTGGCACCGGAAGGCTGCGTGGCCAAGATTACCGGTCTCAAGAATCCGGTCATCACCGGCCCGGCCCGGGTGTTTGACGATGAGTACACCGCGATGGATGCCATCCTGGCCGATCAGATCAAGCCCGGCGATGTGCTGGTGATGCGTTACCTCGGCCCTAAGGGTGGCCCTGGCATGCCGGAAATGCTGGCACCGACTTCGGCGCTGATCGGCAAGGGTCTGGGCGAATCAGTGGGTCTGGTGACCGATGGCCGTTTCTCCGGCGGCACCTGGGGCATGGTGGTGGGTCACGTTGCACCGGAAGCGTATGTCGGCGGACTCATTGCACTGGTCGAGGAAGGTGATTCGGTCACGATCGATGCGCATCAGCAGTTGCTGCAACTGAACGTGGCGGACGAGGAAATCGCTCGTCGTCGTGCCTTGTGGAAGCAGCCTGCACCGCGTTATACGAGTGGCATTCTGTACAAATTCGGCGTACTGGTTTCATCGGCCAGTAAAGGCGCGGTGACCTGCTAGTATCTGGCTGCTATCCGGTGTGGTGATGTGCTTGCCGGATAGTTGCTGCGGGTCTGGATTTTATGGAGGGCAAGATGAAACAATCGATATTGCAAGGCATGTTGCTGACCGGCGCATTGACGTTGGTGTCGGGCGCAGTCATGGCGCAGGCCTCGTCACTTGATCTGGCGCGGACTAAAAATTGCATGGCGTGCCATGCGATTGGCAATAAGGTGGTCGGTCCGGCGTATAAGGATGTCGCTAAAAAATATGCCGGACAAAAAGGCGCTGAGGATATGTTGGTGCAGAAGGTCATGAAGGGTGGCGGTGGCGTGTGGGGTGCAGTGCCGATGCCAGCCAATACCCAGGTTTCTGCGGCTCAAGCGCACACACTGGTCAAATGGGTGCTGTCACAGTAAGTCGGCTGAACCAGAAGCAAGTAATGAGAATGAAAAAAACGCCACGTATATTTTACGTGGCGTTTTTCATTACAGCATTGGTTTGCCGTTGCGTAGTACTTACTTGACGACTTCCAGCAAAGTACGGATGCCTGCCTTGTAAGTGTAGAGCGTCAGGGAACCGTCCTTGATATCGCCCTTGGCATCGAATGCGATCATGCCGGTAATGCCCTTGTAGTGGGTCTTGGCGATTTCAGGCAGGAATTTCGCAGGGACGGTGGAGTTGGCTTTCTTCATTGCCTCAGCAACGACCATGGTGGCGTCGTAAGCATAGGCAGCGTTATAGACAACGTCGATACCGAAGCGTTTCTTGTACGAAACCTTGAAGTCTTCCATGGCTTTCTTGCCCGCTTCAGGGACGCCGCCTGCTTCAGCGCAGACGACCTGATCGTCACGCAAGCCATCGCCGGCCAGTGAGGCCAGTGAGCCGGTACAGATACCGTCGCCGCCCATGAACTTGGCGTCGATGCCGAGCTGTTTCATTTGACGCAGCATCGGGCCGCCGACTGCATCCATGCCGCCGAAGAAAATCACATCCGGTTTCTTGGATTTGATCGAGGTCAGGATGGCGTTGAAATCGGTAGCCTTGTCGTTGGTGTATTGCTTGGAGACGATAGTCGCGCCGGCTGCCTTGGCACCCTTGGCAAATTCTTCGGCGACGCCCTGGCCATAGGCGGTGCGGTCATCAATGACAGCGATATTCTTGCCCTTGAGATTCTTGACGGCATATTTGCCCAGCACGCTGCCGAGCTGCGCATCGTTGGCGACTACGCGGAAGGCGGTCTTGAAACCTTGCTGCGTGTACTTCGGATTGGTGGCGGAAGGCGAAATTTGCGGAATGCCTGCATCGCTGTAAATTTTTGAAGCCGGGATGGTGGTGCCTGAATTGAGGTGGCCGATCACTGCGGCGACTTTAGCGTCAACCAGCTTGGTGGCGACTGCGGTAGCTTGCTTCGGATCGGAAGCATCGTCTTCCGCCTGAAGGTCCAGTTTGATTTTCTTGCCGCCGACAGTAAAACCCTTCTGGTTCAACTCTTCGATGGCCATGCGGGCGCCGTTTTCATTATCTTTGCCCATGTGCGCGTTCGGACCCGAGATCGGGCCTACGTGACCAATGGTGACGGAGGACTCCTGCGCATAGGTTGCGCCGGCAAACATCAATGCAATAGCGCCAGCGAGGGGGATAATTTTGCTCTTGAGTTTCATTACTGAGGTCCTTTGTGTGAAAGAAAAATGGTGGGTGTGAAAGCTTGCTGTTGATGATTGTTATTTTCTGTTGGTACCGATCAGCGTCATCCAATATCGACAAAGAAGGTAACGGTCAAACCTGCATCGGACAACCCTGAGGGATCAGGTTACAAAAGGTACAACATAAAAAACCTGCGTGCAAAGTATATTTTGCCGTTGCCGGGATCAGTGAGGGACGGCGGTAAGCAATGCTGTGTGACAAGGCTGAGGTGCTGCGCAGTAGTGGGGCGAAGCGAGTGAAATAAGACGACGTAATGCGCGGTAACGGTGCAGATATGGTGCAGATATCGGCTCTAAGCGCCGTTTTGGATCGTCATACCGCTTGTAAAAATATGTCGATGGGGCTGCGTGTGTTATTTTCCACGGGGTTCAACAGGCGTTCTTTGTTCAAGGCCACAGGTCCAACGCAATGAGGGCACTGCCGCCAATTTTATTTTTTCGGGATAGCGCTTTATGGATGCAGTGGAACTATTTATTCAGGATCTGGCCGTCATCATGCTGGTGGCGGGTGTCGTGACGGTGGTGTTTACCCGTTTCCGGCAACCGTTAGTGTTGGGTTACATCGTCGCCGGCGTACTCATAGGGCCGCACACGCCGCCTTTCGCGCTGATCCAGGATTTGCATACCGTTCATATTCTGTCCGAGCTGGGGGTGATTTTTCTGCTGTTTTCTCTGGGACTTGAGTTCAGTTTAAAAAAACTGGCCCGCGTCGGTGCGACTGCGCTGATCACGGCGATGGCGGAAATCGCCATGATGATCTGGCTCGGTTACGAAATCGGCGTGTACTTCGGCTGGAAACCGATGGATGCTGTTTTCCTGGGCGCGATGCTGGCCGTTTCCTCGACCACCATTATCGTTAAAGCGCTCAATGAACTCGGCTTGAAAAACGAAAAATTTTCTCAAATCATTTTCGGCATTCTGATCGTTGAGGACATCCTCGCCATCGGCATGATTGCTTTGCTCTCCGGCATTGCCACCAGCGGCTCGGTGGCGCCGGCAGAAGTGGCGGGAACCATAGGCAAACTGCTGCTCTTTATGACCGTGTCGCTGGTGGTAGGCATTGTTGTGGTGCCGCGCTTGCTGAGTTATGTCGCCCGTTTTCGCAGTAATGAAATGCTGCTGGTGAGCGTGCTCGCTATCTTGTTCGGATTTTGCCTGCTGGTGATGAAATTGCAATACAGCGTTGCGCTGGGGGCCTTCCTGGTGGGCGCAATAATGGCCGAAGCGCGCCAGATTCATCGTATCGAACGTGTGATCGAACCGCTACGCGATATGTTCAGCGCAATTTTCTTCGTCGCAATCGGCCTGCTGTTTGACCCGACTGTCCTCAAGGATTATTGGCTTCCGATTACCGTGATTACGATAGCGGTGGTGTTCGGCAAGTTGGTCAGTTGCACTATCGGTGCGTTTCTTTCCGGCGAAACGGGCCGCACGCCGATGCGAGTGGGTATGGGGCTGGCGCAGATCGGTGAGTTTTCTTTCATCATCGCCGCGCTCGGCGTGAGTCTGAAAGTCACCAGCGACTTTCTTTACCCGATGGTGGTGGCGGTATCGGCCATTACGGCTTTGCTGACCCCCTACCTGATTCGTGCCGCCGATCCGTTGTCGAGCAAAGCCGCCAGCGTCTTGCCGTTAAAGCTCAGCAAGGCGCTGGGCCAGTATTCGACCTGGCTGCACAGTCTCCAACCGCAAGGCGATAAGGCAGCTCTGCGCAAAATCATCCTGCGCATTGTGCTGCAAGTCCTGGTGAATTTTGCGCTGATGATTGCCATCTTCATGTGCGCCTCGTTTTTCGAGAAAATCATCAGCGATAAAATGGTCGGCTGGGTGGATGATGTTGACCTCAAAAAGGCGCTGATCTGGGGCGGGGCTTTGGTGTTGTCGTTACCGTTTCTTATCGCGACCTATCACAAGTTGCAAGCGCTGAGCATGTTGCTGGCCGAAGTGATCGTCGGGCCGGAGTTCAACAGTGTCCGCGCCAAGCGCATGCGCCAAGTGATTTCGGAAGCAGTGCCAGCATTGTCGATCGTATTTTTTATGGTACTGATTTTCGGCTTGAGCGCGAATATCCTGCCGCCTTTGAAGTTGCTGCTCGTGGTGTTGCTGAGCGTTGCAGGTTTGTTGGCGCTGCTGTGGCAGCGGCTGATTAAATTGCATTCCCGCTTGCAGATCGCCTTGTTTGAAACCTTGAACGAGCAGCCGGAAGAGCATTGAATTATTTTTTAAGGCACTGACATGACACAAATGACACAAGATGAATTGAAACAGGCAGTCGCCAGAGCGGCCATTGAGTACGTGGTGGCGGGGGAGATTGTCGGCGTGGGGACCGGATCGACCGCCAATTTTTTCATTGATGAACTGGCCAAGATCAAAGATCGCATTATCGGTGCCGTAGCTTCGTCCGATGCCAGCGCGGCGCGCTTGCGCGGCCATGGCATTGCCGTTCTGGATTTGAATCAGGTCGAATCGATGCCGGTGTATATCGACGGCGCAGATGAAATCACGGCGCAGGGTGCCATGATCAAGGGCGGTGGCGCAGCGTTGACACGCGAAAAAATTGTGGCTTCTGTCGCCAGGAAATTCATCTGCATTGCGGATGGTTCCAAGCTGGTGGAGCGACTTGGACAATTTCCTTTGCCGGTGGAAGTGATTCCGATGGCGCATGCAAGCGTCAGTCGCAAGCTGGCGGCTCTCGGCGGTGAACCGCGTCTGCGCTTGAAAGACGGGCAGCCGCTGCTGACCGACAACGGCTGCTGCATCCTTGACGTATTCGGTTTGCAAATCGAAGATCCGCAAGCGCTGGAGCGGGAAATCAATCAGATCGCTGGCGTGGTGACGGTTGGCCTGTTTGCGCAGCAAGGCGCGACGGTGTGCTTGCTGGGAACGGCAGAGGGAGTGCGGCGGCTGGAGTTTGCGTAAAACCAGCCACAGCAGGCCTCAGAATCGACGAAACCATAAGGGCTGTTGCTTCCCAACTGACGTTGACCGCGCATGTTCAGTTCGTCCCCATCTTTCTTAGATTCCATGATGGAGCCAGCTATTGGCTGGCCGCAGCCCGTTAATGCAGTCGTGCGTGTTTGAGGCGATTGGCATAAGAAATAACTCTAAGAGCCGTGCGATGATTTTGCTTCATCGCATGGTCGTAATGGCGATCATTTTTCTCGACGAATGAATGATCCCGATCCTGCTTAATTTCATCGGCGCCACGCCGAATAAGCTCGAAATATCAGGATTTTCTCCCAAATATTTTTATTTTAAATGCCAATAATTTTTTTATTTATTTGTATATAGATAAATGACGATTAATTGAATTATATAAATTATTATTTAATTGGCGTAACCTTGTTTTTCCTGCAATTTAAAATCAGTAGGTACAATAACTAAATAATGATCGTTTTGACTCTATCTGTTACTTTGATTATTCATTAAATTAATATAAACAATAGCAGTATTGGTTGTGAAAATTATTTTCATAAATAATATTTTTTAAGCTGGTGAATTGGCTTGATCGTTAGTATTTTCATAGTAAAAATTCCTATGAAAGAGATGATGATTTAAAAAAACTGAGGATGTTTTTTTGATAAAGAAAATAAATTTAATCAAAAATAATTGTTATGAAGAAATTTGCATGCTATTGTAAATAAAGCCAACCAAAATATAAAAACTGCTAGCAGTTAATATTTTTATGCGGATGAAAAATGCCAAGTAAATCTACGTGCAATAAGTCAGAAGCCGACAGAGTTTTTATCTGCTTCCTTTCGATCATTTTATTCGGTTGTTTCTTTCCAATACTGCGCCGACTAAGGCGCGTCATAAGCTGCACTAATCAATGGTTCTTCATTGACACGATGGGCTGCCGAAATCGCCTGTTCGCTGACCGTGCCACTCATTTCTAATGTGATGCCGGCCTGACTCCTGTTTCCGTATATTTTCATTCGCAAGCGTTGCATGAATGCGCGCTGTTCACTTTTTTAAAAAATCATCAGAGTACGTGCAGGGAGGCATGCAAGAAAAAATAAGGCTGCAATGCACAGACCGCATTACAGCGGCTAAAAATGTAGACCGATGCACTGGCATTGAGCATCAGTTCCATAGCGGATTTATTTCAGGGAGTGCCGGACAACATGGCATCAAGCACCTCGCCCCGCGTGAATATTCCGCGTCAACAGATACGTATCGCCCTCATGCTTTGCGCTGCTGCTACCGCTCTCTCGGGATTACCATTGCTGGAGCATACGGGCGTCTTGCAGATCCTTGTTTTCGTCAGCGTCGCACTTGCCGCGGGCAGTGTGGCATGGCTTGTCATCGGAGATTTCCGGACTGCGAATAAAGACCAGGCGGTCAGTGTTGATCCAAGTCCCTCGCAGCTTAGGGAGTTGGTCATCAGTGTCCTTGCGATCTGGCAACCGCAGACGGGATCAGTAAAGACGCAGACGGAGGCCGCAGGCCTGCAAATGGTGGAGCATTTCAGTTCCATTATCAAAGAATTCGATACCGCCGGATTCGGTGGTGTCAGCGGCACGAAAGATTCCAGCGCGGAAGATTCAACGCGCAATTTGCTTTCCCTTTGTGACAGGGAATTGAAGCCGCTCATTGAGTCACTCGGAGACATCGTCATAAGCAAGGACGCCTTACTTGGCAGCGTGCGTGAGTTGGTGAAGGCAACACTGGAATTGAAGGAAATGGCATCAGAAGTCAGCATGATTGCCGCGCATACCAATCTGCTGGCCATCAATGCCTCGATTGAAGCGGCCCGCGCTGGTACGGCCGGGCGCGGTTTTGCCGTCGTCGCAGCAGAGGTGCGCAAGCTGTCGCTTCTCTCGGCGGATACGGGGAAACATATCAGTCAACGAGTGCAGCAGATCGGCGTCATCATGGAGTCCACACTCAAATCAGCAACCGACTCCGCTGAGTCGGATAAAAAAGCAATAACAGAAGTGGGAGAAGTCGTCGGCCATGTGCTGACGCATGTCCGCACATTAGGCGGTTCAGTCGACAACATGCGGCAGCACGGCAATGGTATTCGTAGTGCGGTAGAAGAGGTCATGGTCACCCTGCAATACCAGGACCGGGTCTCGCAAATTCTCGAAGTGCTCAATGTGGACATGACGCGTTTGCGAGAAGTTCTGCTCAAACCCGATGCCATCTTACCCAATGCAGATGAGTGGATGCATGGCAGCGGCAGTTCATACAAACGCAGGGAAGGCATCATGCACGATGCGCCGGTAGCCAAAAAGGCCCGCCAGGAATCGATCAGCACAGATGATGGAGACGTCACTTTTTTCTAGTTCACTTCTCTTTAAGGGCGGGTTGCATGGCGAAACTTATTTTGATCGTAGACGATTCCGCATCACTCCGACGCGTGGTCAACCTGGCGCTGAGCGCAGCGGGGTACGAAGTGATCGAAGCGGAAGACGGTCTCGATGGCCTGTCTAAACTGGATCAACTGGCAGGGAAAAAAGTCCACCTCATCATCAGTGACGTCAACATGCCACGCATGGACGGCATTGAATTTGTGACCCAGCTCAAGCAAAAAGTCGCTTTCAAATTCACTCCGGTAATTATGCTGACGACCGAAGGTGACGATGAAGTCAAAGCCGCAGGACGGACAGCAGGTGCCAAAGCCTGGATTATCAAACCGTTCAATCCGCCGCAAATGCTCAATGCGGTCTCCAAACTGATTCTCCCTTAACCAGCGTGAACGGAGCAGTCATGACGATGCAAACAGTTACTTTAAACGGGTCGCTGACGATCGAACGGGTCGCTGAGATAAAGGCACTCATGCAGATCGCATTAACTGACCATACTGGGACCGAGGCGATAGAAGTAGACCTTGCGACGGTAGGGGAATTTGACGCTGCAGGCTTGCAATTGTTGATGGCATTTGCGCTTGCGGCAAAGAGTGCAGGAACGTATGTGAAATTATGCAATACGTCTGATGCCATCGATGCAGTGCTGACCTTGTATGGCGTGCGAAATCGCTTTGCAGAGGAGGAGGCGGCATGAGTCAACAGGACAGCATGTTCGACGAAGCACTTCTGATTTTCTTTGATGAAGCGCGTGAAATGCTGCAGCAAATGGAAGATTCTTTGCTGTGCCTGGAGCAGAAACCGCAAGACCAGGAGGCAGTCCACGCCTTATTCCGCGCGGCGCATACGATCAAGGGTACCAGTGGAATTTTCAATCTCACCCGCGTAGTCAACTTCACGCATCAACTGGAAAGCGTGCTTGACCGGTTGCGCAAGGGAGGTCTCGCTATCGATACCTCCCTGAGCGAAGTATTGTTCGCCAGTTGCGACATGATGGCCAAGCTCCTGGAACAGACTGAGCAGCATTGCGAGGCAGAAGACGAGCTGGCGGAATGTGATCGTGTTGCTGAGGCGCTGAAAGAAAAACTCTCCGGCTTCATGGGCAATGTTCCCGCACGTGCCGTTCCCTCAGTCGATGTTTCTGCCGGTGCCGACCTGAAAAATTCCGGTGCGGAGAGCGTATGGCATCTGTCGCTTCGATTTCATGGGGATACCTTTCGTAATGGATTTGATCCGCTGACAGTCATCGAATATCTCAAAACAATCGGCGAGATAAAAACCATTGCAACGGTCGACGAAGTTGTGCCGGAATGGAGTGTATTTGATCCTGAAACCTGTTCGCTCGGTTTTGAAATCCGCTTAAAAACGGATGCCGGTAAATCAGACATTGAGGCCGCGTTTGAATTCGTAGGGGACGATTGCGAGGTGCATATCATTGCGCCCACCCGCCGCGCAGCCGACTTCATCCAACTGATCCATGACTTGCCACATGAACAACGTCTGGGCGATATTCTGGTCGCTTGTGGTGCTGTGACACGCGAAGATATTAACGAAGCCCTGGCGCAACAGGAAGAATCGGAAGATGGCACACCGCGATTGGCATCGCAAGCGGTGGGTCAGATATTAGTGGCGAACGACAAAGTCGCCAGTGAAGTGGTGGATGCCGCTGTAGAGCGGCAAAGCAACAATGCTGCATCCCGCCATGAAGGAGGCTCGTTTGTCCGGGTGCCGTCCGACAAACTCGATGAACTGATCAATCTGGTTGGCGAGCTGGTGATTTGTGGTGCCAGCGCCAGTTTGCAGGCGGTCAAATCACGCGATCCGGGCCTGATCGGTACCACTGAACAGTTGAGTCATCTGGTCGAGGAAATTCGTAATGGCGCGCTTGGTTTGCGCATGGTTCGCATCGGAGAAACCTTTGTGCGCTACCGGCGCGTGGTGCATGACATATCGAGCGAGCTGGGTAAAAAAGTCAGCCTGGAAATTCAGGGTGCGGACACCGAACTCGACAAATCTGTAGTGGAAAAAATTGGCGATCCTCTGATGCATCTGGTGCGTAATGCCCTCGATCACGGGATTGAAATGCCAGCGGTACGACAGGCTCTGGGCAAACCTGCCGATGGCACCATTCGACTTTCGGCGCGGCATGATTCCGGCAATATTGTGATTGAAGTCAGTGATGACGGACGCGGGCTTGATGGAGACATGCTGCTTTCTAAAGCACGTGAGCGTGGTCTGGTCAGTGAAACGCAGACATTCAGCGAGACGGAAAAATTCGACCTGATATTTACCCCTGGATTTTCCACGGCAGAGAAAGTCACTAACCTTTCCGGGCGCGGCGTCGGTATGGATGTCGTCCGCAAAAATATTGAAGCCCTGCGCGGTTCGATCAAAATTCACAGCGTGTTGGGACATGGCACGACGATGGAAATCCGACTGCCGCTGACGCTGGCGATCATCGATGGATTCCTGGTCAAAATTGGTGATGGCACCTTTGTGATCCCCTTGCATGCGGTGCTGGAGTGCATCGACGCGGATCCTGATCGCATGAACCTCAACGACAAATCGGCCGGTTTCATTAAATTGCGCGGCGAAGTCTTGCCGCTGCTGGATTTACGCTCCGTCTTCGCATGCGATGGGCCGCCACCCGACAAGCGTCGTATCGTCGTGATACAGAGCGGTGGTGATGACAAGGCTGGCATGGTGGTCGATTTTCTTGAAGGTGAGTATCAGACCGTCATCAAACCATTGGGAAAGTTATTCCGCTATTTGCGCGGTATCAGCGGATCGACGGTGCTCGGTTCGGGGGAGGTGGCGTTGATATTGGATGTTGGCGCGCTGGTCAAACTGGCGGTGAATCAAAAAACCGATGAGGCAATCGACAGGCAAAAGGCCCTGCAGCGTGATTTGCAGGCAATCGGCATGGGGCAGGGCAATGTTAACCGGGAGATATGATGTTGAAACGATTTGGCGTAGCGGAAAAGACGATGGTGTCAATGATTGCACTGATCGCAATGGGATTGAGCCTGGCCGTGCTGGAACCGGGCCGTCCTGGTGTGCTGCATGGTGTTTTTCTTGTCGCAGGAGTCGCTCTGGCGGGTTGGACTTTTTATGCGCAACGAGCAGTTCTCAACGACATTTTGTCGGTAGCACAGGCGCTGGCGAGTGGTAATTTTTCGCTTCGCTGCAAGGATGGTGATGGCAATGGTGGTCGCGCTGGAATTGCCGGTGCCTTGAATGGCATCGGGATCACCTTGCAACGCCTAAGCACCGCGCAACAGACGATGATTGAGCGCCATTCTGAAGGATGGATTGATGATCATATCGATACTGCCGGGCTGGCCGGTGGCTTTGGCGAAATTGGTGATGCGATCAATCGTCTGGTCCGTTCGCATATTGACGTCAAGATGCAAATTGTTGATGTGGTGACCGCCTATGCCAGAGAAGATTTCTCACGCGATATAGAGCGTTTCCCGGGCAAGAAGGCGGTCATTACGACAGCAATCGACATGGTGCGTGACCGGTTTCAGGCAACGATCAAGTCGAACGTCATTAACTCGCGCATTAAGTTGGCGCTCGACGCCACCTCGACTTCGGCCATGATCGCCGACGCTGACGGACAGATTCTCTATATGAATAAATCTGTCACCACGCTGCTGAGCGAAGCCGAAAACGATATCCGTAAGGATTTGCCCGACTTTCGTGTCGACGATGTGGTCGGCGGCAGTTTTGATCGCTTCCACAAAAATCCGGCGCATCAGCGCAACATGCTGGGCCGACTGCACAATTCTCACGCCGTCGATATCAAGGTGGGTGGCCGTACCTTCGGTCTGATTGCCACGCCGATGCTGAATGATAAAAATGAACGGCTTGGAACGGTCGTTGAATGGAAAGACCGTGAAGCGGAAATAACGGCCGAGCTGGTTGCCAACGATAATGCGCGCGTACGTCAGGCGCTGGACAAATGTTCAACCTCGGTCATGATTGCCAATATCGACGGCGATATTATTTACATGAATGATTCTGTTTTTGGCATGATGAAAAACGCCGAGAACGATTTCCGCAAAGACCTGCCACAGTTCCGCGCCGATCAGATTCTGGGTGGCAGCTTTGACCGCTTCCATAGGCATCCGCCGCATCAACGCAATATGCTGTCATCACTGAGTAGTCTGTACCGGACGCAGATCAAGGTGGGCGGCCGCACCATGGCTTTGTTCGCTAGTCCGATTATTTCCAAAGATGGCACGCGGCTTGGCACGGTGGTCGAATGGAAAGATCGCACCAATGAAGTTGCCGTCGAAGTGGAAATTGCCAGTGTGGTGGAGGGGGCGGTCAACGGTGATTTCACACGACGTATCGATCCGGCAGGCAAGGAGGAATTTTTTGCTGTACTGGCAGCCGGCATGAACAGTCTGATGATGACTAGCGAAACCGGTTTGAGCGAAGTAGTCAGCGTACTCAAAGCGCTTTCTAACGGTGATCTGACGCAGCGTATTACCACTGAATATGCTGGTACTTTCGGTGAACTCAAAGAATATACAAATACAACGAACGAAAAATTATCCGACATCATTTGCGAAGTATTAAATGCGGCAGAGGCGCTCACCTCGGCTTCTGCGCAGGTGAGTTCAACGGCGCAGAGTCTATCGCAGTCTGCCTCTGAGCAAGCGGCGGGTGTGGAGCGCACTAGCAGTTCGGTGGAAGAACTGTCCAGTTCGGTCATCCAGAATACAGAGAATGCCAAGGTCACCGATAGCATGGCCAGCCAATCGGCGACTGAAGCAGTGGAGGGCGGTGATGCTGTCAAACGCACTGCCGACGCCATGAAACAGATTGCTAATAAAGTCGGCATCATTGATGACATTGCAGACCAGACTAATTTGCTGGCCCTGAATGCGGCGATTGAGGCGGCACGCGCAGGTGCTTCCGGCAAGGGTTTTGCGGTGGTCGCGGCGGAAGTGCGCAAGTTGGCGGAGCGCAGTCAGGTGGCATCGAGAGAAATCGGCGAGCTGGCCGCTAACAGTGTGGCCATGTCGGATACGGCGGGGCGTTTGCTTACCGCAATGATTCCTTCCATTCGCAAAACCTCGGATCTGGTGCAGGAAATTACGGCTGCATCGGAAGAGCAAACCAGTGGTCTGGCGCATATTAGCACGGCGATGAATCAGTTGAATCAGGCGACGCAGCAAAACGCTGCCGCGTCGGAGCAACTGGCGGCAACGGCAGAGGAAATGTCCGGGCAAGCCGGAGCGCTGCAGCAGCTGATGGACTTCTTCAAGGTCGATGGTCCGGTTCAGCACAAGGTGATACGTGAACCGGTTCCGCAAAAGATCGTCGGCCCGCGCAAAGCGCCGCCGGTTGCGCTGCTCGATGAGTCGCAATTCAAGCGTTTCTGATCCATGATGACCTCCACCACAACACAGCTGTCGCACGGACGATCTGCGGCCGACGGCGACGATGAAGAGGGCAGGGAAGACGCGAAGCAGTACTTGACGTTTTCTCTGGGAAAAGAGGTTTTCGCTTTGGAAATTTCCTCGATCAAGGAAATTCTGAGGAATGTTCAGTTGGCTACGGTGCCACTGATGCCGGCGCACATGCGTGGTGTCATTAATTTGCGCGGGGCAGTGGTGCCGGTGATTGATCTGGCCGTGCTGTTTGGACGAGATGCTCTTGAAGTCAGTAAACGCACTTCGGTCATCGTTCTGGAAATTACGGATGCCGGTGATGTGCTGGATATTGGCATCATGGTCGATGCCGTATCGGCGGTCATCGAAATAGGTGCAGAGCTGATCGAGCCTGCGCCGGGTTTTGGCACGCCGGTCCGGGCAGAGTTCATTGATGGATTGGGAAAACTGGAAGATGGTTTTGTCATCATCCTTAACGCCGAGCGTACTTTCTCCTTACATCAGATGGCACCGGAACAGACGGAAACGCCATGAGAAGAGAGGGAGTCGCCGAAATCGAAAATGCAGGTGGCTTCGATTAAGTGTTGATGCTTGTTGCGACTTTCTTTCTCTATTTTTTGGTATCGCCGCATGGAATTAAATAGCCTCGATGAGCTGGAATTTGCCACGATCCGTGATTGGCTGTTTGACAAGGTCGGCATTGCGCTGACCTCCTCCAAAAAAGCATTGATCTGTAGCCGCCTGTTCAAGCGGGTGCAGACGGCAGGGCTTGATTCTTACGGGGCGTATTTCGCACAACTTGTGTCGGACCAGTTTCCTGAGGAAGCGCAGGTCGCGATTAATCTTTTGACGACCAATGAAACGTATTTCTTTCGTGAGCCTAAGCACTTCGACATGCTGTCCGAGATTGTGGAGAAGGCGCCAAGAAGCAGCATTTTCCGCGTATGGAGCGCGGCCTGTTCTACCGGCGAAGAGGTGTATTCGATCGCGATGACGCTGGCCGAATTGCAGCGTGTGGCGCGTGCGCCGAAATGGGAGGTGCGCGGATCAGATGTCAGTACCCGTGTGCTGGAAGTGGCTCAGGGCGGGCATTACGGACTTGAGCGAACGGAGAGTATTTCTCCCACCATGCTCAAGCGTTATTGCCTTAGTGGTACCGGCCCTTATGAAGGGACCTTACTGATTGATCGCAGCCTGCGCGACAAAACCGCATTTGCGCAGATCAATCTGATTGAACCTTTGCCCCATCTGATTCCCTTCAATGTCATTTTCTTGCGCAACGTGCTGATTTATTTCGATCCGCCGGTCAAGCGCAAGATCGTGACCCAGTTGCTTGACAGCCTGACCCCGGATGGGGTGTTGTTCGTGGGCATGGCGGAAACATTGAATGGGCTGATTGACGGTCTGGTTACGGTAGGGCCGGGTGCTTACCGGCGCGACCGTCGCGGATGAACAAACCCTGCTTCAAAGATTTGGTGGCCCGCGAACTGTTTCTTAACCCCGGAGATACTGGAGTTGGTTTTCGTGGAGAAGTATTCGGAACCCTGCTCGGCTCCTGCGTTGCCATTACCTTGTGGCATCCGCGCCGGCGTTTAGGCACGATCTGTCATTTTGTTTTTCCTTTTGCTCCCGGATTGAGTGACCGCGATGGGCGCTACGGCATCAGCGCTTTTGCCAGGATGCAATCCGACCTGATTCGCAATGGGGTGCATTTGCATGAATGCACCGCCAAAATATTTGGAGGTGGTCGTATGTTCGCCAGCTCATCGAGTCAGGATATCGGTGCGCGCAATATCGCTATGGCACGCCAGCTTGTAGCAGATGCAGGCTTGACAGTGGCGGCAGAGAACGTAGGAAAGGATGGTTATCGGCGCCTGTATTTCGATGTGGAAAGTGGCGATGTCTGGGTGAAATTCGATTGGCTTGACGGTGAACAGGAAGATGAAATTTTATGAGCAAACCCATCAAGGTTTTGATTGTGGATGACTCCGCCGTTGTGCGGCAGGTGCTGACAACAATCTTTTCTGCTGATCCGCAATTGGAGGTGATCGGCGCTGCAGCCGATCCCATTCTTGCCCAGGAAAAAATGGCGCTTGAATGGCCGGATGTGATTGTTCTCGATGTAGAAATGCCGCGGATGGACGGCATCACCTTTCTTAAAAAAATCATGGCCGAGCGACCCACGCGGGTGCTGATCTGTTCCACTTTGACGGAAAACGGAGCAGCCACGACCATGCAGGCGCTGGCAGCCGGCGCGGTCGGTTATGTCACCAAGCCCAAGCTGGGACTCAAAACTTTTCTGTCGGACTCTGCGGCAGAGCTGATTCGCGACGTGAAGCAAGCGGCACTGGCGACACCACGTGATTTTGGCCGGGTTGCCAGTCCGGGCGTGGCGACTGCCCGGCCGGTTCATTCGGTACCGGGATTATCGATGGCGGAATCGTCGAATAAAATTGTGGCGATTGGCACTTCAACCGGAGGCACTCAGGCACTCGAGATCCTTCTGACAGCCTTGCCAAGAGTGTGTGCGGGGATCGTCATCGTGCAGCACATGCCTGAAAAATTTACCGCGCTGTTTGCTGAGCGCCTGAACGGTTTGTGCGCGATTGAAGTGCGGGAGGCGCGTAATGGTGATCGCGTATCGATAGGACGCGCCTTGATTGCGCCGGGAGGCATGCATATGCGTCTGGTGCGCAGCGGCGCATTTTTCGCTGTAGAAGTGTTCGATGGACCGCCGGTCAATCGGCATAAACCATCGGTGGATGTGTTGTTCCGCTCAGTTGCCACGGTATCGCGGGACAATGCCATGGGCATCATCATGACCGGGATGGGCGACGACGGCGCACGCGGTTTGCGTGAAATGCACGACGCTGGCGCGCAGACGGTTGCTCAGGATGAAGCCAGTTGCGTGGTGTTTGGTATGCCCAAGGAGGCGATCCGGCACGGTGCGGTTGATCGTGTCGTGCCGCTGGACCGGATAGCGTCTGAAGTCATTGGATTCAGACATTGAACTGATTGTTCGTCATGAATGGAGGCGGTAGCTGCACTACCGCAGGGCGTTCAAATTGCTCAATCGGCCCACTCCACTCAATTATGAAACGATAGAGTCGATTGCCTCGAATCAATCTGCCGGCGGCACATACCCTTGCGCGGCATCGGCACCTTCGCCGAAGAAATGCTTTTCCATTTGCGTTGCCAGATACTTGCGAGCGCGGGCATCGGCCAGCATCAGCCGGTTTTCATTGACCAGCATGGTTTGATGCTTGAGCCACGCCGCCCAGGCTTCTTTGGAAACGCTTTCGTAAATGCGCTTGCCCAACTCACCTGGGTACGGTGCAAAATCCAGTCCTTCGGCTTCTTTGTTCAGTTTGATGCAATGGACCATGCGAGCCATGAGAATTCCTTCAAGGGTGTGTCGATCAAGATGATCGATGAAAAGTAGCAATGAAAAGCAGCGATAAAAATACCTGGCCATGCCGCTGCACGGCAATCCATGCAAACCTTGCGGTATGACTGGGCGGGAAGAGTTACAGATTCTTTTACAGTTTTTTTTATAGATTCTTGATCAGTACCAGCGATTTGCGTTGCCAGTTGTACAGATGCTGGCGATCCTTTGGCAAGGCATCCACGCCGGCAAGCGTGAAGCCGCGTCGCAAGAACCAGTGCGAGGTGCGGGTAGTCAGCACGAATAGTTTGGTCAGCCCGGCTTCGCGCGCGCGTGCTTCCAGATGTTTCAGGATGCGCTCGCCGTCGCCCTGTGCCTGCACTTCTGGATTGACGGTCAGGCAGGCCATTTCGCCCATTTTTTCTTGCGGGAATGGGTACAGTGCCGCGCAGCCGAAAATCACCCCGTCATGCTCGATGACCGAAAAATAATGAATTTCGCGTTCGAGCAGCTCGCGCCCGCGCTTGACCAGTGTGCCGTCCGCTTCCAGTGGTTCGATCAGCTTCAGAATGCCGCCCACGTCTTCGATGGTGGCCACACGCAGGCTTTCCACGTTTTCGTAAGTGAGCATGGTGCCGATGCCATCATGCGTAAACAATTCCAGCAGCACCGAACCGTCGGTCTGGAACGGAACCATGTGCGCGCGCGAAACCCCGGCATTACAGGCCTTGATCGTGCTGCGCAGATAGAACGCCGCCTCTGGCGAGAGAAAGCCGGCTTGCAGCACGGCTTCGGCCTGATGCGAGGCCAGTTCGCGGATAGGCACATCGGCAGCGTCGCTCATGAGCGGCGTTTCCGTCAGGAAGATCAGTTTCTCGGCGTGCAGCGCGATGGCGGCTGAAACAGCGACGTCTTCCATCGTCAGATTGAATGCTTCGCCGGTCGGCGAAAAACCGAGCGGCGAGAGCAGCACAATACCGCCGGCTTGCAGAATCGGGTGGATGGTGTCGCTGTCGATCTTGCGCACCTGTCCGGTCAGTTGCAGATCGACGCCATCAATCACACCCAACGGACGGGCAGTGACGAAATTGCCGGAAATGACACGAATGGTGGCGTGCGCCATCGGCGTGTTCGGCAAACCCTGGCTGAAAGCGGCTTCGATATCGAGTCGCAGTTCGCCAGAAGCTTCTTTCGCGCATTCGAGCGCGGCGCTATCGGTGATGCGCAAACCGTTATGAAAGCGCGCCTCGACATTGCGCAGCGCCAATTGTTCTTCCACCTGTGGCCGCGAACCATGCACCACGACAATACGGATGCCCAGCGCGTGCAGCAGCGACACATCCTGCGCCAGAACAGTCAGATCGCCGGCCGTGACGAGTTCGCCGGGAAAGGCGACCACGAAGATTTTTCCGCGAAACGCGTGGATATACGGCGCGACAGAGCGCAGCCATTGAACGAAGTCGGTCGAGTTTTCCATGTCGGGCATTATATAGGTGTGCGCTCGTATGCGGGGAGCGTGTGCAGATGCGTGTTCGCCCTCAGTCCGCGTTGCTGCTTGCCTTTGATCTGGCTGAGGCTCGCCTTCCTATTGGCGCAAGGCCGGTATAATGCGACCCTCCATGCCCGACTCCACATCCCCCCCCCATCCCCCGCGCCAGCCAGGCGCTCCACGCAATCCACGCAACCCACGTGCTACAGGCGCGCCAGCGAGTAGTGGCGGAAAGAGCGGTGGCGGAAAGAGCAGTGCGGGAAATTCGGGTGCTGCATCCCATGTGTCTGTGCGGCCGTCTCGTCCTCCGCGCGAGGCATCTGCGCCATCGACAGCGCCTGCGCTGCCTTTTCGCAATCCCTTGCCGACCATCACTTATCCCGAGGATTTACCGGTTTCGGGACGCCGTGAGGAAATCGCAGCGGCGCTGCGCGCGCATCAGGTCTTGATTCTCAGCGGCGAAACAGGCTCAGGCAAGACCACGCAGCTACCCAAGATTTGCCTGGAACTGGGACGCGGAGTGACCGGACTGATCGGACATACCCAGCCGCGCCGGATTGCCGCTTCTTCGACCGCCAAGCGCATCGCGTTTGAACTGGGATCGCCGGCGGGCGAGCATGTCGGTTTCAAGGTGCGATTCAACGACACCCTTTCCAGGGGCGCGTGGATCAAGCTGATGACCGACGGCATCTTGCTGGCCGAAACGCAGTCCGATCCGCTCTTGCGGCAGTACGACACCATCATCATCGATGAAGCGCACGAACGCAGTCTCAACATCGACTTCCTGCTCGGCTATCTGAAGCAATTGCTGCCGCGCCGCCCGGATCTGAAAGTCATCATCACCTCGGCCACTATTGATGCGGAGCGCTTTGCCCGTCACTTTGGCAAGGAAGTGGGCGGCGTGCTGCAACCGGCGCCGGTGATTGAGGTGTCGGGTCGTCTGTATCCGGTTGAAGTGCGTTACCGTCCGGTCGATTCCATCGACCGCAGCGGTGTAACGCCGCCTGCCGCAGCCAAACCTGCGGCACCCACTGCCGGACAAAAAGCCCGCGAGCAGCGCGATCTGATGGATGCAGTAGTCGATGCCGTTGATGAGTTAGCGCGAGTGGGCAGTGGCGATGTGCTGGTATTTTTACCTGGCGAACGCGAAATCCGCGACGCCGCCGAAGCGCTGCGCAAGCACCATCCGCCGCATGTGGAAATTCTGCCGCTGTTTGCCCGCCTCTCGGCGCAAGAGCAGGAACGGGTATTCAAGATATCCAATGCCCGTCGCATCGTGCTGGCCACCAATGTCGCGGAAACTTCGCTGACGGTGCCGGGGATTCGCTACGTGGTCGATGCCGGACTGGCACGCGTCAAACGCTATAGCTACCGCAACAAGGTCGAACAATTGCAGGTCGAGCCGATCGCACAGTCGGCAGCTAACCAGCGGGCAGGGCGTTGCGGTCGGGTCGCTGCCGGGGTGTGCATACGCCTTTACGAGGAACAGGATTTTTTAAAACGTCCCGCTTTTACCGAGCCGGAAATTTTGCGTTCCTCGCTGGCCGCTGTCATTTTGCGCATGAAAACGCTGCATCTGGCCGACGTGGAAACCTTCCCGTTCATCGAACCGCCACCCGGCCGCGCCATCGCCGACGGTTATCAGTTGTTGCAGGAACTGGGCGCGATGGACGAGGCCAACGCACTCACGCCGCTGGGCAATAAGCTGGCGCGTTTGCCGCTCGATCCCCGCGTGGGACGCATGATTCTGGCCGGACTCGATAACGCCTGCCTGACCGAATTGCTGATTATTGCCGCCGCCTTGTCGGTGCAAGACCCGCGTGACCGGCCCATGGAAGCGCAAAGCGCTGCCGACGCCGCGCACAAAAAATTTGCCGATGAAAAATCGGAATTCCAGAGCTATCTGAAAATCTGGAAATGGTTTGAAGACGCTATCGCGCATAAGAAAACCAACCGCCAGTTGCAGGACGATTGCCGTGGCAATTTCCTGTCGCAAATGCGCTTGCGTGAATGGCGCGACGTGCACAGCCAGTTGCTGACCATCGTGCGCGAGCAGGGCTGGCGGCTCAACGAAGCCCCTGCCACCTACGAACAATTGCATACCGCCTTGCTCACCGGCCTGCTGGGCAACGTCGGTTTCAAGGCGGAAGACGAGCCGCAATACCTCGGGCCGCGCGGCATCAAATTCCATATCTGGCCCGGTTCCTCGTTGATCAAGAAACCCGGTAAGTGGATTACGGCGGCGGAACTGGTCGATACCAGCCGTCTTTTTGCGCGCTGCGTGGCGCAGATTCAGCCGGAATGGCTGGAACGCGTCGGCGCGCATCTGCTCAAGAAAACCTGGGGCGAGCCGCGCTGGGAAAAACGCGGTGCGCAAGTTACCGCCTCCGAGCGCGCCACGCTGTACGGGCTGGTGGTGTACAGCCAGCGGCGGATTCATTTCGGCCAGATCGATCCCGAGCAGGCGCGGGAAATTTTTATCCGCGATGCCTTGGTCGGCGGCGAATACGACACCCGCGCCCCGTTTTTTGCGCACAACCAGAAGCTGATACGCGAAATCGAAAACCTGGAACACAAGTCGCGTCGCCTCGATGTGCTGGTTGACGATGAGTTGATTGCCGCCTTTTACGACAAGCTGATTCCGGCCGATGTCTGCAACGGACTGGGCTTTGAAAAATGGCTCAAGGACGCCACGGCGCGTGAGCCGCGCCTGCTGTTCCTGGATCGCGACGACCTGATGCGGCACGAAGCGGCCGGTATCACCACCGACCTGTTCCCCAAAGTGCTGCGCATGGCCAGTATCGAAATGGGACTGAGCTATCACTTCGAACCGGGCGCGCCGCGCGATGGTGCGACCCTGACGGTGCCGCTGTATGCGCTCAATCAGGTCTCGGCCGATCGTTGCGAATGGCTGGTGCCGGGGATGTTGAAAGAAAAAGTGCAGTTGCTGCTGAAATCGCTGCCGCAAAAAATACGTCGTCACTGCGTGCCCTTGCCCGATTACGCGGCCGGATTTTGCGAGCGCGTGCAGACCAGCCAGACCTTCGGGCGAGGCAGTCTGGGCGAGGCGATCATTGCCGATATCCGCGAGCAATTGACGCAGCAGGTCAAACTCAGCGATTTCAAACAGGAAACGCTGCCGGCGCATCTGGCGATGAATTTCAAGATCGTCGATGAGCATGGACGGCAACTGGAGCTGGGGCGCAATCTGGCAGCCTTGCAAGCGGAATTCGGCGGGCAGGCGCGGGAAAGTTTCCAGAAGCTGGCCGATCTGAGCGTGAGTGTGAATGCGAATGCGAATGCCGAAAGCGGCACTACTTCCCCGGCTGTCGCGCCGGTGGGTGCCGGTTCACGTCCTGCCGCTCCGGCGATGGGGGCAAGCAGCACGGCCAAGACGGGTAGCACGTCCTTTTCTGGTTTGCAGGACTGGACCTTCGGCGCTTTGCCGGAACTGCTCGAAATCCAGCAGGGCAAGCAAACCCTGATCGGTTTTCCGGCGTTAGTCGATCGCGGCGCGCATTGCGATCTGGAAGTGTTCGACGATCCGGCCGAAGCGGCGCGCTTTCACCGGCTCGGTTTGCGCCGCCTGTTTTCCTTGCAAATGAAAGAGCAGCTGAAGTATCTGGAGAAAAATATTCCCGGCTTGCAGCAGATGGGCATGCAATTCATGGCGCTGGGGTCGCAGGAGGAATTGCGCGATCAGATCATCGCTGCCGGACTCGAACGCGCTTTTTTACAAGCACCGCTGCCGACCGACGCCGCGCAGTTCGCCCGTCGCAAGGAAGAGGGCAAGGCCCGTCTCGGTTTGCTGGTCAATGAGCTGGCGCGGCTGACGGCGCAGATACTGGCCGAGCACGCCAGCCTGCCCAAGAAATTGCAGGGCGCAAAAGCCTACCCGCAAGCGATGGCCGATATGCAGTCGCAGTTGCAGCTGCTGGTGGGCAAGCGTTTTATTGCCGACAACGATTACGCTGCGCTGGCGCATTTCCCGCGTTATCTGAAGGCGATCAATGTGCGGCTGGAAAAACTGCGCGCCGATCCGCTGCGCGATACGCGTCTGACCGCCGAATGGTTGCAAGTCGCCACGCCGTGGCAGCGCGCCCAGAAAGACCGTGCCGGCAGCCATGATCCGAAAATGACGGAATTCCGCTGGCTGCTGGAGGAGTTGCGTGTATCCCTGTTTTCGCAGGAATTGAAGACGCCTATGCCGGTGTCGGTCAAGCGTCTGCAAAAAATGTGGGAAACCATGCAGCGGTGAGCGACACCTTGAAAGCGGGCGAGGAGTTGCATTGGGAAAACAAGGGAATCGTGGCGAGATAATTTAATCTTTGTGTATATTGTTGCATTCCAAAATAAATGATAAAAATGCTAAGCATATTTTAAAATTTATTTTAGGAAAAAATCTAATGAAATGGTTCTACAACTTAAAAATCGCGAAGAAACTGATCGCCACATTTTTCGTAGTTATTCTGTTGGTCTTTGCTCTCGGTTTTTTCGCAATACAGCAGCTCTCCAAGGTTAATGCCGCCTCCAGCGATCTGGCCGTCAACTGGCTGCCTTCAATCCGTACTTTGTCCAGCATACAGCTCACGATGGCGCGTATTCGCGGCAGTGAAGCGCAGCAGATATTGTTGCAAGACCCTGCGCTCATGGGAAAAAACCGGGACGGAACGGTTAAGCTGATCGCGACTTTGCAGCGTTTGCAAAAAACGTACGAGGGCTTGATTACCCGTACTGAAGAAAAAAATATTTACCAGGGCATTGCCACCAGCATCGATAACTTCCTCGTCACTCACAACAAAATCATCGAGTTGTCGATGGGCGGCAAAAAAGACGAGGCGCAAGCGGTCAATGTGGGCTCATCAGCCGCTTATGTCGCGGCAATTGCTTCCATCGAGAAGGCGGTCGGACTTAATGAGACCGGGGCTGAAGACTCGAACGCTGCTGCCGGCGTCATTTACGACCGAGCCATTACCGGCATCATCGTGTTGCTCGCCGTTTGTGCCGCACTCGCCCTCTTCCTTTCTTTGTGGCTGGCGCGTTTGATTTCCCGCCCCTTGAATGATGCCGTCGCTGCCGCGCAGCGCATTGCCGAAGGCGATCTCAGCACCACCATTGAATCTTCCAGCAAAGACGAGACCGGGCAGCTGATGCACGCGCTCAAGGCCATGAACGACAGCCTGTTCAATATTGTCGGCGAAGTGCATCAGGGTACGGAGGCAATCGATGTTGCCGCCCGCGAAATTGCCCAGGGCAATCTGGACCTGTCCTCCAGAACCGAAGAACAGGCCGGCTCACTGGAAGAAACTGCAGCCGCCATGGAAGAATTGACCTCAACAGTCAAGCAAAATGCCGAGAATGCTCTGCAGGCCAATGTGCTGGCCGAGTCGGCGTCGGAAGTCGCCAGTCGGGGTGGCAGTGTGGTGGATCAGGTGATCAGCACCATGAATGAGATCAACAGTTCGTCGAACAAAATCGTGGAAATCATCAGTGTCATCGACGGCATTGCATTTCAAACCAATATCCTTGCCCTCAATGCCGCAGTCGAAGCGGCGAGGGCCGGTGAACAGGGGCGCGGTTTTGCGGTAGTCGCTTCAGAAGTGCGCAGCCTGGCGCAGCGTTCTGCTGCGGCAGCTAAGGAAATCAAAGAACTGATCAATGCCTCGGTGGCGAATGTCGGCAATGGCAGCAAGCTGGTTGAGCAAGCCGGCGAAACGATGAAGGAAGTGGTCGCCAGTGTGCGCCGCGTTACTGATATCGTGAGTGAGATATCGGCGTCGAGCCGCGAGCAAAGCACCGGTATCGAGCAAGTCAATCAGGCGGTGATTCTGATGGACGACGTCACCCAGCAGAACGCCGCATTGGTCGAAGAAGCCGCCGCCGCGGCAGGTTCTTTGCAGGATCAGGCGCAGCGGCTGACCGGTACGGTCAGCGTTTTCAAGCTCAGTTCCAGCGCCATTGCTGTTGCTGGCGCAGTGAAAAAATTCGCGCCGAAAATTGCACCGGCAGTCGCCGCATCCCCACGCAAACCCGCTGCCCCAATCAGGAAACAGACCGCTGTCGCCTCGTCTTCCGGTTCGGCGGCCATGAAAAAAGACGAGAAAGAATCTTGGGAGGAATTCTGATTCTGGAAGAGGGGTTCAGATCAGCTGCTTCCCGGAGAAATGCGGCGCTACTTCAATAGGAGAGGGGGAGCTGAAAGCGTGGCGGCGGCTCGCCATGCTTCTCATGCAATATTCTCATGCAATATTCTCAGGCAAGCTTCCACCCCAATCTTCTCAAGCAATCTTTTACTGCCAACGATAGGCCGACTCCGCTTTGTCTGGGGCTATATGGCGTAAAATCGCGCCATATCGTAACTATTTCCAGGAAAGCATCACCATGACGATCAAATCAGACAAATGGATACGCCGCATGGCGCAGGAACACCAGATGATCGAGCCCTTCGAACCGGGGCAGGTGCGTGAAAGCAATGGCAACAAGATCGTCTCTTACGGCACGTCTTCCTACGGATACGATATCCGCTGCGCCAATGAATTCAAGATTTTCACCAATATCAATTCCACCATCGTCGATCCCAAGAATTTCGATGAAAAATCCTTTGTCGATTTCAAGGGCGATGTCTGCATCATCCCTCCCAACTCGTTTGCGCTGGCGCGGACCCTGGAATATTTCCGTATTCCGCGCAGCGTGCTGACCATCTGTCTCGGCAAATCGACTTATGCGCGCTGCGGCATCATCGTCAATGTGACGCCCTTCGAACCGGAATGGGAAGGTTACGTCACGCTGGAGTTTTCCAACACCACGCCTCTGCCCGCCAAAATTTATGCAGGCGAAGGATGCGCGCAGGTCCTGTTTTTCGAAAGCGACGAAATCTGCGAAACCTCCTATAAGGATCGCAACGGAAAATACCAGGGTCAGCAAGGGGTCACACTGCCACGCGCGTAAGCGGCATACCGCCGTGCTGATTGCTTATTTGCGTCGTTTAAGCGGCAAACATCGCAGCGAAGCGGGTAACCGCGAGCTCGGGTTTGTGCTGGCTTTCATTGCGGGCGCGGCGAATGCCGGTGGCTTTCTGGCTGTGAGTCAATACACTTCCCACATGAGCGGCATCGTGTCCGCGATGGCCGACAATCTGGCCGCCGGCGATATTCTGCTGATGCTGGCCGGTATCGGGGCTTTTCTGTCTTTTGTGGCCGGAGCGGCTTGTTCATCGATACTGATTAACTGGGCCAGGCATCGTCAAATGGAGAGCGAATACGCGCTGCCGCTGATGGTGGAAGCCTTGCTGATGCTGTGCTTCGGGCTGGCTGGCGGTAATCTGGCGCGGCATATCGGCTTCTTCGTCTCGATTACCGTGATGCTGTTGTGCTTCATCATGGGCCTGCAAAATGCGATCAGCAGCAAGATGTCCGGCGGTTCAATCCGCACGACCCATATGACCGGCGTTGTGACCGACATCGGTATCGAATTGGGCAAGCTGTTCTACTGGAATCGCACTGGTGTGCGGGGCGACCCTCACTACGTCGCCGCCAACCGGCGCAAACTGCGCACGATCATCATTCTGGTGTCGATGTTTTTCAGCGGCGGGCTGGTCGGCGCGCTGGGGTTCAGTCATATCGGATTTTCCTCCACCATTCCGCTGGCGCTGATGTTGATGCTGCTGGCGTTCGAGCCCTTGGCGGAAGATCTGGCGACGTACTTGCAACGCTAGGCTTTTCTGCTCTTCGTATCAGACTCCGCATAAAAAAACCGGCTTAAAAAAGCCGGTTTTTCTCACCACCCAATCTCTCACTTGTCATTGCAAAGCGGTGCCTTACTGCCGCACGCAATCCACAAAATAATCGCGTCGGCCATCCACTTCCCGTTTGACCAGTCCATGCACGTCGGTTTCAAAACCGGGGAATTTCTCGTTGAAATCGCGCGCGAATTTCAGGTAATCGACGATGGTCTTGTTGAAGCGTTCGCCCGGAATCAGCAGTGGAATGCCCGGTGGATAAGGCGTCAGCAGGATCGAGGTTACGCGGCCTTCCAGTTCGTCGAGCGGCACGCGTTCGATTTCGCGGTGGGCCATTTTGGAAAACGCATCCGAAGGCTTCATCGCCGGTTGCATGTCGGACAGATACATTTCCGTGGTCAGACGGGCAACGTCGTAGGCCTTGTAGGTTTCATGGATTTGCTGCGACAGATCGCGTAAACCCAGCGGCTCGTAGCGGGTATTCCTGCCTTCATTGCCAGCGGCAAATTCGGGCAGGATGCGCCAGATCGGCTGGTTCTTGTCGTAATCGTCCTTGAACTGTTGCAGCGCCGTCAGCAACGTGTTCCAGCGACCCTTGGTGATGCCGATGGTGAACATGATGAAGAACGAGTACAGGCCGCATTTTTCGACAATGACGCCATGCTCGGCCAGATATTTGGTAACGATCGAAGCCGGGATGCCGCTGTCGCCGAACTTGCCATCCAGCGACAGGCCGGGCGTGACGATGGTGGCCTTGATCGGATCGAGCATGTTGAAATTCGGTGCCAGATTGCCGAAGCCGTGCCAGGTATCTTCTGCTTTGATGACCCAGTCTTCGCGGCTGCCGATGCCGTCTTCGACCAGCACGTCCGGTCCCCAGACCTGGAACCACCAGTCCTGACCCCATTCTTCGTCAATCTTGCGCATGGCGCGACGGAAGTCCATCGCCTCCAGAATGCTTTCTTCCACCAGCGCGGTACCGCCCGGCGCTTCCATCATCGCTGCGGCAACGTCGCAGGAGGCAATGATGGAATATTGCGGCGAGGTCGAGGTGTGCATCAGATAGGCTTCGTTGAAGGCGTCTCTGTCCAGTTTGACGCTTTCCGATTCGCGCACCAGAATCTGCGAGGCCTGCGACAGGCCGGCCAGCAGTTTGTGCGTCGATTGCGTGGAAAAAATCATCGACTTCTTGGCGCGCGGCCGGTCCTTGCCGATGGCGTGCATGTCTTTATAAAAATCGTGGAAGGTGGCGTGCGGCAGCCAGGCTTCGTCGAAGTGGAGCGTGTCGATTTCACCGTCGAGCAGGGCCTTCAGCGTTTCGACGTTGTAGATGATGCCGTCGTAAGTCGATTGGGTGATGGTCAGGATGCGTGGCTTCTTGTTCAGCGCTTCACGGGCGAAGGGATTGGCTTCGATCTTGCGCTGGATGCTTTCGACCGTGAATTCATTGAGCGGAATCGGGCCGATGATGCCCAGATGGTTGCGGGTCGGCATCAGGAACACGGGAATGGCACCGGTCATGATGATCGAATGCAGGATCGATTTGTGGCAGTTGCGGTCAACCACGACGATATCGCCGGGCGCGACGGTCGAATGCCAGACCATCTTGTTCGAGGTCGAGGTGCCGTTGGTGACGAAGTAGCAGTGGTCGGCATTAAAGATGCGCGCCGCGTTGCGTTCGGATTTGGCGACCGGGCCGGTGTGATCGAGCAACTGGCCGAGTTCTTCGACCGCATTGCAGACGTCGGCGCGCAGCATGTTTTCACCGAAAAACTGATGGAACATCTGGCCGATAGGCGACTTCAGGAAGGCCACGCCGCCCGAGTGACCGGGACAATGCCAGGAATAGGAACCGTCGTTGGCGTAATGCACCAGCGCGCGGAAAAACGGTGGCGACAGGCCATCCAGATAAGAGCGCGCTTCGCGGATGATGTGGCGCGCCACAAACTCCGGCGTATCTTCGAACATGTGGATGAAGCCGTGCAGTTCGCGCAGGATATCGTTGGGGATATGGCGCGAAGTACGGGTTTCGCCGTACAGATAGATAGGGATGTCGGCGTTCTTGTGGCGGATTTCTTCGACGAAAGCGCGCAGCGACTTGAGCGCGTGATCGGTTTCCTCGAAGGAACCGGCGCCGAATTCTTCATCGTCGATCGACAGAATGAAGGCCGATGCCCGTGACTGCTGCTGGGCGAACTGCGACAGATCGCCGTAACTGGTCACGCCCAGTACTTCCATGCCTTCTTCGGCGATGGCGTCGGCGAGGGCGCGAATGCCCAGACCGGAGGTGTTTTCGGAACGGAAATCTTCGTCAATGATGACGATGGGGAAGCGGAATTTCATAGTTTCTCCGAAGAGCAGGTGGGAGCAGCCGAAAGGGAGCGTCGGTGGATCAAGAAAAACGGGAGAAAGGCGGCGGCAGCTTCACGCCACATCCTGAAAACAGGCAGGCGAATTTTCGCAGATATGCCACGGCATGGGGCGTTTTGTCGATTAAAACAACAAATTATTTCGACTTATTGTGAATCGTCAGAACGTCTTTCGTAGGTCACAAAACTGTAGTCGAGATTCTCTTTTTCATCATGCTGGGCGGTGCGGCCTGTTTCCTGCCACTGCTGGCTATCGATGGCGGGGAAAAAAGCGTCGCACTCGAAGCGGCGCTCAATCTGCGTGACGATCAGACCTTGCGCGCGCGGCAAGCTTGCCGCATAGATTTCTGCGCCACCGATGACGAAGGCGGTCGCGCCAGCCGTCAGGGCGAGGGCCGCGTCGATGGAGGCGGCGGTTTCAACGCCTTCATGCCGCCATTGCGGATTGCGGCTGATGACGATATTGCGTCTGCCGGGCAGCGGCCGGCCGATGGATTCGAAGGTTTTGCGTCCCATGACGATGGGATGGCCCAGCGTGGTGCGCTTGAAATGCGCCAGATCTTCCGGCAGACGCCACGGCAGCGTGTTGCGGATGCCGATGCCGTTGCCGGCGTCGATGGCGACGATGAGGGTCAGACCTGGGGTGGGGAGGGGCATGGAGGGATATCTCGGTGGCAGCTGGCGAAGGCGTCATATTACTAGAACCTGCCGGTGATGGCCGGGGGAAGGGCGTATCAGGAGCGTATTTCTCCACGGCAGCGCGTCGATTCGGCGTGACCCCTTATAATGGTGTCGGCGCCATTTGCTGTAGCCGCGACGCCCAGGGCGTCGAACAAGCATCCGTCATGCCACTCCACACCTGAGGGAAATTCCCCGTTGCTGACTCAAATTGACTCTCCCAAGCCCGCATTTCCTGCGGCAATCTCCCTTTATTGCGTCGCACGCGCACGTGTGCCGCGTCTGCTGCTTGGCGCGTTGAGCGCCTTGTTGTTGCTGCAGGCCTCGACTGCCGGCGCGTTTGACCTGGATGACGTGGCCAAGCGCGCCCGCACTCTGGCCGGCAAGTCCTATCAAAAACCCGATGAAGGCATTCCCAAGGATCTCGCCAGCATCAGTTATGAGCAGTACCGCGATATCCGCTACCGGCCGGAAAGAGCCTTGTGGAAAGTCGAAAAACTGCCGTTCGAGGTCAGTTTCTTTCACCCCGGCTCTGCATACACCGCGCCGGTCAAAATCAATGACATCAGCGGTTCGGTCTCGCGGGAAATCCGCTTCAGTCCCGCGCTGTTTGATTACGGCCACAACAAACTGGATACCAAGCAATTCGGCAAACTCGGTTTTTCCGGCTTGCGTATCGCCTATCCGCTGGGCGCAAAAGGCAAGGGCAAAGAGGATGTGATGTCGTTTCTCGGCGCGAGTTACTTCCGCGGCGTTGGCAAGGCCCAGTCTTATGGCGCTTCGGCCCGTGGTCTGGCGATCGATACCGGCTTGTATTCGGGCGAGGAATACCCGCGCTTTGTCGAATTCTGGCTGCAACGCCCCAGAGCCAACGATAAAGAGCTGACGATCTACGCGCTGCTCGATTCACCGCGCGCGACCGGTGCTTATCGCTTTGTGCTCAAGCCCGGTGCGGATACGGCTATCGAAGTCAAGGCGCAACTGTTCTTGCGCAGCAATGTCAGCAAGCTCGGCATTGCTCCGCTGTCGAGCATGTTTTACTTTGGCGAAAACCAGAGCGGCCCGGACGACGACTACCGTCCTAAAGTCCACGACTCCGACGGTCTCTCGATTCAGTCCGGCACCGGCGAATGGATCTGGCGGCCGCTGGTCAATCCCAAGCGTTTGCTGACCACCTCGTTCGAGCTGACTAATCCGCTCGGCTTCGGCCTGATGCAGCGCGACCGCCAGTTTTCCAGTTACGAAGATTTGACGGCGCGTTTTGAAACCCGCCCGAGCGTCTGGGTCGAACCCAAGGGCAAGTGGGGCGCGGGCCGGATCGAACTGGTGCAAATCCCTACGCCTAACGAAGCCAACGACAACATCGTGGCCTACTGGATTCCCTCCGTCATGCCGGTGCAGGGCAAGCCGCTCAACATCGAATACCGCTTGCTGTGGCAAAAAGAAAAAGACACCCGGCCACCGCTGGCGTCGGTGATGCAGACTCGCTTCGGCCACGGCTATCGCACCAAGGACGACGGCATACTCTCGCTGAAGGTCGATTTCGAAGGCGCATCGCTGAAGAAATTGGCGGCCAACGCCAAACTCGACGCCGCCGTGGATATTGACGGCAACGGCAAGCTGGTCGATGTCCGTGTCGTGCGCAACGATGTTACCGGCGGCGTCCGGCTGGCCTTGCGCCTGCGTCGCACCGAAGAGAACAAACCAGTCGAATTGCGCGCTTTCCTGCGCAGCGGCACCACTACCCTATCTGAAACCTGGAGTTATATATTACCGCCCAACTGACGCCGCATCCTCTGACCGGCGCTGCGCTGGAAGCCTATCTTGAGCGTCTGCCGCTATCGCCGCAGGCCCGCATCGAACTTGCCGAACGCCTCTGTGCAAAAGGCGGCGGCGTCGCCGATTTGCAAAGCTGGCTGGCGGCCGAAGCCGAAGAACTCGGTTTGCCGCAGGCACCCGCTGCCGGATCGACCGCTACGCCAAGCACCCCTGTCATTCACCGCCGCTCGATGGTGCCGAAACCCTGGGGCAAGCTCAATCCGCTGGCGCGCTGGCTGGACGACGCCACCCATCGCCTTGAAAGACGCAACGCCGCGCAGGAATCTCCCGTCGCCCCTGTTCCCGTCAGTTACTGGCAAGAACGCGGCCACACGCGGCGCATGGCGCTGCTGCTGCTGATGGTGCTGCAAACGGCACTGGCCACCTATTTCATGCGTGAGGTTTTGCCTTACCACGGCGAACCGCTGCTGGAACGGATGGTACTGGCCATCTTCGCCTTGCTGTTTTGCTGGGTCTCGGCCGGTTTCTGGACGGCGATGATGGGCTTTCTGGTTCTCATGCGCGGCGGTGACGAATATCTGGTCTCGCGCGAAGCTGCCGGCCCGCAATGGATTTCCCCGGAAGCGCGCACCGCCATCGTCATGCCGATTTGCAATGAAGATGCGGTACGTGTCTTTGCCGGTTTGCGTGCCACCTATGAATCGGTCGCCCGCAGCGGCCAGCTTGAGCATTTCGACTTTTTCATTCTCAGCGACAGCGGCGACGCCGATATCTGCACCGCTGAAGTGTCGGCCTGGTCGGCCTTGTGCGAAGCCGTCGGCGGCGCGGGTCGCATTTTCTATCGTCACCGACGACGACGGGTCAAGCGCAAGAGCGGCAATCTCGATGATTTCTGTCGTCGCTGGGGGGGCGATTATCGCTACATGATCGTGCTCGATGCCGATAGTGTAATGAGCGGCCAGTGTCTCTCTACGCTGGTACGCCTGATGGAAGCGCATCCCACGGCCGGCATCATCCAGACCGCGCCACGCGCAGCCGGACGCGACACCCTGTATGCGCGCATCCAGCAATTCTCGACCCGCGTCTATGGCCCCTTGTTTACCGCCGGACTGCATTACTGGCAACTGGGCGAATCGCATTTCTGGGGGCATAACGCCATCATCCGTCTGGCACCTTTCATGGAGCATTGCGTGCTGGCGCCCTTGCCCGGCAAGGGGTCGTTGTCGGGGCCGATCATGTCCCACGATTTCGTCGAAGCGGCGCTGATGCGGCGTGCCGGCTGGTCGGTCTGGATTGCCTACGATCTGGACGGCAGTTACGAAGAAATGCCGCCTAATCTGCTGGAAGAACTTGGTCGCGACCGTCGCTGGTGTCAGGGCAATCTGATGAATTTCCGGCTGTTCCTGGTGCGCGGCATGCACGCGGTGCATCGGACAGTGTTCGTGACCGGCGTGATGGCCTATCTGTCGGCTCCGATCTGGCTGCTATTCCTGATCGTGTCGACCATGATGCTGGCCGCGCATACGCTGGTCGATCCGCAATATTTCGTGGAGCCGCGCCAACTGTTTCCGATCTGGCCGCAATGGCACCCGGAAAAGGCGCTGGCGCTCTTTACCGCGACGGCTACCTTGCTGTTTCTGCCGAAGATACTCAGCGTCTTGCTGGTCATCGTCAAGGGCGCAGTCGGCTATGGCGGCGCGCTGCGGCTGACCGTCAGTCTGATGCTGGAAGTCGTGTTTTCCATGTTGCTGGCACCGGTGCGGATGATGTTCCATACGCGCTTCGTGGCTGGCGCGGTGCTGGGTTGGACCGCCGGCTGGAAATCGCCGCCGCGTGCCGACAACCAGACCGGCTGGCTCCAGGGTGTGCAGCGACATGGCTGGCAGAGCCTGTTCGGGCTGGCGTGGGCTATTGGCGTCTACTGGCTTAATCCCGGCTATCTGTGGTGGTTGCTGCCGATTGCCGGTTCGCTGGCAGTCTCGATTCCGGTATCGGTCTTGTCGAGCCGGGTGAATTTCGGTCGCGCCTTCCGGCGTCTGGGACTGTTCCTGATCCCGGAAGAAAAGCAGCCGCCGCTGGAATTGCAGGAAACAGTGCGCTTTCTGGCTGCTTCGACAGCGCTGCCCGGTTTTGTCGATGCCGTGATGGACCCGCTTTGCAACGCGCTGATCTGCGCCACGGCGCACCACCGGCCCCTGCGGCCAGTCGCTAGTCTGGCGGCCGATGCCGTGTTGATCAAACGGGCGCTGCGGCAGGGACCGGGAGGATTGAGCGCGCATCAGAAAATGCAGATTCTGGATAATCCGGGTCTGCTGGCGCAATTGCACGCGGAAATCTGGAGCACCTCGCAGGCGCATCCGGCGTGGCTCATCGCCGCAAGGAAATAAAATGGACAGACGCGATTTTCTCAAAGCCGGTGCCGCACTGACCGCTGCCGGATTTCCCGGCGCCAGCTTGCTAGCCGCTGCCGATGTGGCCGCTGCCGATGTGGCCGAGCAATGGCCGCATCGCGGTGCGCCGACCCCCTTCGACTATGCGAGTCTGAAAGGTCAGGCCCGCGCCTTGGCGGCTGCCGCGTATCAGGCCTCGCCACAACAGACGCTGCCGGAACTGGAAAACCTGAGCTGGGACCGATATCAGGCGCTGCGTTACCGCGACGATCGCGCTTTGTGGCGTCAGGAACACCTGCCGTTTCAGGCCCGGTTGTTCCATGTGGGACGGCAATTCACCCACCCGGTACGGATCGATGAAGTGATCAACGGACAGGCGCGGGAGCTGATTTACGATCCGGCCTTGTTCGATTACGGCAGCAGCGGCATCAATGCAGAGCGTCTGCCGCGCGACCTCGGTTTTGCCGGTTTCCGTCTCAATCTGCAAAAAGATATCGCGCGCCGTGTCGATGCCGATGTGGTCGCCTTTCTCGGTGCGAGCTATTTCCGTGCCGTTGGCAGCGAATATCAGTACGGCGTGTCAGCACGCGGACTGGCCATCAATTGCGGCATGCCGCAGCCCGAGGAATTTCCCGTTTTCACCCGCTTCTGGCTGGAACGTCCGGCGGCGGATGCCGGCCGCCTGGTAGTCTATGCCTTGCTCGATTCCCCCAGCATTAGCGGCGCTTACCGCTTCGACATCCGACCCGGCGAACCGCTGGTGATGGAAGTGGATGCCGCGCTTTATCCGCGCAAGCCGATTGAACGCTTGGGCATCGCGCCGCTGACCAGCATGTTCCTGCGTGGTGAAAACGAGCGGCACGGAACGCCTGACTGGCGTCCTGAAATCCATGATTCGGATGGCTTGTCCATGTGGCGCGGCAATGGCGAATGGCTATGGCGGCCGCTGGTTAATCCGAGTACCGACGTGCATGTCAGCGCATTTCAGGATGAGCAGCCGAAAGGCTTCGGACTGATGCAGCGCGACCGCGATTTCGACCACTATCAGGACGACAATTTTTATTATCACCGCCGCCCCAGTCTGTGGGTGGAGCCCAAAAGCGGCTGGGGCAAGGGATCGGTGCAACTGCTTGAAATTCCAACCGCCGATGAGACCTTCGACAACATCGTCGCCTACTGGGCTCCGCAGGCAACGCCGCAGGTCGGGCAGGAAATGCTGTTTTCCTACAGACTGTACTGGGGCGTCCGCATGCCGGCCGAGTCTGCGCTGGCTAAAGTGGTCGCCACCCGCACCGGTGCCGGTGGCGCGGTAGGCGTGGTAAAGATTGAGCGGCATTATTTTTCCTGGCGCTTCGTCGTCGATTTTGCTGGCGGTGCCTTGGCCAAACTGAGCCGCGACAGCCGGGTGCAAGCGCAAGTCTCCGCCTCGCGCGGCACTATCGAATCGGTGACGGCCAAGCCGCTGGAGGCTTTGCATGGCTATCGCGCCATGTTCGATCTCAAGCCCGATGCAGCGGCCGCACCGGTGGATTTACGCCTGACGATGACGCTGGACGGCAAGACGCTGACCGAGACCTGGCTCTACCAATGGACGCCGCCAACTGATCGTTCTTTTTAATCGTTTTTTCTGATCGTTTTTCTACCTTTTTGCCGCCCGGAACTCTGGAACCTATTGTATGGACACTGAAACCCAAGCCGCATCTCCCCGTTCTGCTTTGCTGCGCGGCAGCGTGCTTGCGCTGGCAGTATTGGTAGTCGTGGCAGCGGGCGGCGTTGCCCTGTGGTGGCGTCGCCCGCCGCCAGTAGTGGCGCCGGTCAAGCCGGCCACCGTCATCGTGGAACGCAGCAACATCGAGCAAACCGTGACCGCCTCTGGCCGTGTAAGGATGCAAAGCTACGTCGATGTCGGCGCGCAGGTATCCGGGCAGGTCAAGAATGTATTTGTCGCGATCGGCGATACGGTCAAGGCAGGCAAGGTGCTGGTGGAAATCGCCCCGACCGAGCAAACCGGGCGGCAGGAAAGCAATCGTGCGCAACTGGCGCGCGCCAAGGCAGAACTGGCAGGGCAGAATGCGCAACTCGATTTTGCCCGCTTGCAGTTTCAGCGGCAGATGCAGTTGAAGGCCGCCAATGCCACGCGTGAAGAGTCGGTGGAATCGAGTCGCATGAATGTGGCTTCCGCCGAGGCGCAGGTGGCGGCAAAGCAGGCGCAAATCCAGCAAACCCAGGCCACCATGCAGGAAGATGAAACGATACGCCGCCAGACACGCATCAGCGCACCGATCAGCGGTACGGTGGTGACCTTGCCGGCGCGCCTCGGACAGGCCGTGACTGCCAATCGCGACGTCTTGCTGCGCATTTCCGATCTGACCAATATGACGGTGGAAGTACGGGTAGCGGAGTCCGATGTCACACGGCTGCGCAAAGGCATGATCGCGTATTTTTCTACCCCCGGTTTCCCCGGCAAACGCTGGAGCGGCAAGCTGCGGCAGATACTGCCGCTCTCCGATACGGAGGCAGGCAAGCCAGGCGCGCCGGTGTTTTACACCGTCCTGTTTGATGTCGCCAACACCACGCACGAATTGATGAGCGGCATGAGCGCCGAAGTCTCGTTTGTGCTGGCGCGCGCCGATGCGGCGATTGCGATTCCGGTCGGCATGGTCGGCAAGGCCGATTCATCCGGCATGCAAACGGTGCGCGTGATGGAAGAGGGCGGCAAACTGACTCCACGCAAAATCAAAACCGGCATCCGCGACGCGCAGCAAGTACAGGTGCTGGAAGGTTTGAAGCCCGGTGACGAGATCGCGGCCGCGCCATGAAGATCAAGACCCTTGCCCGCGTTCCTTCACTGGCTTTGCTGGTTTTACTGCTGAACGCTTGCGGCGGGCCGGTAGTGGTGGAAAGTACCTTGCCCGAAGTCCCGATGCCGCCCGGTTGGGACGGCGCGGTTGAGCAAAAGGGAGCGGTTCGGCCTGACCCATCATGGTGGCGGCAATTTGGCAGCACTGAGCTGAGTGGCCTCGTCGTGGCCGGGCAAAGCAGTAATTTCGAAATTGCCGCCGCCATGTCGCGGGTGCGGCAGGCGCAGGTGCAGGCGCGTATTTCAGGCGCGCCGCTACTGCCGAATGTCGAGTTTGCCGGCAGCGGTAGTCATGATTTCCCTATGAGTAGCGGGGTGCCCAACACCACCGTCAGCGGCATGCTGCAAATCGGTTATGAAGTCGATTTCTGGGGGCGCAACCGGGCCGGTGTCAGCGCTGCGCAAGCCGCGCTGCGCGCCAACATCTATGACCGGGAAACGGTCGACCTGACCGTTACCAGCGGCATTGTCTCGACCTTCCTGCAAGTGCTGTCGCTGCGCGACCGGCTGACTATTGCGCGGCAAAACGTGAGCAATACCGAGCGCGTGCTGGTGCTGGTCGAATCGCAGCAACGCGCCGGTGCCGCCTCGCCGCTGGATCTGGCGCGGCAGCGCTCGGCCGTTGCCAGTCAGCGCGCGGAAATTCCTGATCTGATCCAGCAGCAGCGCGATGCGCAAGCGACGCTGGCGATTTTAATGGGCCGTCCGCCGCAAGCGTTCAAGGTGGAGGAAGCCGGTCTGGCGGGCATCCTGATGCCGCGCATCGCCCCGGGCTTGCCGTCGGAGTTGCTGGCACGCCGACCCGATGTCCGACGCGCCGAGGCGCTGTTGCTGCAAGCGAACGCCAATGTTGCCGTGGCCCGCGCCGCCTTGTTTCCCCGCATTAACCTGACCGGTTCAACCGGCGCGCAGAGCAGTGCCTTGCTGGCGCTGTTCAACGGCCCGGCCTTGCTTGCCAATATGGGGGCATCGATTGTCGCGCCGATTTTCGATGGCGGCTTGCTGAAAAATCAGCGCGATCTGGCCAAGGAACAAGAGCAGGAGCTGGTCGAGGTCTACCGTTCTACTGTCATCAATGCTTTGCTCGAAGTCGATAAGGCGCTGGGCGCGATCACCAGTCTGGAACAGCGCTATCAATTGAAAACCCAGGAAATGGAACAGGCCCGCTACGCTTTCGGTCTGTCGGAAATCCGTTATCGCAACGGTGCCGAGGATTTAATGACGGTGCTCGATACTCAGCGCAGTCTGGCCGATGCGCAAACTCAGCTGGGGCAGATCAAATTACAGCGCTTGCAGGCCACCGTGTCCCTGTACAAGGCGCTGGGCGGCGGCTGGATCGACAATGAGGCTGGCAAGCTCTAGTTCCTTCCTCTCGCTCTGGTTTTCATGGCATTCCCGATTCCTGCCCGTTTGTGGTGAATCGCACCGAACTGGTGAAGCCGGCCTGCGCACTATCATGGCTTTCAGCGAGTCACCCAGTCCGCCATTTCTCTCTAAACATCTGATTGCTTCAGTACTTCAATCTGATATATCAGATTGAAGTACATTCTGGCACGCATATTGCTGATAGTGCTGGCATGAACACTGCCCAGCCTCATCCTCTTCCCAGCCTGTCTTCCGCGCAGATCGCTCTCCGAATTCTGGAATCGATACTGGCAAGGCAACTCGCGCCCGGTACGCGTCTGGGCGAGCAGCAGTTAGCGGAATTGTTCGGCGTCAGTCGCACCTTGATTCGTGAAGCGCTCACCCGGCTGGTGACACGCGGCGTGGTGACGGTCAGCGCCCGGCGCGGCTGGTTCGTGATCGAACCCACGGCCAGCGAAGCGCGTCAGGCATTCGAGGCGCGCCGGGTGATCGAAATGGGCTTGTTGCGCCAGGCGCTTCCGCTGACGGCATCGGCAGTGACCCGGTTGCGGGAACACATCGCCCGCGAACAGGCCGCTATTGCCAGTGACGATGTCGGCGCGCGCAGTTACCTGCTCGGCGATTTCCACGTTTTCCTGTGCGAGTGCCTGGGCAATACGCTGTTATCCGACATGCTGCGCGACCTGACCGCGCGCACCACGCTGACCGCCATGCTGCATCAGTCGTCGGAGCAGGCCGAAGAATCGTGCGGCGAACATCTTGGTATTGTCGCTGCGCTCGAAAACGGCGATCTGGAACAAGCTGAGGCGCTCATGCTGCACCATTTGCAGCACGTCGAAGCAGGTCTTCAGCAGGACAGTACGAGCGATACCGATCCCCTCAATGCGCTGCGTCAGGCGCTGGCTCCGGTATCGGCAGCACCTCCTTCCTTTTCCATTGCGCCGGTGCGATCCACCACCAGCGCCCCCCCTATCCCGGCTCCCGCAGCCGCTTTCCCACTCCCTTCCCGACCTGGAGAATCAACATGAAAATTTCTAAACTGCTGCTTGGACTCATGACCGGCATGTTATTGCTCAGCGCAAGCGCCGCTCGCGCCGATACGCTCGATGACATCGTGAAAAACGGCGTGCTCAGAGTCGCTGTGCCGCAAGACCTGCCGCCCTTCGGTTCGGTGAGCGCCGAGATGAAACCGCAAGGACTCGATATCGACGTCGCGGCGCTGGTCGCGAAAAAAATGGGAGTTCGGCTGGAGCTGATACCGGTCACCAGCGCCAACCGCGTGCCGTATCTGCAAACCAAAAAAGTCGATCTGGTGGTTTCCAGTCTGGGGAAAAATCCTGAGCGCGAAAAAGTCATCGATTTCAGCGCGGCCTATGCGCCCTTCTTCAATGGCGTGTTCGGCCCTGCCGATCAAAAAGTCGGCGGCGCTGCGGATCTGGCCGGCAAGACGGTGGGCGTTACCCGCGGTTCGGTGGAAGATCTGGAACTGAGCAAAATCGTTCCGGCCAGCGCCACGATCAAGCGCTATGAAGACAATAACGGCACCATCAGCGCCTTCCTTTCGAATCAGGTGCAACTGGTCGCTACCGGCAACGTCGTGGCTGCGGCGATCATCGCCAGAAACCCGCCCAAAAAACCGGAAACAAAATTCCTCATCAAGGACTCGCCTTGCTATATCGGCCTGAACAAAGAGGAAAAGAAATTGCAGGACAAGGTCAACGCTATCCTGGCGCAATCGAAAAAAGACGGCTCCCTCAATACCCTGATCGAAAAATGGTTGGGTCTGCCGCTGCCGGCCAATCTGTAAGCGATATCTGCACAGCAACGCGCAGTTTAATCAGGCACTCATTACAAGAAACGGTCCCTCATGGCCTATCAATTTGATTTCATTTCCACCTTCGACTACACCGGCGTGCTGGTCAAAGGCGTGCTGACGACGATAGAACTGATCGCCGTCGGCGGCGTCCTTGGAGTTGCTGTAGGCATCTTCGGAGCCTGGGCCCGCACACAGGGGCCGCGCTGGTTGCGGCCGCTGGTGAGTGCCTACGTCGAGCTGATCCGTAATACGCCGTTTCTGGTGCAATTGTTTTTCATCTTCTTCGGCCTGCCCAGCATCGGCGTGCAAATCACGGAGATGCAGGCGGCGATCCTGGCGATGGTGATTAACCTCGGGGCCTACGGTACCGAAATCATCCGCGCCGGCGTCAATGCGGTGAGTCGCGGCCAGATCGAAGCGGCGCAGAGTTTATCGATGTCGCGCATGCAAGTTTTCCGTCACATCATTCTGCGTCCGGCGCTGCAAAAAATCTGGCCCGCGCTGTCGAGCCAGATTGTGATTGTGATGCTGGGGTCGGCGGTCTGTTCGCAAATCGCCGTCGAGGAATTATCGTTCGCGGCTAACTTCATCCAGGGTCGCAATTTCCGCGCCTTCGAAGCGTATCTGGTAGCGACCGCTTTGTATCTGATACTGGCGATCCTGTTACGACAATTGCTGCGCTTGATAGACCGGCGCTTCATTTCGGCACGGAGGGCAGCATGACTACTTTTTCCTTGTGGGACATCGTGCGCAATCTGCTGCTGGCAGGGCGCTGGACTATCCTGCTGTCGCTGATCACCTTTGTGACCGGCGGTCTGATCGGCTTGCTGGTGCTGTTTCTGCGTACCTCAAAGCGCCCGCTGCTGCGCCGCGCCGCCATGGTGTATATCGAAGTGTTTCAGGGAACGCCGCTGCTGATGCAATTGTTTCTGGCGTTCTTCGGGCTGGCGTTGTTCGGTTTCGATGTGCCTGCCTGGTTTGCGGCGGGGCTGGCGCTGACTTTGTGGAGCGCATCTTTCCTCGCTGAAATCTGGCGCGGTTGCGTCGAAGCGATTCCGCGCGGGCAGTGGGAAGCTTCTTCGGTGCTGGCCATGGGCTATGTGCAGCAAATGCGCTACATCCTCTTGCCGCAGGCGCTGCGTATCGCCATTGCGCCTACCGTCGGTTTCGGCGTGCAAATCATCAAGGGTACGGCGCTCACTTCCATTATCGGCTTCGTCGAATTATCGAAAGCGGCCACCGTCATTACCAATGCCACCTTCATGCCCTTCACGGTGTTTGCCGTGGTCGGATGCTTTTATTTTGTGCTCTGCTGGCCTTTGTCCAAGTACAGCCAATTTCTAGAAAGGAAATTCAATGCCTCTCATCGCCATTGATGATGTCAAGAAAAGCTACGGCGCTAACCAGGTGCTCAAGGGCATACGGCTTGATGTAGAGCCGGGCGAAGTCATTGCCATTATCGGTAAAAGCGGTTCCGGGAAAAGCACGCTGCTGCGCTGTATCAACGGACTGGAAAGCATAGACGAAGGCGCTATCCGCGTTGCCGGTGCCTACCTTGGCACCAGCGAACTGGAACTGCGCACGCTGCGCTTAAAAGTCGGGATGATTTTCCAGCAGTTCAATTTATTTCCCCATCTGAGTGTGGGCCGCAACGTCATGATTTCACCGATGGTGGTCAAGGGCGTCACGGAAAAAGATGCCCGCGCACTGGCTGTGAAAAATCTGGAACGGGTCGGTCTGGGTGAGAAATTCGACAGTTTTCCCGACCAGCTTTCCGGCGGCCAGCAGCAGCGCGTCGCCATCGCCCGAGCGCTGTGCATGGAGCCGCAAGCCTTGCTGTGCGATGAAATTACCTCGGCGCTCGATCCTGAACTGGTCAATGAAGTGTTGAGCGTGGTGCGCGGTCTGGCCGAGGAGGGCATGACGCTGATCATGGTCACGCATGAAATGCGTTTTGCACGCGAAGTCTGCGACCGCGTGGTCTTCATGCATCAGGGTAAGGTGCATGAAATCGGCCCGCCGGAAGCGATTTTCAGCGATCCGCAAACGCCTGAACTGAAACAGTTTCTGGGAGTGGCACGCGCCTGATAGCCCTGGGTTTTCTCTGTAAAAGCACCGTCCTGGCGGCATTCGCTGGCATACTCTGCATTCAGACAGACATCGCCCGCGAGAAGGAACTCATGCATGACAAGCGCCGTTAAAAAAATCTACCCGGATCAATCCAGTCTGATCCGCCATCTTGCCGAATGGCTGACGGCGCGTATCGAAAACAGTAGCGGGCCGTTTGCGCTGGCGTTGTCGGGTGGTTCTACGCCGCGTCCTTTGTACGCTTTACTCGCCACGCCGGACTATGCGCGTCGCATCGACTGGGCGCGATTGCATCTGTTTTGGGGCGATGAACGCTGCGTTCCGCACGACCATCCCGACAGCAATTACCGCATGGTGAAGCAGGCGCTGATCGCGCATGTGCCGCTGCCGCAAGCGAATGTGCATGCGGTGCAGACCGGACTCACGCCGCAAGCCGCAGCGCGAGACTATGCCTTGCGCTTGCAAGCGTATTACGGTGCCGAGATGATCGATCCGGCGCGTCCCTTGTTTGATGTCAATTTGCTGGGAATGGGCGATGACGGCCATACCGCGTCACTGTTTCCCGGCACGGCTGCGCTGACGGAAGAAAAAGCGTGGGTCGTAGCCGTCGAAGGCGTCAAGCCGGAGCCGCGCATTTCGCTGACCTTTCCGGTGCTGGGAAGTGCGGCGGCAGTGGTGTTTCTGGTGGCCGGTGCAGCGAAAAGCAAAGTGGTCGAGGAGGTGCTGAACGGCGACCTGCGTTTTCCTGCGGCGCAGGTGCAGACCGATGGCGATTTGCTGTGGTTCATGGATGAGGCCGCCGGCGGGAAACCATGCGTATGAAAAAAATCTATCTCGCGGGGCCGGATGTATTTCGCGCCGACTACGCCGCGCACAAGGACAGACTCAAGCAGCTCTGTCAGGCGGCGGGTTTATTGCCGCTTTGTCCGGCAGATGATGAGATTCCTGATGATCCTGATAGTCCCGATAGCCCCTTCTCGCAACGCATTTACGAACAAAACATCGCCCTCATCAATGCCGCCGATATCGTCATGGCGAATGTGCAGAATTTTCGCGGCAGCGAGCCGGATTCGGGAACGGTGTTTGAAATCGCTTATGCCATCGGCAAAGGCAAAAAAGTCTGGTGCTATAACGTCCCCGTCATGAGTCTCCGGCAACAGATTCCCTGCGACAGCGCGGGTCGCGATGCGGACGGTTACGCCGTCGAAGATTTCGGCCTGTCACGCAACCTCATGCTGGCGCATTCCAGTGTGCAGATTAGCGGCGATGCACAGGCGTGTATCGCGGCCATCCAAGCCTATTATTCTTGAATCAGTAATTCTTGAATCAGTAATTCTTTAATCAGTAACTCTTGAATCAGCAAGGCGATTGCTGCGCTTGTCGTTTGGAAAATGACGACAAGCGAACGCGTGCTTTTTTATAGCGGCAAAGCCGTTTCATATTTCACTTCACGCAGCGCCACGCTGGTGTTGACCTGCGACACGCCGGGCAGTTTAAACAGCACGTTATGCTGAAAGTCGTGGTAAGCCTCCATGTCCGCCAAGACTACCTTGACCAGATAATCCGACGTGCCGGTCACTTCATAGCATTCCATCACTTCAGGCCGCAGTTTCATGGCCTCCTCGAAATTGCTCACCACCCCTTCGGCGTGGCGCGTCAGTGATATATGCAGCATGCAGCACAAGGGCAAGCCGACCTTGCGACGGTCCACCAGGGCCGCATAGCGCACGATGAAACCCTTCTCTTCCAGTTCTTTCTGACGACGCCAGCAAGGCGTTGCCGACATCCCGATTTTCTCCGCCAGATCGTTATTGGAAATATGGCTGTCGCGCTGCAATTCCTTCAGGATTTCAATCGAAGCAGCGTCAAGAGTGGAATTTTCCATAAAGGCCTAAAAATAAAAATAGTTTTTCTGTGTGGACGAATTTGAGCGGCAGATAGGAATAATTTTTCTGGCTGCGAATCCTAACATTAGCCATCAATAATACAAGCTGCCTGCATCTCATGGGCGGCGATGAGGAGACGCAATGGATATGTCCACCAGGCAACTGCACACGCACGCTACCGCACTCAATACAAACGACGGTTTGTCACCGCTGGCCGATGCCGCCTATCAACTCGACGACAATCTGCGCCGTCAGGAAGGTCATGTTTTTCTGACCGGAACGCAAGCGCTGGTGCGTCTGATGGTCATGCAGAAACTGTCCGACGTCGGGCAGGGCCTCAATACCGCCGGTTTCATCAGCGGCTATCGCGGTTCGCCGCTGGGTGCGGTGGATCAGGAAGTCTGGCGCGGCAAGGCCCTGCTGGAATCGCACGGCATCGAATTTTTACCTGCCATCAACGAAGACCTCGGCGCGACGGCAGTGCTTGGTAGTCAGCAGGTCGGCAGCGACCCGCAGCGCAAGGTTGATGGCGTGTTCGCCATGTGGTACGGCAAGGGTCCCGGCGTGGATCGCGCCGGCGATGCCATCAAGCATGGCAACGCCTACGGTTCTTCTCCGCTAGGCGGCGTGCTGGTGGTTCTGGGCGACGACCACGGCTGCGTTTCTTCTTCCATGCCGCATCAGAGCGAGCAAGCGCTGATGGCGTGGAGCATGCCGGTCCTCAATCCCGCCAATATCGAGGAATATCTGGAGTTCGGTCTGTATGGCTGGGCGCTGTCGCGCTTTTCCGGCAACTGGGTCGGCTTTAAAGCGATTTCAGAAACGGTGGAAGGAGGTGCCGTGGTGCGCCTGCCGCAGAAAACTACCTATGTCATCCCTGACGATTACACCTATCCGAGCGACGGTTTGCATTACCGCTGGCCCGATCTTCCCAGTCTGGCGCTGGAAGAACGACTGAGCGAAAAACTTCATGCGGTGCAAGCCTTTGCGCGGCGCAATTCCATCGATCGGCTGGTCGTTGCTGCACCGGGTGCCACGCTGGGCATCATCAGTGCTGGCAAAGCCTATCTCGACCTGATTGAAGCCTTGCAGCGCATGGGTTTGCCGCAGCAACGGCTGGAAGAACTCGGCGTGCGGCTGTACAAACCCGGCCTGACTTATCCGCTGGAACGCAGTCGTCTGCTCTCGTTTGTCGCCGGGCTGGACGAAGTGCTGGTGGTCGAAGAAAAAGGCGCGGTGATCGAAGATCAGCTCAAGCAGATTCTGTACAACCTGCCGCAAGCAAGCCGTCCGCAAATTCTCGGCAAGACCGATGCGCACAACCAGCCGCTGCTATCGGCACTCGGTGAATTGCGGCCTTCGCGTATTGCGCCTGCGCTGATTCGTTGGCTGGGGCCGAAACTGCCGGCGCTCAAACTGCACGAACAGCAGCCGAAATTTTGCGCGGCCGATTTGCTCTCGAACGCGGCCGACGCCGTCAAACGCACGCCCTATTTTTGTTCCGGTTGCCCGCACAATACCTCGACCCGCGTGCCGGAAGGCAGTCGCGGACTGGCCGGTATCGGCTGTCATTTCATGGCGACCTGGATGGACCGCAGCACCTTCAACTTGACGCAGATGGGCGGCGAGGGCGCGCCCTGGGTGGCGGCGTCGCGTTTCACCAATGAAAAGCATGTCTTTCAGAATTTGGGCGACGGCACCTACTTCCATTCCGGCTCACTGGCGATCCGGCAAGCGATTGCCGCACGCACGAATATCACTTACAAAATTTTATATAACGACGCCGTGGCCATGACCGGCGGTCAGCCGGTGGACGGTACCTTGACGGTGTCGCAAATTGTGCAGCAAGTCAGTAGCGAAGGTGCGGCGAAAGTGGTGGTGGTGAGCGATGAACCAGAAAAGTATGCCGCCGTACCATTGCTGACCGGCGTCACGGTACATCATCGCAGTGAACTCGATTTTATCCAGCGCCAGTTGCGCGAAACCGAAGGCGTCACTGTCCTGATTTACGACCAGACCTGCGCGGCGGAAAAGCGCCGGCGGCGCAAGAAAAACAAACCGGGAAACATCGCTTTCCCCGATCCGCAACGACGCATGATGATCAACCCTGCCGTGTGCGAAGGCTGCGGCGATTGCGGCGTGCAATCGAATTGTCTGTCTATTCTGCCGCTGGAAACCGAGCTGGGCCGCAAACGCCACATCGAGCAATCTTCCTGCAACAAGGATTATTCCTGCGTGGAAGGTTTTTGCCCCAGCTTCGTCTCGGTGTTGGGTGGGCAACTCAGAAAACCTGCCGCTGCCAAAGTTTCACTGGCCGATCTGGAACAGCAACTGAGTGCCTATCCTTTGCCTGCGGTCTGGTCTTTCGATAAACCGTTTGAAATGCTGGTGGCGGGTGTCGGCGGTACGGGCGTAGTGACGGTCGGTGCGCTCATTACCATGGCGGCGCATCTGGAAGGCAAGGGCGCGTCCACCCTCGATTTCATGGGCTTTGCGCAGAAGGGCGGCGCGGTCATGTCGCATGTACGGATCGCCGCTTCGCCAGCCGGACTCAATCAGGTGCGCATCGATTTGCAACAGGCAGATGCAATTCTGGCCTGCGATCTGGTAGTGGCAGCGATGACGGATTCGCTATCGGTCATGCGTCACGGACACACGCAGGTGGTCGCCAATGATAGAGAAATCCCGACAGCGGAATTCACGCATAACCCTGACGCCAGCGTCAACAAGGCAGGTCTGTTCGAGAAAATCCGCGCGGCCGCAGGCGATACCAATGTGGAGTCCATCGACGCGCAGGATGTGGCGGCGCAAGTGCTGGGCGAGCCGATTGGTGCGAATATTCTGATGATGGGCTATGCCTGGCAAAAGGGTCTGGTGCCGGTGAGTCTGGCGGCGATGATGCGGGCGATTGAATTGAATAAGGTCGCGGTCGACATGAACAAGAAGGCGTTCACGCTGGGTCGTCTGGCGGCGGCGGATGCAGCGGCATTGAGCGGACTGGTTAAGCCGAGCGCGCAAGTGATTCAGTTTACAGCGCCGAAGTCATTAGAAGAGATGCTGGCGTTCAGGCAGGACTTACTGACCAAGTATCAGAATGCCAGCTATGCCGGACGCTATCTGGAGATAGTCCGTCGCGTGGAGCAAAAAGAACGCGAAGTTGATGGTGTGGAATCGAAAAAAACTTTATCCAAAGCTGTGGCGCGTTATCTGTACAAAGTAATGGCCTACAAGGATGAATATGAGGTTGCCCGCTTGCATAGCGACCCGGTTTTCATGGAGCAGATCGCCGCGCAATTCGAAGGCGATTACCGCTTGTCCTTCCATCTTGCTGCGCCGCTGGTATCGAAGAAGCGCAAGGGTTCCACGCTGGCTTTCAAGCGCGACTTTGGCGGCTGGATGCTGTCTGCCTTCAAGTTGATGGCACCGCTCAAGATCGTACGCGGCACACCGCTGGATATCTTTGGCTACACCGAAGAACGCAAGCGCGAGCGCGACTGGCGCGATGCCTATATTTCTTTGATCGACGACATTTGCCGCGATTTAAGCAAGGACAACAAGGCCGCAGCGCTGAAGCTGGCGCAATTGCCGGAGAAAGTGCGTGGTTACGGCCACGTCAAACTGGCGAACCTGGAACAAGTGCAGGTGGAGATGCGCCTGTTGAAGAGGCAGTTCAATGCGGTAGGGGAAGTAATGACGTTCAAGCGCGCTTGACGGTTTTGATTTGAATTGCCACTGATCAGTGGCAATTCATCTCACAACAGTTCTGGCAGAAACAATCTCAGAATAGATCGTAAGAAGGATATCGAAAAAGCCAGAGGTATCCGCCATGGCCTCCGTTCAGGAGGCCATGTTGTTTATCACACGCGTTCGATAATGATGGCAATGCCCTGACCCACGCCGATGCACATCGTGCATAGCGCGTAGCGGCCGCCAATCCGTTCCAATTGATTCAATGCGGTCGTGATCAGTCGCGCACCGGAGGCCCCCAGCGGATGACCGATGGCGATTGCACCGCCGTTAGGATTGACATGCGCGGCGTCGTCGGCCAGACCGAGGTCGCGTGTCACTGCCAGCGCTTGTGCAGCGAACGCTTCATTGAGTTCGATCACATCCATCTGCCCCAGACTCAGACCCGTCAGCGCCAACACCTTGCGCGAGGCGGGCGAAGGGCCGAATCCCATGATGCGTGGTGCCAGACCGGCCGTTGCCATGCCCAGCACGCGCGCGCGCGGCGTCAGGCCGTATTTGCCTGCAGCCGCTTCAGAAGCCAGCAAGATGGCGCATGCGCCGTCGTTCACGCCCGAGGCATTACCGGCGGTGACGCTGCCGTCAGGACGCACTACGCCTTTGAGCTTGCCCAGCATTTCGATAGTCGTGTCAGGACGTGGATGTTCATCTTGCGTAAATAATTTCGGATCGCCCTTTTTCTGCGCGATCTGCACCGTCACGATTTCCTTATCGAAGAAACCGGCCGCCTGCGCTACTGCCCAGCGTTGCTGACTGCGAATGGCCAGGGCATCCTGGTCGGCGCGGTTGATGCCGAATTGCTGCGCCACGTTTTCCGCTGTTTCCGGCATGGAATCGATACCGTAGGCGGCTTTCATCAGAGGATTGACGAAACGCCAGCCGATGGTGGTGTCTTCGATTTTCGCTGCGCGGGAAAAAGCGCTTTCGGCCTTGGCCATGACGAAGGGCGCGCGGGTCATGCTTTCCACGCCGCCGGCGATCACGAGTCCGCTTTCACCGGCCTTGATGCCGCGTGCGGCAATGCCGACTGCATCCATGCTGGAACCGCACAGGCGGTTGATGGTGGTGCCCGGCACTTCCACCGGCAAGCCGGCGAGCAAGCCCGCCATACGTGCCACATTGCGGTTGTCTTCGCCAGCCTGATTGGCGCAGCCGTAGAACAGATCGTCGATGGCAGCCCAGTCAACACCGGGATTTCTTTCGATCAGTGCGCGGATCGGGATTGCGCCCAGATCATCGGCGCGCATGCTGGCCAGAGCGCCACCAAAGCGGCCGAAGGGGGTACGGATGGCGTCACAGATAAATGCGTTCATGCAAATCCTTGTTTAAATAGTTGGGCTGGCGCGTCAGCGATCAGATCGAACCCTTGGGTTGCTCATCCGTCAGCTTCGGGCGCTGGTCTAGTATGCGCTTAGCCTTGCCGACCGCAGAACGTTCGATCTTACCGGTCGTGACGATGGTGATGGTGGTAGTGACGCCGACATGCGTTTTCACATGATGCTGCAATTCACGTTGCAGCAGGCTGACTTCGCTGTCCGATAGCGCGTCCGGCAGATCAGGACGCAGCTCGACCGTGACGCTCAGCGTATCCATGTGGCCGTTACGGCCCACCACCAGCTGGTATTGCGGTGCCAGTTGCGGCATCTTCAGAATCAGTTCCTCGATTTGCGTCGGAAATACATTGACGCCACGGATGATCAGCATGTCGTCGGAACGGCCGGTGATTTTGCCGATGCGGCGCATGGAACGCGAAGTTGCCGGCAGCAGGCGCGTCAGATCGCGTGTGCGGTAGCGGATGATAGGCAAGGCTTCCTTCGTCAGCGAAGTAAATACCAGTTCGCCCGGCGAGCCGTCAGGCAATACCGCGCCGGTTTCAGGGTCGATGATTTCGGGGTAAAAATGATCTTCCCAGATCACCGGACCGTCTTTGCTTTCTATGCATTCGCTGGCCACTCCCGGCCCCATCACTTCCGACAAACCGTAGATGTCGACGGCGTCGATGCCGGCGCGGGCTTCGATTTCAGAGCGCATGGCATCGGTCCAGGGTTCGGCACCGAAGATGCCGATCTTGAGCGAGCTGTCGACCGGATCAAGTCCCTGACGCTGAAACTCTTCGATGATGTTGAGCATGTAGGACGGCGTGACCATGATGATGTTGGGCTTGAAATCCTGGATCAGTTGCACCTGTTTTTCAGTTTGGCCGCCGGACATCGGGATGACCGTGCATCCCAGTTTTTCTGCACCGTAATGCGCGCCGAGACCGCCGGTAAACAGGCCATAGCCGTAGGAGATATGCACCATGTCACCGGCTCTGCCGCCAGCGGCGCGGATGGAACGCGCGACCACGGTGGCCCAGGTATCGATGTCATTTTGCGTATAACCGACTACCGTCGGTTTGCCGGTCGTGCCGCTGGAAGCGTGGATGCGCACCACTTTTTCACGCGGTACGGCAAACATGTTGAACGGATAGTTGTCGCGCAAATCTTTTTTTCCGGTGAACGGAAACTTGGCGAGATCGGCCAGCGTTTTCAGATCTTCGGGATGCACCCCTGCCGCGTCGAACGAGGCGCGATAGTGCGGCACATTGTCATAGGCGTGTTTCAGTGACCACTTGAGACGCTGCAATTGCAGGGCTTGCAATTCGTCCTTGCTTGCCAGTTCGATGGCTTCGAGTTCGCCGGGTTGGGGGGTGCGTTGGGTCATGAAAATCTCCTTTTATTGGTAGGACTTACGCAAAATCTCGCTGGCGTTGTTGTCTCGCCTTGCCGTGCTGCTTGCACTGTCTGCGGCAATGCGCCTAGCCAGCGGGTTTTTGCGTAAGTCCTAATTGATGTTGAATAGGGTCAGCTACGCGGTCGTAGGGCAGAGACGTCGGCAGCAGCAGCCAGTCCGGCGATCACCTCGCCCTGGATGCGGTAGGAGCGGCCACGGAACAGAGCGATGCGCTTGCCGTCCTGATTGGTAACGGTCACGTCGTAGATGCCGGTGCGTCCGCCCAGCGATTGCTCGAAGGCTTCGGCGGTCAGCACATCGGCCAGTTTGCCCGGGGACAGGTAATCGATGCTGCAACCGGAGCCGACCGTATTCTGGTTGCGGCTGTTGCAGGCAAAGGCAAAGGCGCTGTCGGCCAGCGCAAAAATGAAACCGCCGTGGCAGGTGGCATGGCCGTTGAGCATGTCGCTGCGGACTGCCATCGACAGCCGCGCATAGCCGGGTCGCATTTCCACAATATCCATGCCTAGCGATTGGGTGGCATTGTCGCGGGCGTGCATGGCTTGCGCGGTGGCTTCTGCCAGCGCTTGCGGATCGTCGGGCAGTGTTGCGGTAGAGATCAGTGCGGAATCAGACATTGAACAGTTCTCCGTTGGCATTTTTACGACGGATCAGTGGCGACACGCGATAGCGGTCTTCGCCGTAGCTGTCTGCCAGATGGAATAGCACGCGGCTCAGATAAGGCACGCCAATGGCATTGGCCCAGGCCAGCGGACCGCAGGGGTAGTTGACGCCCTTGCGCATGGCCAGATCAGCATCGGCGGCGCTACAGACGCCTTGATTGACTGCGTCTGCGGCTTCATTGGCGAGCATGACGACGGTGCGCATGACGGCCATGCCCGGCACGTCGCCGATCAGCGATACCGTCAGGCCGGCGGCTTGCAGCAGCGACAGCAGCGAGCGATAGGCCGCGTCGCTGCATTGATCGGCGCGGGCCAGTGCCACGCGGGTGGCAGTGTTGAGATCCAGTGTCAGATCAAGCAGCACGGTGTCGTTATGCGCATGGTCGCGCGCGCGTTCGGTGGCGCTGCGGCCATCGGTCAGGTAGAGCCGGGCAGAGCCGCATTGGAGCAAGGCGTCATCATCGGTGTCGCCGGTCTCGCTGACGATGCCGGATGCCGTCAGACGTTTCTGCAGCGCCTGTGCCAGAGGATTGCCGTGTTGAAACAGGATACGGTGCTTGACCGCTGCCATCGTGCTTTCGCTCGATTCGGTTTGCGGCAGCGGCCTGACGGCATCCGGCGCATACGAATAAAATCCGCGTCCCGATTTGCGGCCCAGATAACCGGCGTTGAGCAGTTCTTGCTGGATCAGCGAAGGCGTGAAGCGGGGATCGGTAAAGTAGGCCTGGAACACCGATTGCGTGACGGTGAAATTGACGTCGTGCCCGATCAGGTCCATCAGTTCGAACGGTCCCATTTTGAAACCGCCGGCTTCGCGCAGGATGGCATCGATGGTGGCCGGTGTGGCGGCTTGTTCGTTGAGGATGCGCAAGGCTTCCGCGTAATAGGGACGCGCCACGCGGTTGACGATGAAGCCCGGCGTGGATTTGGTGTACACCGGACTTTTGCCCCAGGCCAGTGCGGTGGCGTACACGCTTGAGGCTACAGAACTGTCGCTGGCCAGTCCGCTGATGACTTCGACCAGCGCCATGAGCGGCACCGGATTAAAGAAGTGCATCCCGACCAGCCGCTGCGGCAGGCGCAACAAGGCACCGATGCTGGTAATCGAAATCGAGGAAGTATTGCTGGCGAAGATGCAATCGTCTGCCACGATCTCTTCCAGATCGGCAAACAGTTTGCGCTTGATGTCGAGGTTTTCCACAATCGCTTCGACGATCAGTCCGGCATCGCCAAGTTCCGCCAGCGAGGCGGCAGGATGCAGGCGATTGGCGGCGGCCATTGCCTCTTCTGCGCTCATGCGCTGTTTTTGTACCAGCGTGTCGAATACCTTGCGGATGTCTTGCAAGGCCTTGTCTACCGCTTGCCGGCGCGTATCGTAAAGTTTGACGGTGTAGCCGGCTGCGGCCGCCACCTGCGCGATGCCGGCACCCATTGCGCCGCTGCCGATCACGGCCACCACGCAAGAGTGGGGCAGGGCAGTAGGGGTGCTTGCACCAGGGGTGTTCACAGCAGACGTGCTTGCAGTAGACATGATCACTTTCCGGTAAATTGTGCTGCGCGTTTTTCGAGGAAGGCGGCAACGCCTTCTTTATAGTCGTGCGTATTGCCCAGCGTGCGCATGCTGTCGCGTTCCAGATGGAGTTGCTGTTCCAGCGTGTTGGCCGGACTCTGGTAGAGCGCTTGTTTGGTGTGCGCCAGACCTTGTGTCGGCGCTTTGGCGAAATGCTGTGCCAGCGCATCGACTTCGCTGATCAGTTGGTCATCGTCCACGCACTTCCAGATCAAACCCCATTGCTCGGCTTTTTCGGCGCTGATTTTGTCGCCCAGCATGGCTACGCCCATGGCTCGCGCCGTACCCAGCAGGCGCGGCAGGAAGTAAGTGCCGCCGGTGTCGGGCAGCAGGCCGAGTTTGCAGAACACTTCGACGAAACTGGCGGAGCGGGCGGCAATCACGATATCGCAGGCCAGCGTGATATTCGCGCCGGCACCAGCGGCGACGCCGTTGACCGCACAGATCACAGGGAAGGGCAGGGCGCGTAAACTCAAGACTAGCGGGCCGTAATATTTTTCTATCGATTCACCCAGATCGACGGCTGAATCGCCCGGCTTGACGGCGCGGTCGGATAAATCTTGTCCAGCGCAAAAGCCGCGTCCGGCACCGGTCAGCACCAATACGCGCACGCTGCTGTCGGTTTTGATCCGTTCCAGTGCATCGCGCACTTCGCCATGCATGGCGGCGGTGAAGCTATTGAGTTTTTCCGGGCGGTTCAGGGTCAGGCGGGCAATGCCGCTGTCGATGCTGAACAGGATGGATTCGTAGGGCATGTTTGTCTCCGGGAGGATCATGGTGAAATGGCTTCACGCTTTTGTACGATGCAAAAACGCGGGACGACGACAACAGCAGCATCGGTCAGCAGGGTATTCGCAGCGGGGTGTGACGATGCTTGCAAAAGACCTGTATCCGATGCGGCAGGCATCGTTTCCTTAATTGTCCTGGTCGAAATCGACGCGCAAGGTATCTGTAACGGGGAAGCTCTGGCAGCTCAACACGAAGCCGCGGGCGATTTCGTAATCTTCTAAGGCGTAGTTGAGATCCATGTCGACTTTGCCGTCCACCACTTTGCAGCGGCAGGTGGCGCATACGCCGCCCTTGCAGGAGTAGCGCATGTCGATGCCTTGCTTGAGTGCAGCGTCGAGCAGCGATTCTTTTTCTTTTTCCATGGTGAAAACGGTGTGATAGCCGTCGATGACGACGGTCACTTCGCATTCCTGCTTGCCCACCACCGGACGCACAGAGGCGGCTCTCGGCGCATGGTTGCCGGCGGCAAACAGTTCGACCTTGATGTGGGATTTTTCCATGCCGTGTGCCTGGAGCGAGGCGCTGACAGCCTGGATCATGTCTTCCGGGCCGCACAGGAAGGCGGCGTCGATATCAGCGATTTCGACCCAGGACTGCAAGAGCTGATCGCATTTGTTTTTATCGATGCGGCCGTTGAACAGTTCGATGTCTTGTTGCTCGCGGCTCATGACATAGACCAGGTTGAGGCGTTCCATCCAGGTGTCTTTCAGGTCGGTCAGTTCTTCCTTGAAGATCACGCTGGAGGAGGCGCGATTGCCGTAGACCAGTGTGAAACGGCTTTTCGGCTCGCTCAGCAAGGTGGTCTTGATGATGGACATGATGGGCGTGATGCCGCTGCCGGCGGCGAAGGCCAGGTAATGTTTTTCATTTTCACTCGCCAGCGGCAGGTTGAAAGTGCCGGATGGCGGCATGACATCAATGCTGTCGCCAGCCTTGAGCGTGTCGTTGGCCCAGGTTGAAAACACGCCGCCCGGCGTGCGCTTGATCGCCACGCGCAGTTGCCGGTCTTGCACGGCCGAGCAGATCGAGTATGAACGGCGCAAGTCTTCGCCATTGATGGTGGCGCGCAGGGTCAGATGCTGGCCTTGCTGGTAGTGATAGGTGTCCTGCAGCTCTGCGGGAACGGCGAAGGACACGACGATGGTGTCGCGTGTTTCATTCTTCACGCGGTCGATTGTCAGGGAATGGAATTGGCTCATGATGCTTCCTGCCGGATGGGGCTAATGGGCTTTGAAATAATCGAAGGGTTCCAGGCAATCCTTGCACTGGTACAGGGATTTGCAGGAGGTGGAACCGAATTCGCTGAGGCAGACGGTGTTCATCGAATGGCAACGCGGGCACGGCACTTCGGCTTGCAGACGGTGTTTGCGGCTGATGCCGCTGATGTCGATGACTTGCTGTGCCGGTGGAGCAATGCCGTAGCCTGAGAGCTGACTTTTACCGTATTCACTCATCCAGTCGGTAGTCCACGCCGGAGACAGTTGCGTTTCTATCTCGACGTGCGCAATGCCGTGCGCTTGCAGCGTTTCGGTAATGGTCTGGGCAATGACTTTCATCGCGGGGCAACCGGAATAGGTCGGTGTAATGACCACGGTGCAGGCAGTTCCCGCTGCGGTCATGCGCAGACTGACGTTGCGCACGATGCCCAGGTCTACCACCGAAATGACCGGGATTTCGGGGTCGGAGACGTCGGTGAGCCAGAGCCAGACCTGGTCTGTCTCGGGCAACACGACAATTTCCTTGTTTACCATTTCGAGTCCGGATAGGCGCGTTGCAGGAATTGCATTTCCGCCAGCAGATAGCCGAGATGCTCGGTATGTTGCCCTTGCTTGCCGCCTTTTTGCATCCAGGCATCGACTGCCGGCATGGTCAGCGTTGCTTCGCTCAGTATCTCTTGCACATGCGAAACCCAGAGCGCGTGCAGCTTGCTCAGGTCGGGTGCGGCACCGCATTCCTGCATGGCGCTGTCGATGGCGTCAGGACGGAACATCTCGCCGGTGTACATCCATATTTTGTCGATCGCGGTTTGCATCATGCGATGGCTGAGTTCGGTACCGTCGCCCAGTCGCACCATCAGGTCGCCACTGCGGCGCAGATGATAGGTGACTTCTTTCAGCGATTTTTCAGCGATATCGGCGATGCGCGTATCGTTTGACTTGCACAGTTCCAGCAGCAGGTAATAGTGCCAGCTGTCGAAAAAGAACTGGCGCGCAATGGTGTCGCCGTAATTGCCGTTGGGCAGTTCGATCAGCAGCAGATTGCCGAATTGCGGTGCGTCGCGCAGGAAGGCCAGTTTGTCTTCGTCGCTTGTGCCGCCTTCCAGCTCGGCGGCATAACCCAGCCACAGGCGGGCCTGACCGATCAGGTCGAGGGCGACATTGGTCAGCGCCATGTCTTCTTCCATCGCCGGCCCTTTGCCACACCATTCGGAGAGGCGCTGGCTGAGGATGAGCGTGTTGTCGCCGAGCCGGCGGACATACGTGGCGCGCTGCGTCTGCAGTTCTGCCGGTGTCATTGGTGTCGATGGTGTCATGGTCGTGTTTTCCATGATTAAAGGTTCTTCACTTCTTCCGGCATGGGGAAGAATGTCGGGTGGCGGTAGACCTTGTTGTTGGCCGGCTCGAACAGTGCGGTCTTGTCGGCAGGGCTGCTGGAGACGATGTTGGTAGCCAGTACGACCCAGATGCCGACGCCTTCATTGCGTCGCGTGTACACATCACGGGCGTTATTGACTGCCATTTCGGCGTCGGGAGCGTGCAGGCTGCCTACATGCTTGTGCGCCAGTCCATGCTGGCTGCGGATGAAAACTTCCCACAATGGCCATTCTTTGCTCATAGTCTTGTCCTCTTTGCTTGATGTGATGCGGCGGTCTTGTCTGCGCCGTCATCACGGATATGGGGTGTTTTATTTCACGCGACTTGTTGACGCGCCGCGTGCTGTTTTTCGGCATGGGCATTCAAGGCGTCGCGGAACCAGGCACCGTCTTCGCTGGCCTGTTTGCGGGTTTCCAGCCGTTCCTTGTTGCAGGGGCCGTTGCCGCGCAGGACGTTGTTGAATTCGTCCCAGTCGATGGCACCGAATTCGTAATGCTCGGTTTCGGCATTCCATTTGAGGTCGGCGTCGGGGACGGTCAGACCCAAGTAATGGGCTTGTGGCACGGTCTGGTCGACCATGCGCTGACGCAATTCATCGTTGGAAAACAGTTTGATGCGCCATTGCGCTGACTGCGCGCTGTTGACGGAGGTGGCATCCGATGGGCCGAACATCATCAGCGACGGCCACCACCAGCGGTTTAGTGCGTCTTGCGCCATCTGCTTTTGCGCCGCCGTGCCTTTGCACAGCGACATCATGATGTCGTAGCCCTGACGCGCATGGAAGGATTCTTCCTTGCACACGCGCACCATGGCGCGCGCATACGGGCCGTAAGAACAGCGGCACAGCGGAATCTGATTGATGATGGCGGAGCCGTCGACCAGCCAGCCGATGGCACCCATATCGGCCCAGCTCAGGCTGGGGTAATTGAAAATGCTGGAGTACTTGGCTTTGCCGGAATGCAAGTCGGCCAGCAACTGATCGCGCGAGACGCCCAGTGTTTCGGCAGCGCTGTACAGGTAGAGACCGTGACCGGCTTCGTCCTGGATTTTGGCGAGCAGGATGGCTTTGCGTTCCAGTGTCGGCGCGCGCGTGACCCAGTTACCTTCCGGCAATTGGCCGACGATTTCCGAATGTGCATGTTGCGAAATCTGGCGGATCAGCGTTTTACGGTAGGCCTCCGGCATCCAGTCTTTTGGTTCGATCTTCACGCCGCGATCGATTTTCTGTTGGAAAAGCTGCTCTTCCGCGCTCATTTCCTCCAGAGAGCGTACGTGCTTGGTGCCTGTTTCTACCAGTTGTGCATACATGATGGTTATCTCCAGAAAGAAAATTAAAAAGAATCGCTGATGAAGCTGCGCAGCTCACTACGCTTGTTCAGCGGTTCCGGTGTTAACAGGATTGGTTGCAGATGGGGTAGCGAGTTTGGCGGCGATCAATGGTTTGACATCCGGCGCTTTCAACGATGGCCGGTTCGCTTCCAGTTCGGCCAGCGGTAATACTTCGACCATGCTACCGAGGCAGCGCTTGGTCAGGTCCTGATAAGTCAGCGTGCCTTCCAGTTTCCAGGCAATTTCCTGCTCACTGAGTTCGCGAATGATTTTGGCTGGCACACCCGCTACCAGTGTGCGCGGGGGAATCTGCATGCCTGCGCGCACAAAGGCGCAGGCGGCGACGATGGCTTGTTCGCCGACGACGGCGTCGTCCATTACGACGGCATTCATGCCGACCAGCGCATCACGCTTGATGATGCAGCTGTGCAGAATGGCGCCGTGTCCGATGTGGCCGTTTTCTTCCACTACTGTGTCGTGGCCGGGAAAGCCGTGGATGACGCAACTATCTTGTACGTTCGAGCCGCGCTCCAGAATGATGCGGCCAAAATCTCCGCGCAGACTCGCCAGCGGGCCGACATAGCAGTCAGGGCCGACGATGACGTCGCCTATCAGTACCGCTGTAGGGTGGACATAGGCGCTGGGCGCGACAACGGGTATGACGCCTTCGATTGCATAGCTGGGCATTGCCATCTCCTGACTGCACACCCTGGATTGAGCGCACGCTTGTTTGCTGTTAGTCGTTATTGTTTTTGATATTGATTACTGCCTTGACGCCTTGGATCGGGAAAGTCGCACCTGCAGCAGAAACTTGCCGCGTCCCGTTACCAGCAAAAAACGATTGCTTGCCGTCAAAATTTAGTTAATAATAAATCCAACCGACCGGTCGGTCAACAATGTTTTGCATCTGTTTTGCATCTTTCATGCAAAGCTTGCTGACAGGCAACGCAGCGCCTTGAATTCGATTTCCTCTCTGTTTTTGTCTGGTGCGATATGCGGCGTGATGTGTGACGTGATATGCCGGTTGCACGGTGTCTGAATTGAAATTGGGCAACTGTGCGGCGTAATTGCGGCACAATCACGTTTTTTTCGACATCGATAGGGTAGGAAAATATGCCACGCAAGCGTGCAGCAGGATTTGACAGTCAGCGCGAACTCATCATCAAACAGGCTGCGGCCTTGTTTGCGTGTAATGGTTTTACCGCCACGACCATGAATGAAGTGGCGCAGGCGTGCAGTTTGTCGAAAGCGTCCTTGTATCACTACGTTTCCGACAAGAATGAATTGCTGGTCTATATCTGCGAAGGCCATATCGAGCGTCTGTGTGCGCTGGTGGATGAAGTGGCGCAGCAAACGCTGGAACCCGAAGCAAGGCTGCGCCTGCTGGTGCAGCGGTTTGTTGAGGAATATGCCGATGCGCAAAACGAGCATCGGGTACTGACGCAGGATGTGAAGTTCCTGCAAGCGAAGGATCAGAAGCGGATTCTCAGCGGGGAACGCAAGGTGGTCGATGCAATGGCGCAGGCAATGGTCGGCGTGCGGCCCGAGTTAGAAGCCAGCCGCATGGCAAAGCCGCTGACGATGCTGCTGTTTGGCATGATCAACTGGATGTTCATGTGGCTCAAGCCGGACGGCGGGCTGACGCATGAAAAGATGGCCGGAGTGGTATCGGATTTGTTGTTCGGTGGAATGGGCGCGGTCAACGTGGATATTCCGGGTCTGCGCAAGCCGGCCGTAAAGAAGAAAAAGGCAGTACCCGCAGGCTGAAGAGATTTCGAGTCTCCAGGCCGGCAATAAGAAATCAAACCAATAAGGAGACAGACAATGAAATCCATTCGACGACTGGCATTACTGCTGGCGATTACCGGTAGCAGCGCCGCCTACGCCGACATCACGGTCGGGGTAACACTATCGACCACTGGCCCAGCCGCTTCGCTGGGCATTCCCGAAAAAAATACGATCGCACTGCTACCGACCAGCATTGCCGGTCAGAAGATCAATTACATCGTGCTTGACGATGCGTCGGACACCACGCAAGCAGTCAAGAACACGCGCCGTTTCATTACTGAAAACAAGGCCGATCTGGTCATCGGATCGACCATCAGTCCCAACTCCTTGTCGATGACGGAAGTCGTGGCAGAAGCGCAAACACCGATGATCTCGCTGGCAGCTTCGGCGCGGATTGTCGAACCGATGGACGCCAAGAAAAAGTGGGTGTTCAAGACGCCGCAAAACGACAGCATGATGTCGTTGATGATTGTGCAGAGCATGGTCGACATGGGCGTCAAGCGCGTCGGTTTCATCGGTTTTGCCAATGCCTACGGCGAGGGCTGGTACACCGAATTCAGCAAGGCAGCGGCGATCAAGAAACTGGAAATCGTTGCCAACGAACGGTTTTCTCCAAGCGACACGTCGGCCACCGCGCAAGTATTGAAGGTGATGTCCGCCAAACCGGACGCCATCCTGATCGCCGGTTCCGGTACGCCTGCCGTAGTGCCACAGCGCGCGCTCAAGGAACGTGGATATCAAGGGAAAATTTACCAGACGCATGGCGTTGCCAATGCGGACTTCTTGCGACTAGGCGGGAAAATGCTGGACGGTACGCTGTTGCCATCCGGCCCGGTGTTAGTGGCGGCGCAATTGCCTGCCGATCATCCGGTGCGCAAAGTGGCGCTGGAGTATGTGCAGAAATATGAAGCGGCCTACGGCAAAGATTCCGTATCGTTGTTTGGCGGTTACGCCTGGGATGCCGGACTGCTGCTTCAGGCAGCCTTGCCGCAAGCATTGAAGAAGGCCCAACCGGGCACGCCTGAATTCCGCGCCGCCTTGCGTGAAGCGCTGGAAAACGTGAAAAATCTCAATGGCGTGCATGGGGTCTACAACATGTCGGCCACCGATCATCTGGGTCTGGATCAGCGCGCCCGGGTCATGGTCAAGATTGAAAAAGGTGCCTGGAAATACCAGCCCTGAAATCAGCCTTGAAACATCAGCCTTGAAACATCAGCCTTGAAATATCAGCCCTGAAACATCAGCCCTGAAACATCAGCCTTGATTCAGATTCAATTCTGTTTTTCAGCAATAACGCCAACCATCTCATTTTTACTTGCGGCGGGGAGGGACGTCAGGACGACGCCGCTCCCTGCCACATGACGTCACGGAGCAACGATGAATCCCAACCACAGTAATACCTTGCAGAGTTTTATCGGCGGTCGCTGGATCGGCAGTACCGCTGCGCTGGCACTCAATAGCGCCATTGATGGCCGGCCTGTCGCGCATACACATGCCGAGCGCATCGATTTCGACGAAGCGCTGACGCATGCGCGCAAGCAGGGTTTGTCATCGTTGCTGGCGCTGGATTTTCAACAACGGGCGACGCTTCTGCGCACGCTGGCCAAATATCTGAATGAGCACAAGGAAGTCCTGTACGCGATTTCGCTGCATACCGGTGCAACGCGCAGCGATAGCTGGATCGATATCGAAGGCGGTACCGGCACTTTGTTCGCGTATGCCAGCATGGGTAGCAACGAGCTGCCTTCCGGCAATCTGGTGCATGAAGGTCCCGCGTTTCCATTAGGTAAACTGGGCCAGTTCGTCGGCAGCCACATTCTGGTGCCGCGTGGCGGCGTGGCAGTGCATATCAATGCTTTCAATTTTCCGGTGTGGGGCGTGCTGGAAAAATTTGCGCCGACCTTCCTTGCCGGCATGCCGTGTATCGTCAAACCGGCAACTGCTACCAGCTATCTGACCGAAGCGCTGGTGCGGCTCATCGATGCGTCCGGTATTTTGCCGGTCGGTAGCCTGCAACTGATTATCGGCAGTTCCGGCGACTTGCTGGATCGCTTGTTGGGACAGGATGTCGTGACCTTTACCGGCTCGGCCGATACCGCGGCCATGCTGCGCGTGAATCCGAATCTGATTCGCCATTCGGTGCCCTTCAATGCGGAAGCCGATTCCCTCAATTGCGCCATTCTCGGGCCGGATGTCACGCCCGACGATGAAGAGTTCGATCTGTTCGTCAAGGAAGTGGCGCGCGAAATGACCACCAAGGCCGGACAGAAATGTACGGCCATTCGTCGCGCCATCGTGCCGCGTCAGCATATCGATGCACTGACGGAGAAGCTCAGAGCGCGGCTGGCGAAAGTGACGGTGGGCGATCCGCATCTGGACAATGTGCGCATGGGCCCGCTGGCCAGCAAAGCGCAGCAAAACGATGTGGCCGAGCGACTGGCGTTGCTGGCGCAAGGTAACGAAATCGCATTTGGTGCGAGCGATGGCTTTAATCCGCTCGGTGAGGGCGTTGCCAACGGTGCTTTCTTTGCGCCGACGCTGGTCGTTTGCCGCAATCCGCTGCTCAACGATGCGGTGCATGATCTGGAAGCGTTTGGCCCGGTCAGCACCCTGATGGCTTACGACGATTTCGACGAAGCGCTCAATTTGGCGGCACGCGGACGCGGTAGTCTGGTCGGTAGTTTATTCACGCACGATCCAAAAGTGGCGGCAAAAGCCATTCCGGCAATGGCAGCCTGGCATGGTCGTTTGCTGATTCTCGACAAGGCCGCAGCGGCCGAATCGACCGGACATGGTTCTCCTTTGCCGCAACTCAAGCACGGCGGTCCGGGTCGCGCCGGTGGCGGCGAAGAGCTGGGCGGCGTGCGCGCCGTCAAACATTATTTGCAACGCGCAGCAGTACAGGGCTCGCCAACCATGCTGGCGGCGGTCGTTGGCGAGCATGTGCGCGGCGCTGTGGTGCGCGAATCGGCAGTCCATCCGTTCCGTCATCATTTTGAAGACTTGCAGATCGGCGACTCCTTGCTGACGCACCGCCGTACCGTGTCGGAAGCCGACCTGGTGAATTTCGGCGGCGTCTCCGGCGATTATTTCTACATGCACTTCGATGAAGTCGCTGCGAAAGAATCCCCGTTCGGCAAGCGCATTGCTCACGGCTATTTTGTGTTGTCTGCGGCAGCAGGCTTGTTTGTATCGCCCGCGCCGGGACCGGTGTTGGCCAATTACGGACTGGATACCTTGCGCTTCGTCAAACCGGTCGGCATCGGCGACACGATACAGGCGCGTCTGACCTGTAAGCGCAAGATTGATCGCAACCGGAAAGATGTTAACGGCGTCGGTCAGGGCGTGGTCGCCTGGGATGTTGAAGTGAGCAACCAGCTCGGTGAGCTGGTGGCTTCGTATGACATTTTGACGCTGGTCGCCAAGCACAACTAAACGCTGTCTGGCGTAGTCATCGGGACAATCAAACTGCCCCCGGAGTCTCTGATTGAATGTGGCGTGCGTAGCCATTACATCAGAGGCTCTTTTAATTCAGTATAAAAAATACAGGCTGACGGCATCCCCCCGGATGCACGTTGACTATGCTTCATCAAGAAGCTCATAGGGAGGAAGACGTGGATCTGACAATTGTTGCCGCTCTGGTGCAGGACGGCATGACAACCGGTGCGATTTATGCGCTGCTATCGCTGGCGCTGGTACTGATCTTTTCAGTCACACGCGTCATTTTTTTACCGCAAGGCGAGTTTGCCGCTTACGGCGCGTTGACTCTGGTGGCGATACAAAGTGGCCAGACACCGCTTACCGTGTGGCTGCTGTTGGCACTGGGAGCGGCAACCTTCGTCGCTGAAATTTCAGCCGCACTCAAATACCCGGAACGCCGTCTCCGACTGCCTCAGCGCTTGCCGCTACTGTGCGGAAAATTTCTACTGTTCCCTATCGCACTGGCCCTGCTGGCGCAATTTCTGCCGCTGGCGGCCTTGCCGATGCCGCTGCAGATTGCGCTGGCACTGGCTATCGTCGTGCCAATGGGACCGATGATTTATCGCGTCGCCTATCAACCGCTGGCGCATGCCAGCGTGCTGGTGCTGCTGATTGTGTCGCTGGGTGTGCATCTGGCGATGGTCGGTCTGGGACTGCTGATGTTCGGCCCTGAAGGATCGAATACCAAACCCTTTACCGATGCCCAGTTGACGATCGGCGATCTGGTGATTTCGGGGCAGAGCATCGCGGTGGTCGCCACGGTGATTGCGCTGGTTATCGCCATCTATTTTTATTTTGAACGCTCATTGTCGGGCAAGGCTCTGCGCGCCACGGCCGTCAACCGGCTCGGTGCGCGGCTGGTGGGCATCGGCACCAATCAGGCGGGCAAGCTGGCTTTGACGCTGGGGGCCGGCATCGGTGCGGTGTGCGGCATGTTGATCGCGCCGTTCACCATCATCAGTTACGAATCGGGATTCCTGATTGCGCTCAAAGGTTTCGTCGGCGCGATTTTCGGCGGACTGGCCAGTTATCCGCTGGCAGTGGCCGGTTCGGTGGGCGTCGGTTTGCTGGAAAGCTTCTCTTCGTTCTGGGCCAGTTCGTTCAAGGACTTGATTGTATTCACCGTGATTATTCCCGTATTGGTGTGGCGTTCGCTCTCCAGCACGCATATGGATGAAGAAGCTTAAAGGCGCGCACATGAAAAAAAATACTCTGTTGTCCGCTGCATTGGCGGCATTGCCGGTGGCGGTCTTTTTGCTAGTCCTGTTGCTGCCATTGCTGCCGGTACCGGCGTTCTGGATCACTTTATTGTCGTATGTCGGCTTGTACAGCATCGTTACGCTGGGGCTGGTGTTGCTGACCGGTGTGGCTGGCCTGACTTCGTTCGGACAGGCTGCGTTCGTTGGTATCGGCGCGTATGCAACGGCGTATCTGACCACGCAATACGACTTGTCGCCGTGGCTCAGTCTGCTGGCGGGTTTGCTCATTACCGGCGTCTCGGCCTTGCTGATTGGCGCGTTTACCATGCGCTTGTCGGGCCACTATCTGCCCTTGAGCACGATCGCCTGGGGCCTGTCCCTGTATTACCTGTTCGGCAATCTCGATAGTCTGGGCAAGTACGACGGCATCGGCGGCATTCCCTCGATTGCGCTGTTTGGCTTTGAATTCAATAGCGTCCGCTCTATGTATTTCCTGATCTGGTGCGCGGTGATTCTGTCGCTGGTATCGGTCAAGAATTTTCTGAATTCCCGGCCGGGCCGCGCGGTGCGTGCGCTGAAGTCGGGCTATGTCATGCCGGAATCGATGGGCGTCAATACGCCCTGGATGAAAATCGTCATCTTCGTCTATGCCGCGATGCTGGCGAGCGTGTCTGGCTGGCTGTATGCGCATTTACAACATGCGGTCAATCCCACGCCCTTCGGTTTGAAATACGGGATCGATTATTTGCTGATGGCGGTCGTCGGCGGTGCCGGTTTCGTGTGGGGCGCTTTGCTCGGGGCCGGAGTCATTACGGTGCTCGGTTATTTCTTGCAGGAGTATTTGCCGGGCTTGCTGGGTTCCGGCGGCAATTTCGACATGATCGTCTTTGGCGTCTTGCTGGTGCTGTTTTTGCAGTATGCCAATGAGGGGTTGTGGCCTTTTATCCAGATGCGCTTTCCCGGCAAACCGCCGGCACTGGCACCGGACGATGCTCCGCCATTACTGCAAAAGACCAAGCCCGAAAAAGGCGAAATCATTCTGGAGCTGGTGGCAGCGCGCAAGCAGTTCGGCGGACTGGTGGCGGTCAACGACGTCAGCTTCTCGGTCAAGGCTGGCGAGATCGTGGGCCTGATCGGCCCTAACGGCGCGGGGAAATCGACCACGTTCAACTTAGTAACCGGCGTATTGCCCGCGAGTGGTGGAAAGATTCATTACCGGCAACAGTCGATTGCAGGCCTGTCCTCGCGCCAGATCGTGCGACGTGGATTGGCGCGAACATTCCAGCATGTGCGTCTGGTTGCGGGCATGAGCGTGCTGGAGAATGTAGCGATCGGGGCGCATCTGCGCGGCGATCATGCAGCGCAGGGCGGCGTGCTGGCGAGCATTTTTCGCTGTAACCGAGAGGAAGAACGCAAAATTTTGTTCGAAGCGCGACGGCAGCTGGAGCGCGTCGGTCTGGGTGATTTGCTCTATCGTCCGGCGGGTAGTCTGGCGTTGGGTCAGCAGCGGATTGTCGAAATCGCACGCGCCTTGTGTTGCGATCCGGCGCTATTGCTGCTTGACGAGCCAGCGGCTGGTTTGCGTTATCAGGAAAAGCAGGCGCTCTCCGATTTGCTGAAAAAACTCAGGGGCGAAGGCATGGCCGTGTTGTTGGTGGAGCATGACATGGATTTCGTGATGCAACTGACCGACCATATCGTCGTCATGGAATTCGGCGCGAAAATTGCCGAAGGTTCGCCCGCGCAAATTCAAGTGCATCCGGCCGTGCTGGAAGCGTATCTCGGAGGTGTGGAATGACGACCCCAAAAATCTTGCTGGAAGTCAGCGATCTGCACGCCCATTACGGCAAAGTCGAGGCCCTGCACGGGGCCAGTATCCGCATTGCGGAAGGGCAGATCGTGACCGTGATCGGGCCTAACGGCGCGGGTAAATCGACCTTGCTCAATGCCATCATGGGTTCCTTGCCGGCGACTGGTACGGCCAGCGGTTCGGTGGTGTATCTGGGCCATAACCTCAATGGCATGGAGATCGAGGAGCGCGTGGCGTTTGGGCTGAGTCTGGTGCCGGAGCGGCGCGAATTGTTTGCCAGCATGAGCGTGGAAGTCAATCTGGAACTCGGCGCGTACAAGCGTAAAAAGAATGGCGAGAAAAACTATATGGATCAGTTGGAGATGGTCTACGCCTTGTTCCCCAAACTCATGCAGCGTCGCAAGCAAGCGGCCGGCACCATGTCCGGCGGCGAACGGCAAATGCTGGCAGTGGGACGGGCGCTGATGGCCAAGCCGCAGGTGCTGATGCTCGATGAACCTAGCCTGGGACTGGCACCGCTGATTACCAAGGAAATTTTCCGCATCATCAGCGAATTGCGCAAGACCGGCGTGGCGACTTTGCTGATCGAACAAAATGCGCGCGCAGCCTTGCAGGTGGCCGATTATGCCTATGTGCTTGAAATGGGCGCGCTGGCAATGGAAGGCCCGGCAGCGGAGCTGGCGTCGAATCCGCAGATTATTGAAAGTTATCTGGGCTTTGCGAAAAAGGAAGCGGCGTAAGATTCACCATCACTGCGCTTTCAGCTTGCGCCATAAGGTAGTGCGGCTGATGCCGAGGAAGGCGGCTGCCGCAGCGCGGTCGCCATCGAAGCGCTTCAGGACGTCATTCAGGTTTTCCGGTATGCCGGTTGCTATTGCAGGGGGCGCTTCGGTTGAGATTCCTGCTGCGTTGTTGGCGGCATGCCCCACATCAGCCTTCACGGCAGTGGTCAGAATTTCCGGCGCGATGCGCGCAATCAGGTTCGGCGTCAGTGCCTGCAAGGGTTCTGCCGCCAGGAATAGCGCCAGACGTTCCATCACATTGCGCAGTTCGCGCACATTGCCGGGCCAGTTGTGCGCTGTCAGCAGAGTCTGGCAATGGACGATTTCAGCGGAGAGGTTGGGGTGCGGTCGCACATCCAGCGCCGCCATGGCGTTTTTGAGGCACCACTCGGCCAGCGGCACGATATCTTCGCGTCGTTCGCGCAGGGGCGGCAGTCTTAGCCGCAACACTGCCAGCCGGTAAAACAGATCAGCGCGAAAACGTCCGTCGCGCACCCGTTGTTCCAGATCGCAATGGGTGGCGCTGAGGATGCGCACATCGACCGGAATCGGCCTTGAGCTGCCGACCCGCACTACTTCCCGTTCTTCCAGCACGCGCAGCAGCCGTGTTTGCAGTCCCAGCGGCATTTCGCCGATTTCATCGAGGAACAGGGTGCCGCCATGCGCGGCTTCAAACAATCCGGCGCGACCGCCCCGGCGCGAGCCGGTAAAAGCGCCTTCTTCGTAGCCGAATAATTCGGATTCCAGCAAGGATTCTGCCAGTGCGCCGCAATTGACGGCGACGAAGGGCCGATGCTCCGAGGCCCGGCCTTGCGTGCGAGGATGTTCGCGATGGATGGCCTGCGCCACCAGTTCCTTGCCGCTGCCGGTTTCGCCCTCAATCAAGACCGTGGCAGGCGAGCGGGCGAATAGCGTGACGGCGTCGCGCACGGTGTCCATGGCAGCCGAGGTGCCGCGCAGATCGCTGAGGCGGTGGCGGGTGCGCAGAGCGGCGGCGACCGGCACATTGCGTCCGCGTTGCACTTCCAGTTGCGTGAGTCTGGCCAGTTCCAGTGCATCGTCGAAGGCCTGGCGTATGGTGGCTGGGGAGTAGACGAAGATACCGTGTAGTCCTGCTTCTTCGGCCAGATCGGTAATCAGCCCGGCGCCGACGATGGCCTTGATTCCGGCCGCTTTCAATTCAATGAGCTGGGCGCGCGCGTCTTCTTCGGTGGCATAGGTGCGTTGCACGATGTCGAGTTCGAACGTGGCCTGGAAGTCGGCCAGCTCGGGCAGGGTGCGCTGGTACATGATGAGGCCGATATGCGGTGTCAGGCGACGCGCCTGCGCCAATGCGCGCAGGATGTCGAAACCGCTGGCCTTGGCGGTGATGACCGGTACCGACAGCCGGTTTTTCAGGTAAGCGCCGTTGGAACCGGCGGCGATGATGGCGTCGCAGCGTTCGTGATCGAGCCGTGCGCGGATATGCCGTACCGCGTCGTCGAAGCCGAGATTGATCGGTTCGATGATGGCCTGATCGTCGTATTCGAGGCTGATGTCGCGGAACAAGTCGGACAGGCGCGATACCGATACCGTCCAGATGACGGGTTTGTCGGTTTGCTCATGGGTGAAGGAGTTGGGTTGTTTCATTTTTGTTTCAGGTGTTTCATTTTAAATTCAAGTTGAAACATTGTAACGCACTATGCAACGTCGGCTGGCTCGTGCGTGGAATGTGTTTTTCACCGGTTTTTCGCGGTAAGCGATTGATTTTTATCATCAAATTTTTTATGGCGGCGAAATCGGCTTGCCTGGTCGACGTCTGATTCAACGATGGCACGCCGTTTGCAATAAGAACGGGGAGCAGATAGTCGCGCCGCAATGCCTCATCGGATTTGCAGTGATGAAGCAACGGGTGCCGTCATTTGACACTGCTCTCTATTTTCTAAAGGTATCTCTCATGCCCATCGAATCTCCAGGCGCAGCTCTGCGCAAAGCGGTACGCGAAGAATCCCCCTTGCAAATTGTCGGTGCGATTAACGCTAACCATGCGCTGCTGGCCAAACGTGCCGGTTTCCGCGCCATTTATTTGTCCGGCGGCGGTGTGGCTGCCGGTTCGCTCGGTTTGCCCGATCTCGGTATTTCCAATCTGGATGATGTGCTGACCGATGTGCGGCGTATTACCGATGTCTGCGATCTGCCCTTGCTGGTCGATGCCGATACCGGTTTCGGTTCGTCTGCTTTCAATGTGGCGCGCACGGTCAAGTCGATGATCAAGTTCGGCGCAGCTGGCCTGCACATCGAAGATCAGGTCGGAGCCAAGCGCTGCGGTCACCGTCCTAACAAGGAAATCGTCAGCAAGCAGGAGATGGTTGATCGCATCAAGGCGGCGGTCGACGCCCGTACCGACGATCAGTTCGTCATCATGGCGCGTACCGATGCGCTGGCGGTGGAGGGGCTGGAATCGGCGCTGGAGCGGGCGATTGCCTGCGTCGAAGCCGGTGCAGACATGATCTTCCCGGAAGCGATCACCGATCTGGCGATGTACCGCCAGTTCGCCGCCGCCGTCAAGGTGCCGGTGCTGGCCAATATCACTGAATTCGGCGCCACGCCTTTATTTACCGTGGAAGAGCTGAAAAGCGCCGATGTCGGCATCGTGCTTTATCCCTTGTCGGCGTTTCGCGCCATGAACAAGGCGGCGGAAAATGTGTTCACCGCCATCCGCCGCGACGGTACGCAAAAGAATGTTATCGATTCCATGCAAACCCGGATGGAGTTGTACGACCGCATCAATTACCACTCGTATGAGCAAAGCCTGGATGCCTTGTTCGCGCAGCAAAAACAGAACCACGTTTAGGAGATGACGATGACTGAACCACAAGCAACTGCTTTCAAGCCTAAAAAATCGGTGGCGCTGTCGGGTGTGACCGCCGGTAACACCGCGCTGTGCACCGTCGGCAAAACCGGCAACGACTTGCATTACCGCGGTTACGACATTCTCGATATCGCCGATAGCTGCGAATTCGAAGAAATCGCCCATCTGCTGGTGCATGGCAAACTGCCGACCACGGCCGAACTGCGCGCTTACAAAACCAAACTCAAGGCACTGCGCGGCATACCGGCCGCCGTCAAAGCGGCGCTGGAATGTCTGCCTGCTGCCTCGCATCCTATGGATGTGATGCGCACCGGCGTGTCGGCGCTGGGTTGCGTGCTGCCTGAAAAAGACGACCACAAAGCCCCCGGCGCGCGCGATATTGCCGATTTGCTGATGGCTTCGCTCGGTTCCATGCTGCTGTACTGGTACCACTTCAGCCATAACGGCAAGCGCATCGAGACTGAAACCGACGATGAGTCTATCGGCGGGCATTTCCTGCATCTGCTGCATGGAGAAAAACCCTCCGAGCAGTGGGAAAAAGCGATGCATACCTCGCTGATTCTGTATGCAGAACATGAATTCAATGCTTCCACATTCGCCAGTCGAGTGGTGGCGGGTACCGGCTCTGACATGTATTCGGCAATTACCGCCGGTATCGGCGCGTTGCGCGGCCCCAAGCATGGCGGTGCCAATGAATTCGCGTTTGAAATTCAGAAGAGCTATGACACGCCTGACGAAGCCGAAGCCGACATCAAGCGTCGCGTCGACAACAAGGAAGTCGTGATTGGTTTCGGCCATCCGGTCTATACCATTTCCGATCCGCGCAATGAAGTCATCAAAAAAGTCGCCTATCAGCTGTCGCAAGAAGCGGGATCGACCAAGATGTATGACATTGCAGAACGTCTGGAAACGGTGATGTGGGACATCAAAAAAATGTTTCCTAATCTGGACTGGTTCTCTGCCGTGTCCTACCACATGATGGGGGTGCCGACGTCCATGTTTACCCCCTTGTTCGTGATCGCCCGCACCTCCGGCTGGGCGGCGCACATCATCGAACAGCGCATCGATAATAAAATTATTCGCCCCTCCGCCAACTATGTTGGCCCTGAGGATTTAGAATTCATCCCAATTAACAAGCGCAAGTAAGCGCCCCTCCCCTGGGCAGCAAGCTCAGGGGAGGGGCCTTCGGGTCCGGTATCGAGGCCACCGGCAGGCGATTCGCCGCGTTTGTATTGGCGGCCTCGACTACCAAGATGGGTGAATACATGCGTTTATGCACACTGGCTTCGGCTCTGATATTGACACTCCCGGTTCTGCTGGCGGCTTGCGGTGGCGGTGGAATGGCCGTGACACAAACCGTTTCTGCCGTGTCGGCACTGACTTCTTCGGCGCCCGACTGGAACAAAAATCTGGTGACCGGAAATTTTAGCTGCGAGCTGGACGACAGCGTGCAGGTCAAGCTCAACGGAGCCAATGCCGACAGCATTACCGTTGACTGGAAGGGCAGCGCATATACATTGCAGCCGGTCTCCACTTCCACCGGCGCGTTGCGCTTCGAGAGTTCGAGCGCCGGGCTGGTCTGGATTCAGATTCCCTCGAAGTCGTTTTTGTTGAACTCGAAACTTGGCAAGCAACTGGCCAATAACTGTCACGCCGCTTAATCCGACGCCCTGTCGCTTGCGCTGGGCCGGACATTGATTTTTGATTTTTTCTTAACAGGAGCTCGCATGTCCGCAACTATTTCCAACGTCCGCCCCAAATTCGACAAAGTGCTGGTCGATATCGTCGATTACGTCACCAAATACACCATCACCTCCAAGGTGGCCTACGACACGGCGCGCAATTGCCTCATCGATACGCTGGGTTGCGGTCTGGAAGCGCTGGAATATCCTGCCTGTAAAAAACTGATGGGCCCTATCGTTCCGGGCACGATCGTGCCGAACGGCGCTAAAGTGCCGGGCACGCAGTTTCAGCTCGATCCGGTGCAAGCCGCATTCAATATCGGCATGATGATTCGCTGGCTCGATTTCAACGATACCTGGCTGGCTGCCGAATGGGGTCATCCATCGGATAACCTCGGCGGCATTCTGGCTACTGCCGACTGGCTCTCGCGCAATGCCGTGGCGGCGGGCAAGAAGCCGCTGACCATGAAAGACGTGCTGACCGGCATGATCAAGGCGCATGAAATACAGGGTTGTATCGCACTGGAAAATTCCTTCAATAAAGTCGGCCTCGATCACGTTGTGCTGGTGAAAGTCGCTTCCACAGCGGTAGTGGCTGAAATGCTCGGTCTGACACGCGAAGAAATTCTGAACGCCGTTTCGTTGGCGTGGGTCGATGGTCAATCGCTGCGTACTTATCGTCACTCGCCGAATACCGGATCGCGCAAGTCGTGGGCCGCAGGCGACGCCACTTCCCGCGCAGTGCGTCTGGCGCTGATGGCCAAGACCGGTGAAATGGGTTATCCGTCGGTGCTGACGGCCAAGACCTGGGGTTTTTACGACGTGCTGTTCAAGGGCCAGCCTTTCAAGTTCCAGCGCAAGTATGAATCGTATGTGATGGAAAACGTGCTGTTCAAAATTTCCTTCCCGGCTGAGTTCCATTCGCAAACGGCAGTCGAGGCAGCGATGACTCTGCACGAGCAATTGGCGAAGGCAGGCAAGAGCGTTGACGACATCAAGAAAATCACGATCCGCACACACGAAGCCTGCATCCGCATCATCGACAAAAAAGGCCCGCTCAGCAATCCGGCCGATCGCGATCACTGCATCCAGTACATGGTCGCCGTGCCGCTGATTTTCGGTCGCCTGACGGCCTCCGATTATGAAGACCATATCGCCGCCGACAAGCGCATCGATGTGCTGCGCGACAAGATCGTTTGCGTTGAAGATCCAGCATTCACCAAGGATTATCACGATCCTAAGAAGCGCTCGATTGCCAATGCCCTGACGGTGGAGTTCAAGGACGGCAAGAAACTCAAGGAACTGGTGGTTGAATTTCCTATCGGTCATGCGCGTCGTCGTGTCGATGGCATTCCTTTGCTGGAAGACAAATTCCGTACTAACCTGGCGCGTCAGTTCCCGGCGAAACAGCAACAGAAAATCCTGGCAGTCTCGCTGGATCAAAAGAAGCTGGAAGCAATGGCGGTGCATGAGTATGTGGATCTGTACGTGATCTGATCTGCCTGTAATCAAGCTTAGGTAAAGATAGGCAAGGAAAAAACAGGACGCCCTTATCGCGTCCTGTTTTTCAAAGCTTGCCCATGTTGCAGTGAAGATTTTTTCTTTGATCTTTTCAAAGATTTTATGTTGTTAAAAAGTATTTTCAGGTGGCTGTAAGTTCTCTCTGCGATAGTCAGATTGAGTTGTTCAATTATAAAAAATAATAAAAATTCCTGGCGCAACAAGTTGCGCTACGCATGCTTGAAATAACAATGCGCCTTCCGGCGTGCACAAGGAGACAGCATGAAATTTGCCGACCTGTATCGCGAGTCGATAGAACAACCCGATATTTTCTGGGCGCGTGAAGCGCGTCGCATCGAATGGCAAACGCCATTCACCCAAACGCTGGACGACAGCCATCCGCCGTTCAATAAATGGTTTGTCGGCGGCACTACCAATCTTTGTCACAACGCAGTGGATCGCCATTTGGCCGCACGCGGCGATCAGCCCGCGCTGATTGCGGTATCGACCGAAACCGGCACCGAACTCACTTACACTTTTTCGCAGCTGCATGAGGAAGTCAATTACATGGCGGCCTGCATGCAGACGCTGGGAGTACTTCAGGGCGATCGTGTGTTGATCTACATGCCGATGATTGCCGAAGCGGTGTTTGCGATGCTGGCCTGCGCCCGCATTGGCGCGGTGCATTCGGTGGTGTTCGGTGGTTTCGCTGCGAACAGTCTCGCGACTCGCATCGACGATGCGCAGCCGGTGCTGATTGTTTCCGCCGATGCCGGTTCGCGCGGCGGCAAGGTCATGCCATATAAGCACCTGCTGGATGAGGCGATTCATCTCGCGGCCCACAAACCCGCTCACGTCCTGATGGTCAACCGCGGCCTCGCGCCGAGCGCGATGATGGCCGGGCGCGATGTCGGTTATGCGGAATTGCGGCAGCAACATTTGCAGTCGAAAGTCGCCGTGACCTGGCTGGAATCGAATGCGCCTTCCTATATTTTGTATACCTCCGGCACGACCGGCAAACCCAAGGGCGTGCTGCGCGATGTCGGCGGCTATGCGGTGGCGCTGGCGACTTCAATGGATTATCAGTTTTGCGGCAATCCCGGCGAAACGTTTTTTTGCACTTCCGATATCGGCTGGGTAGTCGGTCACTCCTATATCGTCTATGGCCCCTTGATTGCCGGCATGGCGACGATCCTGTACGAGGGCTTGCCGATTCGTCCCGATGGCGGCGTGTGGTGGAGCCTGGTCGAAAAATACAAAGTAACGCGCATGTCGTCCGCACCGACGGCGATTCGCGTGCTGAAAAAACAGCCGCCGGAACTGCTCAAGAAATACGATCTGTCCTCGCTCAAGGCCCTGTATCTGGCCGGTGAGCCGCTTGATGAAACCACTTCGCAATGGATTTCCGGAGAACTCGGTATTCCGGTGATCGACAATTACTGGCAGACCGAAACCGGCTGGCCGGTGTTGTCCATCGCTAAAAATATCGAAGACCTGCCGAGTAAACTGGGCAGCCCTGGTTTGGCTCTGTACGGTTATAAAGTGCGGATCATCGACGAAGCCACAGGCACCGTCTGCGCCCCGAATACAAAGGGCGTGGTCGCCATCGAAGGCCCGCTGCCACCCGGTTTCATGCAAACCATTTACGGTGATGATGAGCGCTTCGTCAACACCTACTGGTCGAATTTCGCTACGCCGATGTACTCCACTTTTGATTGGGGCATCTGCGATGAGGACGGCTACTACTTCATTCTCGGGCGTACCGACGATGTGATCAATGTCGCCGGTCATCGGCTTGGAACGCGGGAAATCGAAGAAAGCATTTCCAGTCATCCGAATGTTTCAGAGGTGGCAGTGGTGGGTGTGGAAGACCCATTGAAAGGGCAGGCTGCCGTGGCCTTTGTGATTGTGAAAAACACGGAGGGACAGAACCTCGATACCAGCGCCGGACGCAAGCTGCTGGCGACGGACATCATGGGCGTAGTGGACCGGCATCTGGGCGCGGTGGGTCGGCCATCGGCGGTGTATTTTGTGAGCGCGCTGCCGAAAACCCGTTCCGGTAAATTGCTGCGCCGTTCTATTCAGGCTATTTGCGAAGGACGCGATCCCGGCGACCTGACGACGATTGAAGACCCGGCTTCGCTACAACAAATCCGCACGGCAATTGAGGTGGAGCGCGGCTGAGGCGGGATTGTTGTTGAGTTGTTGTCGGCTTGTTTTTGCGTTATTGCTGCATTGTTGGCAAGGCATCGTTTGTATTTGTCGTTTGTGTTTGTCGTTTGCGTTGCACCCAGCGCAGGGCAGGGCATTTGGTTACACTAGTCCCTTTGCACGTATGAGGAACCTTCTATGAGATCGACCCGTGCCACCGCCGCCGTTGAGCGTTTAAATACCCGCAGCGGCGTGCGGCAATACACCATGCTGAAAACCGCCGACGACCGTTTTCTTCTGGCGCGACGCGAAGCCGGTCAGCCGTCTGAGAAATTGTGTGAAGCGCTGGAGCTGGATGCCTTCGTTGTTTTTGTCAACGGTTGCGGCCCGCAAGCGGTCCGGCGCGTGACCAAAAATGATGTGGCGTTTGAAAAGCAACTGAGCCCGAAGTCAACTTCCAAGCCCTGATCAGGCAGCCGCTTCCAGCGTGGCGATGACCGGTGCGTGATCCGACGGTTGTTCCCACTTGCGTGGCAGCTTGTCGATGACGCAGCCGGTGCAGCGTGCCGCCAGCGGCGGCGACAGCAGAATGTGATCGATCCGCATGCCGCGGTTCAGACGGAAGCCCATCTGCCGGTAATCCCACCAGCTAAACAGTTTGTCGGCCTGTTCAAACAGGCGAAACGAATCTTTTAACTCCAGATCCTGCAAGCGCACGAAAGCGGCGCGTTCTTGCGGCGAGACTAAATTTTGTCCCACCCATTTTGCCGGATCGTAGACGTCGCGGTCTTCCGGTGCGATGTTGTAATCGCCCAGCAAGGCCAGTTGCGGGTGCTGCGCCTGTTCTCCCTTGAGCCAGTCGTGCAGCGCATCGAGCCAGCGCAGTTTGTAGTGGAACTTGTCGGTATCCGGTGCCTGCCCGTTAGGAATGTAGGCACAGACAATGCGCATTCCTTCAATGGTGGCGGCTAACACACGCTGCTGCTCATCCTCGAATCCCGGAATATTTTTGACCACGTCGCGAATCGGATGCCGCGACAGAATCGCCACGCCGTTATAAGTTTTTTGCCCGGAGAAGGCGACCTGATAGCCGGCCGCATTGATTTCAGCGACGGGGAATTTGTCGTCCGTCATCTTGGTTTCCTGCAAACACAGCACATCGACCGGGTTGGTCTCCAGCCATTGCAACACTTGCGGCAGGCGGACTTTGAGGGAGTTGACGTTCCAGGTGGCAATTTTCATTATTGAAGTAAGTAATTGATTATATTGAATTTAATTTTCTTGTTCTTTGATGGTACCCCCACGCATACCCCCAAATGAATTTGATCTGAAACACAGCTTATCGAGTGGGTTCCGGCTTGCGCGACGCACGCCGGCTGCTACAGATACGTACCACGATTTTCTCAGCGCAACGATGCCGGGTGAGTCTTCGGGGCGCGCTTGTGGCTCTATGTGTCGCATTATCCCATCATCACATCGCAATCGTGTACGAATCCAGTACAAGGCTGGCCGCTTGGGCGGTAAGCCAATTTCAGTCGATCACGTGTTGAGTGGGGCAATCGCGATCGAATAGCCTGCCGGATCATCGATCCAGGCTTGTAACGCTGTCGGCGTCCAGCCGCATGCCCGTCCCCCGAGGTGAACGGGTGGCGGGAATTTCCCTTCTGCAATGCGTCGGTACAAGGTGGCGCGGCTTAACGCAGTAATGCGTATCACGTCGACCATGCGGAAGAATGCCGGGGCTACCATCGGTATGTTACGGCCGTAGTTGTCGGCAGGTTGTGCGAGAGGCATGGCGAATCCTGAGAAAGTGACCATGCCCTCAGATTGACTCAGAAGGTCTCGACTGGAAACTCACGTAGGCGTAGTGTGGCGAAGCCAGCCAGCGTATTTTTCATTTCTTCGAATGAACTGGTTCTGGTGTATCCGAATCGCTCACATGATTCATCGGCTTGGCATGGATGATCAGGGGGCTGGATTGGCCTGACCGACTGGATCGCTTGAACACTCGATCACGCTCCATGAACGCTTCCAGCATGTGTGGGATTAGCGTGGTGGTGTCGATGGGCTCGCCCTCGGCCCGCACGGTTGCCGGCAAGCCGTTTTGCTCAAGATCGTGTTTGAGGCGCGGCACGATCTCGGCGCCGACCCAGTCCGACAGGCGCGCACGAATCTCCTTGCTCCACTTTTTCTCCTGGCTCTTGCTGGCTGGCAGCGGCGCATTCGCTTCACCCACCAGATCGGCGGCGATGGCACGGATGTCGTAAGTCAGGTCCACGTCTTCGGAGAAGCGCCTGATGACGCCATAGGCCTTCGACAAGGACGTGCCACCCTTGAATACCAAGTGGTCAGCGTAAGGGTCGGCAAAGAGGTGCCGCAGCGACCAGACTACCCAGATGTTTTTTTCCAGCAGATGGGGCAGTAGGCCCGACGTGTTCGCTGCGAGGTCAAGCGCCTCCAGGCGTTCGGCGGTGGAGAGCTGGAAGAATTCAGCCATAGGCCACCAGGGCGCTGATTTCTTGGGCCATCCACGTCGGCAGGCGCGACCGCGCCGACACGACTTCTTTCAGTTCGGACGGTGGCAGTTTGGCGCGCAGCTTCTGGATCGCTTCCCCGGCTTTTTCCGGGCCTAGCCAAGCCAGTGCCCGCACCACCTCGCCCGCAGCTCGCCCAGGAAAAATCAGTTGCCAAATTGGCGCGTGTCGGAACTCGATCATCTGCGCACCCAATTTTAAGCGGCGGCTGGGGCCGGACGTGAGATAGACCGCTCGCATTGGCACCTGCGTGGTCAGGCCTAGCGCGTTGGCGGCGGCGGCACCGTGCGGCACGATGGTTTCCCCGCGCTGGTTCGCCAAGCCTTCGACCATCTTGACGGCCGACGGTGCGCGGGTGCCGAAGCGGCTTTCGACGGGCAGGACATAGATGCCGCGACCGGCGCGCAATAGGGTGCCGCGCTGCACCAAACGGGACAATACTTGATCCACCGCTGCGCGACTGCCCAGATGCAGTAGTTCTTTGGCGACCAAAGGCGTACCTTCCGGCGCTCCGGTGGCGTGTTCCAAGACTTGTTTGGCGAGGGTCTGCATGGCGATATCTCCTGACTGGAAGAAGTGTGACGTTATTTCTGACACTTTTTAAGTCCCAAAGCTCGGGAGAGTAAAGTCGAACGGAAAACAGCAAGACCACCCCACATACTCCACTGTCTTAATGGCAAGCGGAGCGCGCAGGACGGAAGGGTCGTAGGGGTCAGGGATCAATGCTGAATGGTTGTGACTAGGCACGAGGTGCGTGGCAACGTCATATTAAAGTCACATGATCCTAATTCGGTGTGATGCGCCTGTGGAGCTTTTTTCATCAACAGCTTCTAGCCGCTAAAACACCATGCCGCATACCTTTGATTCTTGGCGCTGGTCTCTTACAATCTAATGTTGAGTTAGCAGATGTTGACTCGTTCAATTTCAGAGTATAAAATTTTATACGTAGCGTGTCTTTATGAACCGGGAAAAAGAGATTCAGTGGGTCGGATCAGCCTATGATGATGTGCTTGCGTTTCCGGAGGAGCCGCGCAGGCAAGCGGGCTTTCAGTTGGGCAAGGTACAGGCAGGTATTGAACCAGACGACTGGAAGCCGTTCGACGATGTTGGAGCGGGTGCGAAAGAAATTCGTATTCGAGAAAGCAGTGGCATTTATCGCGTCATGTATGTCGCCAAATTCGAGGAAGCCCTTTATGTGTTGCACTGTTTCCAGAAGAAGACTCAGGCAACCAGTAAGCACGATAAGGAAATTGCCGAGGCGCGTTATCGTGCCGTGATTAATGCAAGGAAAATGAAGACATGAAAATTGATACTGAAATTCGTCATGTAACGAAGCAGGGAGCAAATCTGTTCTTGGAGCTAGGGTTTTCGGTTGAGGAAGCCAAGCGTCTGCAGGCCGCTTCTCGAAAGCAGATCAATGACACGCATTTGTTGAAAGAGCAACTGATGTCTGAATTGGTCGAATGGATCGAACAGCACCATCTGAAGCAAGCTGAAGCTGCGGAGATACTGATGGTGTCCCGGCCGCGTGTATCAGATGTCGTGAATAAAAAAACAACCAAATTCACTATTGATACTTTGGTTGAGATGCTGAGTCGGATCGGTAAACCGGTGAAATTAGCCATCGGATAATACGGATTTATTTATTGTGGTGTCGACTTGCTCGACATTTCAACGTCCAAGAGAATATCGAAATGAGCAAGCTGCGTGCGCAGTTGGCTCGAGTTAAAAAGTAACGCGATAGTATAAAAGAGCCCGCGCCGTTTTGAACTCATAAAGTGCATTTAAAGAAAAGCATCCGCAGGAAACCAAAAATCCTTTTTTTGTCCATAATTTCTATCAGCGAAATGGTTCGTTGCTTATAGGATATCCAGATGAAAAGTCCAATTGGAACAACAGCCCGTACCGGTCAAAAATATCCTGAAAGTGGCGTATGGGAATCGCAAGATACGCCGTCAACAACAGCACCCATTGCGCGAGGCAATACCATGCCACCGCATCGGGGAAAAGCTGTTACTTGGAAACTTATCTCCTACGCCTAAAATGTAGTTCGCTTATATCAGCGAGCGCATTGCTGCCACGATCATCGGCTCGGAACTTGCGCGTTCTTTTCGTAGCCGATCCAGATAGTCTGCCCACTGCTGGAGCATTGCGCGCCGCTCATCCTGGTATGCGTGGCGGTTGTAGGCTGCGCGGACCGCGTTTGCCGGCACGTGCGCCAGGCAGTGCTCGATCACGTCGATGTTCCCGCCGATGCTATTGAAATAGGTACTGAACGATGCTCGCATGCCGTGCGGCGTGCCTACACCGCTGAGTCCCAACCGCTCCATCAAGGCATTCAAGCTGCGGTTAGCCATCGGTCGGCGCGGGTCCACTCGGTTCGGGAACAGATACTCTCTGTCGGCTGGCACGAGGGCGCGCAAGCGGGTGAGTAACGCGACTGCTTGCGAGGACAGTGGAACCCAATGCACGCGTTTTGCCTTCATCCGTGCAGCCGGAATTTCCCACTTGGTACCGTCCAAATCTACTTCACCCCATCGGCCTTCGATGACTTCCGCCTTGCGGCAGGCAGTCAGAAGCACCAACAACATGGCGATGCGCGTTTCCTCGTTAATCTTGCCTGTGTTATCTAGCTTCAGCAGAAAATCGCCGATCTGCTTGTCGGACAGGGCTGGGTGGTTTTTCTGGTTGCGTTTCTTCATGACGCGCACGGGTGGCACGGGGTTGTTCTCGATCAGTCCAGAATCGATGGCGTACTCGAATATGCCCCACAAGTGATTGCGCAGATTGCGCGCCACCTCGGGCGCACGGTGCTCAACGCTTTTCAGCAGCGCGGTGAGTTCCAGGCGCGTGATGCTGCCGATCTGGCGACTTTTGAGCTTTATTGAAAATATTGATGTTTTATGAATTTTCGAGAAGTCATGAGATCGCTTGAAACATCAATGCTTAATTCCAGGTAGCGAGTTTCATTCTTTATTAATTTCTATTGTTAGTGGGCTTATCAGCGAGTTTTTCATTGTAAAAGGAAATCTGGCTGCAAGTCTGGCTTCAACTATTTAATGAGGCGGACGCACGTTGGGTCTGTCCATTCGCCTTAGTCACCAATGCCAACATCAGCCGGCTGTCGTCGCTGTCAACAAACCGGCAGATCATTCACTTTGCGCCCCAATTTTGTCATTGAAAGTGATTATTCCCACCTTAATTGTCAATAAGTCTGCGTATTTCATTCGGATGCAATAATTTGTGCTGGGTAATGTCGTCTGCAAAAGCATTGCATGCGGCCATCTGTTTCCAGGTAGCTGGGAAGCGAGCATAGTCAAATGCCGACGACCACGCCTGCGCCCGACTCATCGCCCGAAGAAATGGGACGGCCTCCGCATTTCTGGACAAGGCTTTGAGCGGCAACATACAGTCTTCGCGAAACGCAATAGGGATAATGATGAGCAAGCGCCCGCTTGGGTCAGATACCCGCTGCGCGTTCGCCTGGTCGTCGGCAGAGCTGAAAACGAGGGTGGCTAGGGTGTCAATATCTTTGCGCATTGGTGATTTCCCCCTCATTGTCAGCCTGATTTGTGCGGAGGGATATCCGAGACACGCTTACAGGGCGCGATGCGGCCAAGCGCGTTAAAGTCAGCGTAGCTCACTGAGCGCGTTTGATAGGTAAGGCAACCCGGATGAGCGAGTCTACAGGTCAGGTCAGGATTTTCTGGCCTGGCCCTGGTCCGTTTGTCTTATTTGTTCCGCTATCTATCTGACGTGAATCCGCTCAATGATTGATGCGACGCTTCTTTAAAAAGCAGTCGGCATCGGGTCCAGCAGACGCAGCATGAAGGCTTCGCATTGGGCAACCTGTTCCAGTGCAACGAATTCGTTAGGCCGATGCGCCTGTTCTATGCTGCCAGGGCCGCACACAATCGTCGGGATGCCCGCCAGCTGGAATAGCCCGGCTTCCGTGCCATAAGACACTGAGCCAGTCGTGTTGATGCGTGACAGCGACGCTGCCAATTGAGTGATGGCCTCATGCTCTTTGGTATTGAGGCCGGGTGCGGAGGCCAGCCATTCAAAGGCAATCTGCGCGTTCGGTTCCACTTGCCGCATCTCCGGCAGCAAATTGGCGGCGAAATCCTGCACTTCCTTGTACAGGCGTCCCGCGTCGGAACCCGGCATGGTGCGCGCTTCAAATTCAAAGATACATTCCTTAGGCACGATATTCGACGCCAGTCCACCCCGGATCAAACCGGTTTGCATCGTCGTGTAGGGAACGGTAAAGCCGTAATCGCGCGTTTCCAGTTGGGCAAACCGGTCTGCCATGTGGCGGATATAGGCAATGATGCGCGCTGCATATTCGATCGCGTTCACACCCATGTTGGTATAGCTGGAATGCGCTTCGCGCCCCGTGACGCAGCAGCGGAAACGATGGATGCCTTTATGCGCAATGATCGGTTGCATCGAGGTCGGTTCGCCGACGATGCAACCGGCCGGCTTCAGACCCAGTTCCTGCAAATCCTTAATCAGGCCCTGCACACCTATGCAGCCGACTTCTTCGTCATACGAAAAAGCGAAATGCAAAGGCATGTCCAGGTCCGCTGCCAGGAATTTCGGCGTCAATGCCAGTGCCGTGGCAATGAAACTCTTCATGTCCGCCGCGCCGCGGCCATACACCAGTCCATCCTTGATCGTGGCTTTGAACGGATCGGTATCCCAAGCCTGACCTTCCACCGGGACGACATCGGTATGCCCCGACAAAATCAGACCCGGCTTGCTGCCTTTGCCTAGCGTGGCGAACAGATTGGCTTTCTTGCCGGTAGCGTCGTAAGTCAGACGTGAACTCACGCCCATGCCGGCCAGGTAATCGCGTATCCATTCAATCATGCCCAGATTCGAATCGCGTGACACGGTGGGGAAGGCGATCAAGCGCTCGATCATGGAGACGACTTCGGGGGAAGGGCGGAGCAAGGCAGTTTTATCGGTATTGGGCATAGTGATTTTCTCGCCCGGAGCGATCCGGGCGATGGAGAGTAAATGACATTCAGGGAGTACTTAACAGGTATGACTGAAGAGCTATTACTGAAGAGCTATTACTGAGGAGATATTGCAAGGAAGCCCGGCACTTCCTTGCGCTAGTTCCGCGCCGGATTAAGGCAAGCGCAGTCGGTAGCGCGCTGCCAGCGTGGCAATCACACTGAGAAATGCGCCGGCGATCACATAGAAGGTGACGGCCAGTTTATTGTCCGTTACGGAGATCAGCCAGGTAATCGTCAGGCCGGCAAAACCGCCGAAAATCATTACCGCGATGTTATAGCTCAGCGACATGCCGGTACCGCGGATTTGTACCGGGAAGATGTCCGACAGCAGCGCTGGCATCGCGGCGAAATACATGGTCATCAGGATGCCGATAACGCCTTGTATCAGCAGCAGATTGAGAAAACTCGGATGCATGGACAGGTAGGCGAACAGCGGGTAGCTGACCAGCATGAACAAAATACTGCTTGCCAGCATGAACGGGGTTCTGCCGTACTTATCGGAGTAATGGCCGACGACTGGGGAGAACAGCATCATGATCACGCCCGCCAGCATCGTCGCCGAAAAGGAGGCAACCGAAGTCATGCCCAGTTGCTTGACCGCGTAAGTCGGCATGTAGATCACCAGATACACCGACACCGTGGCCATGATGACGCTGCCGGTACCGATCAGCAGGCGCTCTTTCTGGCTAGTGAAGATGTCGCGCAAAGGGGTTGCGGTGGTTTCTGCATTGGCAAATTCCGGTGATTCCTGAAGCTGTGTGCGGATGTAGTAGCCGACCGGGCCGATCAGCAAGCCGAAAAAGAACGGCAGACGCCATCCCCATGCTTCTATCTGCTCAGTAGTCAATTGCGACGACAACACAGCGCCGAATGCCGCTGCCAGCAGGATACTTACGCCCTGGCTGGCCACTTGCCAGCTGGAGAAAAATCCGCGTCGATGCGGGGCATGTTCCACCAGAAACGCCGTTGAGCTGCCGAATTCGCCGCCCGCCGAAAATCCCTGAATCAATCGTGCCAGCACAATCCCGGCCGGCGCCCACAGCCCAATCGAATTGTAGGTCGGCATGATTGCAATCAGCAGGGTGCCGACCATCATCAAGACGATAGACAGTGTTAACGCCGCTTTTCGGCCGACCCGGTCAGAGTAAGTGCCGATGATGATCGCGCCGAGCGGGCGCATGAAAAAAGAAACGCCGAAAGTGGCAAAGGTAATCAGCAGGGAAACCGTCGCATTTTGCGTCGGAAAAAATAATTTAGCGATCGTGACCGCAAAGGCGCCGTAAATCAGTACATCAAACCATTCCAGCGCATTGCCAATCGAGGAGGAAATAACGGCGCGCCATATTTGCGGGTGAGGCTTGTATGCGCTCGCGGCTGAAGCGGTGACGTCGATGCGATTATTCATTCGTAAATTTCCCTTTTTTGTTTTTGATCAGGCTTGTTTTTGTCTATGCCTAAACTTTATTTATATAGAAAAGAGGCTCTCTTCTCTGCTTTTTGTCTCTATGACGGAAAATATTAGTTCAGCATCGGCAAAAGATATAATAAATAATATTCACATAATGTATCAATATTATTTATGCAATTAAGTTTCAAGCAAATCCATTACTTTCTGGCCGCCGCCGAAACCGGGCAGTTTTCCGCTGCGGCTTCCAAGGCGCATGTCACGCAAACCGCGATTACCGCCTCCATCAAAGAGCTGGAGTCCGCGCTCGGGGTGCAGCTCTTCATTCGCCACCATGCTTCCGGGGTATCGCTGACCGTCGATGGACAGAAGTTCCTGCATCATGCGCACAATATCGCCGCAGCGGTCAATTCCGCCATTCATGATCCCGGCCTCATGCGGCAAGATGTAACCGGCGCGTTTCGCATCGGCGCGACCCATTCCATGCTCTCTTATTACGCCGTACCCGCCATCGCGCAGTTTGCCAAGGCCTATCCCCAAATCAAGCTGGATGTGATTGAACTGGAGCGTCCGGCTCTGGAGGCCGCGCTCTTGTCCGGCGAGATCGACATCGGGATTGCCTGGCTGGCCAATTTCGATGCGCCTGAAAAATTCGGCATGGTTCCTCTGACGCGTTCGCGTCGGCAATTGTGGCTGCCAGCGGCGCATCCGCTATTGAATAAGCGCAGCATCGCCTTGTCCGAAGTAGCCAACTTGCCTTATATCCTCTACGACATGGACGAAACACCGAAGAACACCCTGTTGTTTTGGGAGAAAGCCGGATTGCAGCCCAACATTCGCTATCGGGTGACGTCCATCGAGGCTGTGCGCAGTCTTGTTGCGCAGGGACTGGGCGTCTCTATCGTGTCCGATGTTTGTTACCGTCCGTTTTCGCTGGACGGATTGCGTATCGAACATCGTCCCCTGCTCGATTCCATGGCTTTTATCGAAATCGGACTGGCCTGGGATGCGACGCAGGAATTATCCGGCGCGGTGGAGGCGTTCAAGCTCTTCATGGAACTCACCTTCGGGGGACCCGGCTCCGGCGTCAAAGTCATCTAGAAACCGCTCACTAAGCGACTGCGCGATGCAATCTCGGGGCGGCAAGGATTCAAAATCGTCACCGTACTCAGGCACGGCTGCGCTTCTTGCCCTGCGCTTGCGGCGCTTGCTACGCTTACTGAGCGGTTTCGTTGCGGTAATGGGGGGCGTGTTTTGCGACGTTAAGTCAGGGCTTCACGTACCACCGTGGATGGTATTGGGCGACCAGTTCGCCGTTGGTGGCGAGGGCGTGGCAACCGTCCAGTTGGAACGGCTTTCGCGTCGGGTCCTGAACAGTGCGTCCCGACATGGTTTGCATGGCGACCGAGGCCATGCGTCCTATCATTTCGGAAATATGCGTGCAGCCGTTGATGCCGCGAAATAATTCGCTGGCCCGGGCGTTGAAGCCGGGGCCGATCTGCAGGCCTTTGAGGGCGGCGTAGGCGGGGGCGATTTTGTCGCAGGTGCCGGGATAGGGGACGGCATTGGATACGGCCTGCGCTTCCACAATCATGCGCTGGCTGTTGATGGTCATGTGCAAGTTCATGTCGTGAACGGCGGAGCCTGCAGGCCGAATGCTATGAAACACGTCGTGATCGACTTGCTTGGTATCGTTGATATTTGCTTCGATATCCCACAGTCCGTCGCTGCGTTCATAGCCGTCTATGCGGATGATGCGGGTGTGAATCAGCTTGCGTTCACAGGCGGGTGTGGCTGCTCCGGCTTGGGCCAAATCCAGGGGAGGTGCGTTCTCTTGCAGGTCTGGCGCAGGCATCGTTAATCCAATCATTAATCCGCAAGTCTATCTTTAATCGGTAAAGGCAGTAGGCGGGCAAGGATTCGGGCGCTCCTGCACTCCCGTTGAGGCGACTGGCCGTCCCAAGGAAAAAGCCGCGTATGGTCTGAAACAGCACCATGCCGCGGCTTTTTTTCTGCCAATCAATCTTTAGCGTGTGGGGGAATTCAATTCCTTGCGGGTGGCGTCCAGCAAGTCCTTAGCTATCCCGGCAGCGCTTTCTGCATTCACACCTTCGGCCAGAGATGTTCGCGAAAGTCGGCGCGCAACGCGGTTTTCAATAATTTTCCTGTGGCCGTGTGCGGTAATTGATCGACGAAGACCACATCGTCAGGGATAGACCATTTCGCCACTTTGCCTTCGAAATAGCTGAGCAGCTCGCGTCGTTCGACTTCCATGCCCGCCTTGCGCACCGCAACCAGCAAGGGCCGTTCCCCCCATTTTTCGTGATAGATGCCGACCGCCGCCGCTTCGCTGATGGCCGGATGCGCGACGGCGACATTTTCCAGTTCGATCGAGCTGATCCATTCCCCGCCGGATTTAATAACATCCTTGGAGCGGTCGGTAATGTGCATGAAGCCGTCGGCGTCGAGGGTGGCCACGTCGCCGGTCGGAAACCAGCCATCGCGCAGGGCGTCGCGGTTTTCCGCGCCGAAATAGCCGCCGGCAATCCAGGCGCCGCGGATCATCAGTTCGCCGAACGCCACGCCGTTTTTGGGCAGGGGAACGTGGTTTTCATCGACGATTTTCAATTCCACGCCGAACAAAGGACGGCCTTGTTTCGCCAGCAAGGCGTTGCTGGCCGCGACCGGCAGGCTGCCATGTTTGCTCTTGAGTTTGCTGACGGTGGAGAGCGGACTGGTTTCTGTCATGCCCCAGGCGTGGATGGGCTCGACTCCCAGCGCCTGCATGGTCTGGATCAGCGAGGGCGGGCAGGCCGCGCCGCCGATCACCACCCGTTGCAGACTGCTTAAACGCACATTGTTATTTTGCAGATGGGCAATGAGTCCAAACCAGATGGTCGGCACTCCGGCGCTGATGGTCACTTGTTCCGCCTCACAGACGCGATGCAGGCTGGCACCGTCGAGATTGGAGCCGGGCAGTACCAGCTTGGCTCCCATGGCGGGCGCGCAATACGGCATGCCCCACGCCATCACATGGAACATAGGAGAAACCGGCATGACGGTATCACGCGCCGAAATATTGAAGGCATCCGGCAGCGCCGCTGTGATCGCATGCAGGACGCTGCTGCGGTGGCTGTACAGCACGCCCTTGGGATTGCCGGTGGTGCCGGAGGTGTAGCACAGACCGGACGCGGTGTTTTCATCAAGCGCGGGCCAGTCGTATTGGTCGGACTGGGACTCGATCAGTTGTTCGTAATTGAGGTAGCTCACTCCCGAGGCCGATGCAGCGGGCGTGGCTTCCGGCAGGGTGTCCGATAAAACAATCCACTCTTTGACGCCTTGGCACAAGGGAATCAGATCTTCGACCAGCTTCAGGAAGGAGGTGTCAAAAAAGATCAGCTGATCGTCGGCGTGATTGATGATGTAGGCGATTTGCGAGAGGAACAGGCGCGGGTTGATGGTATGGCAAACCGCGCCCGAGCCGGAGATGGCGTAATACAGTTCCAGATGCCGGTAGCCGTTCCAGGCCAGCGTACCGATGCGGTCGCCGGTCTTGCAGCCCTGCGCCGTCAGCGCGTTGGCCAGCATGCGGGAACGGCGGTGGGCATCGGCATAGGTGTATTCGTGGCGGGTGCCATCGCTGGCGTAGGAAACGATGGCGGTATCGCCGTGATTGGTATCGGCATGGCGGATGATTGAGGAAATCAGCAGCGGGTAATTCATCATCAGGCAAGTCAAGGAGGTCTCCTTTGTTTTTAATTATGAGGACTACGCACATGGACGCCGGCGTTGTGTGTAAATCCCGGTTATGTTGGTGCTAAGGCGTATTGAATATAGTCGGATATGCGGTACTTGTCAGGCTGTTTCGATTCGTCGGGCGTGGTATGGTCTTTTGATCTTTCCTGCCGGAATCTGCCTGGTATCTGATTGCCATTTTTCATTTGCCATTTTCGTTGAAAACAATACATTTTGAAGCTCTACATTTAACCGGTACTTGCTTTGTCAGCCATTACGCCTGATGGTGAATCCCATCGGTGCAGGCTGGAAGTCAGTGCCCTTTCAAGGATAGTGATGTTTGCCCATTTACCCCCCTACGCTGGTGACCCGATTCTGGGCTTGATGGATGTCTACCGGCGCGATCCACGGCCTGAAAAAGCCAATCTCGGCATCGGTATTTATACCGACGAAAACGGCGTCGTTCCTATTTTGCCCTCGGTGCTGGCGGTCAGTGCCGAGCTGCAAGCAGCCGCTGCACCCTATACCTACCTGCCGATGGAGGGGCTGGCCAGCTACCGGCAGGCGGTGGCCGAGTTGATTTTTGGCGATGCGCTGCCGGATGAAGCGCATCTGGCCGTGGTGCAAACGCCGGGCGGTTCCGGGGCGCTCAAAGTAGGGGCCGATTTCCTGCATCGTTTCTTCCCGACCATGCCGGTCTGGATTCCCGATCCCACCTGGGACAATCACATCGGCATTTTCGAAGGCGCTGGTGTGGAGGTGCAGCGCTATCCTTATTACGATGCCGCCACCGGCGCGCTGGCTTTTGACAAGATGCTGGACTGCTTCGACCGGCTGGCTCCCGGCACGCTCGTCCTGCTCCATCCTTGCTGCCATAACCCCACCGGCATCGATCCCGATCGGGCGCAATGGACGCAGATCATCGACCTGCTCGAACGGCGTCGCTTGCTGCCGTTTTTCGATCTGGCCTATCAGGGTTTTGCTGAGAATCTGGAGCAGGATGTCTGGCCGGTGAGGGAATGCGTACGGCGCGGCATGAATTTCTTGCTGGCCAATTCGTTTTCCAAGATTTTCTCGCTGTATGGCGAACGCTGCGGCGCGCTCAGTGTGTTTTGCCCCGCCGACGGACAAGCGACGAATGTACTGGGACAACTGAAGCAGTCTATCCGCCGCAATTATTCCAGTCCCCCTATGCATGGGGCAATGATCGTCAGCCATATCCTGCACCATCCCGAGCTGCGGCGGCAGTGGGAGGGCGAAGTTGCGCACATGCGCGAGCGCATCCGACACATGCGTGTGGCCTTGCATGCCGGTTTGTCGGCAGCCTTGCCGGATCGCGATGTCGGCTTTCTGCTCCGGCAAAACGGCATGTTCGGCTATACCGGCTTGTCTGAGCAGCAGGTCGAGCGCTTGCGTGAGCGGCATGCGGTGTATGCGATAGCGACGGGCAGAATTTGTCTGGCGGGCGTCAATCAGGGCAATCTGGCGCACGTCTGCGCGGCGCTGGCCGAGGTGATGCATGCCTGATGTCCATCAGGTATCGGCAGGATCGGCAGCGGCGGCAAAGCACGCCCTTTACGAAGATGTGTTCGCTATGCTGACCGGCACCCTGTTCATTTCTCTGGGGGTGCACATGTACAGCACCGTCGGTCTGCTGACGGGCGGTACTGCCGGGCTGGCGTTTCTGGTGCATTACCTCAGCGGCATCGGCTTTGGTCCGGTATTTTTCCTGGTGAATGTGCCGTTCTTTTACTTTTCACTGCGCAGCATGGGCTGGCGCTTCACAGGCAAAACGATCGCTTCGGTGATGCTGGTGTCCGGGTGGTCGATGCTGCATCCGCATTTCATCCGCTACGACATGCTTAATCTGTTTTATTGCGCGATTCTGGGCGGCTTGCTGATGGGCGCGGGCTTTGTGGTGTTGTTCCGCCATAGCGCCAGTCTGGGTGGCGTCAATGTGGCGGCGCTATTTTTACAGGAGCGTTACGGGATGAGCGCAGGCAAGCTGCAAATGGGCGTCGATCTGGCGATTGTTCTGGCCTCGCTGTTCGTGGTCAAACCTTCGGTGCTGCTGGCTTCAGTGCTGGGGGCGATTGCCCTCAATCTGGTCATCCTGCTCAACCATCGTCCCGGTCGCTACGCCGGGATGTGAATGAGGGAACGATGCGCGGAGGACTGCATTTTCGTCGCCGGATACGTTTCTTAATCAGAACTTACGCAAAAGGCCGCTGGCGTTGTCGCATCGCCAGCGGCCTTTTGCAGATGCTTACGCGGAGGTATTGATGACGTTACCGCTGGTGCGCGTGCCTTCCATGTCGCTCGACATCGTTTGCAGGAATTTGCTCAGCGTCACGCTGCTGCCGGAATTACCCATCGCGCTCATCAGGTTCTGAAAGCTGCTCTGCAAATTGGCGTCTGCGGTGCTGGTGGTGTTTGTCCCCGTCGTCGTGGAGCCGCTGGCGCTCGAACTGCTGCTGCTGGCAGAAGACAATTCCTGAATCAGACTTTGCAAATCGGCTTCCATGCGGCCACCGCGGTGCGCGCGCGGCGTCGGCGTTGCACTGAGCGAGAGGGCGGCGCTGGAGGCGGTGGTGCTGGCTGTACTTGCTGTGCTTGCCGCACTGGTCGTACCAGAGGCCGCGCTCACACTGCTGGTGCTGCCATCGTGGCCGCCGTCGCTGTCAGTGCCTGATTGCGAACCGCTCGGGTTGGTCTGTGCATGCAGGGCGGCCATCAGCGTTTGCATGAATGCCGACAATGCCTGAGCGACATTGGTCGAATTCGTTGCAGAAGTGGATGCACTGCCAGAGGTGGACGAGGTGGAAGCCGAGGTCGAGCTGGCTGCAGTAGCGGCTAATTGTTCCAGTGCTTTGGTGATCGCGCCCATCAGACCGCCGCCACCGCCAGGAGGAGGTGGTGGTGGGCCGCCTCCGTTCATGCGCAGACCGGCAGACGAAGAAGTGCTTTGTGAAATCCCTGCCAGTTGCGCGAGTTGGGACAGGGACATACTGCTGCCTGAGACGCTGCTGATGGACATTGTTATTCTCCTGATCTGTGACGCGAAGTAATGAAATTTGCAATATTGTCTTTTTTGCAAGTTTTGCACAGATTTAATCGTTTATTTCGTGCTGGTATGTAAAGTTCGGTTAAGACGCCGTTGATTAAGTTGCTGCGCGGCATTCCCTGAGTACGGCGTAAGTACGGCAGCGCTTTTGCCTCTGGGTTTGCCCTGAGCTTGGGTCGCTGGCTATACGTCTTGCTATTCCCCTTACTTGGGGAATGCCGCTCACAAATGAAACGTCAATACGCCCCGGTCAGTGGTCTTGAGCGCAAGTCCTGATTTGTAAAGCCGAGTAAAGATAGTGCGCTGTGGCCGGGAAATCCTGAGCGGCTTGCTATGATCCGGCCTTTTGCATGGCAAGCTGCGGTGACGGATGGTGTCCCCATCACTGCGCTTCGATACCGCTCCTAACTCTCTTCAACGTTCCTCCTATGACCAAAGTTCTTCTGATAGATGATGATGTCGAGCTGACCGGCATGCTCAAGGAATATTTCGAGCAGGAAGGCTTCGAGGTGACGGCCGTGCATGATGGCGCGACCGGTGTGACGGAAGCGCTTTCCGGTCTGTATGCGATTGCGATTCTTGATGTGATGATGCCGCGTCTGAGTGGTGTCGAGGCGCTCGGGAAAATCCGGGCCGGCAGCAGTATGCCGGTGCTGATGTTGACGGCAAGGGGCGATAACGCCGACCGCATTACCGGTCTGGAGTTGGGCGCAGACGATTACGTTGCCAAGCCATGCACGCCGCGCGAGTTGACTGCACGTCTGCGTGCCATCCTGCGACGCACCCTGCGCGATCCGGTTGTGCCGGAGGAGGAGGGGCTCAAGCCGGTGATCGTCGGTGCTTTGTCCATGTGGCCGGCGCAACGTTATGCAGAGTGGGGAGGAAAACCGCTGGCGCTGACCAGCACCGAATTTAATCTGCTGGAAATCCTTGCGCGCAATGTCGGGCGTCCGGTGAGTAAAAGTATTTTGTCGGAAGAAGGCCTGGGCCGACCGCTGGCGCGCTTCGACCGCAATATCGACGTGCATCTGAGCAGTTTGCGGCAAAAACTGGGATTACTGGCCGATGGCCGTTCCTGCATCCAGACGGTTTATCGTCTCGGTTATCAATTTATTCGGGAGTAAGGGTGGGGCGTCTTTTCTGGAAATTCTTTACCTTTATCCTGCTGGTTCAGTTGCTGGTGCCGCTTTCTATCGGCGTCACGTTTTGGCTCAAGGATCGCGCCCGCGATAAAAATGCCCAGTATCTGGATATGGGGCCGCCTGCGGTATTCATGATCAATGCCGCTGCGGCCACGCTGCGGTTTGACGGGACGCAGGCATTTGCCGATTTCGAGCAGGGCAACGACGGACGGCATCGCTTGTATGCGATCGATGCCAGCGGCCATGACTTGTTGGGTCGTACAGTCAACGCCGACATGGTCCAAGACGCCCGACGCGTGCTGGCCGAGCATGATGTGCGACCAGTGGTGCGGATGGTAACGGCGGCCAACGGTCTGGAGTATTTATTACTTTTATCGGATGAAGAGCAAATGCGCGGGCCGCCACGCGGTTTTGGTCCGGGGCCGGGGCCTGGATTATTCTTTTTTGGGAAAAACCCCCATTCTTCGCAAGAGTTTGCTCTGCATGAGCTGATGCCGGTCGTCATGGCCGTGATCGCCAGTCTGATTTTCGCGGCTTTGCTGGCATGGTATTTTTCCAAGCCGATTCGAACTTTGCGGCTGGCCTTCAAAGCGGTGGCGGGAGGCAATCTGGATACCAAGGTCGGGCCGGACATGGGTCCGCGGCGCGATGAACTCGCCGATCTCGGGCGCGACTTTGACAGCATGGCCGGTCAGTTGCGGGACTTGATGGATGGGCAGCGACGCTTGTTGCATGATGTTTCGCATGAACTGCGCTCGCCGCTGGCGCGCATGCAGGCGGCGATCGGTCTGGCGCGGCAGCAGCCGGACAAAGTAGACGTGACGCTGGAGCGCATCGAGCGCGAGAGTATCCGCATGGATAAGCTGGTGGATGAATTGCTGACTTTATCGCGACTGGAGTCCGGCGTCGCGCCGGCCCTGAGCGAAGAAATTCATATCGACGAGATCATCCGCGAAGTCGTCGACGATGCCCGTTTTGAAGCGACTGCCAAAGGATGCGCCGTGGAGTGGCGCGGGGATGGCAAGGTCAGCATCGACGGCCAGCCGGAGCTGATTCACAGAGCGATTGAAAATGTGGTGCGCAATGCGGTCAGGCATACGGCAGCAGGCAGTAGCGTGATCTTGCAGAGCAAGATTGATTTTGCGCTGCGGGAGTTGTCGCTGGCGATTCTCGATCACGGTCCCGGTGCGCCTGAGCAATTGCTGACCGCGATTTTCGCGCCGTTTTTCCGTGGCGAGTCCGGTGCCAGCAATCCCGGCGGGAGTGGTTTGGGTCTGGCGATTGCGCAACGTGTGGTCGAGATGCATGGTGGCGTGATTCGCGCTTCGAATCGGCCGGAAGGGGGCTTGTGCGTGGAAATCCGTTTGCCTTTCAGCGTGGTTCGCTAAAAAGTCTGTGAGCGCTGAATCGGGCGCGGCGGCAGGATAAAAAAATCCGCCAGTCCTTTGCAGGACGGCGGATTTTTTCATGGCCGATGTGGCCGGCAGATCATTTTGTTGCAAAAGCGTGATGGTTCAGGGCTTTTTAGTGACACCCCTGCCTCGTCTGCAACTTCTCTGCAACTTCTCTGCAACTCCTTAAGCGGCTTTGGCGCGTCCGATCAGGAAGTTGGTCAGCAAAGGCACAGGTCGGCCGGTAGCACCCTTGGCAGCGCCGCTTTTCCATGCGGTGCCGGCAATATCCAGATGCGCCCAAGTGTATTTCTTGGTGAAGCGTTCCAGGAAGCAGGCCGCTGTCACGCTGCCGGCCGGTTGGCCGCCGATATTGGCGATGTCAGCGAAATTCGACTTCAGCTGTTCCTGATAGGCGTCTTCGATAGGCATGCGCCATGCGGTGTCGCCGGAAGTCTTGCCGGCCGCCAGCAACTCGTTGGCCAGTTTGTCGTGCGGCGCATCGCTGCGGGTGAACAGGCCGGAGTTGTGATGGCCCAGCGCGACGATGCAGGCACCGGTCAGCGTGGCGATATCGACGACCACGGCCGGATTAAAGCGTTCGGCGTAGGTCAGTGCATCGCACAGCACCAGACGGCCTTCGGCATCGGTGTTGAGCACTTCAATCGTCAGACCGGCCATCGAGGTCACGATGTCGCCCGGCTTGGTAGCGCTGCCGGACGGCATGTTTTCACAGGTCGGGATGATGCCGATGACGTTGAGCTTCAACTGCATTTCCGCGATGGCGCGGAAAGTGCCGAGGACCGAGGCCGCGCCACACATGTCGTACTTCATTTCATCCATGCCGGAACCCGGCTTGAGCGAGATCCCGCCGCTATCGAAGGTAATGCCTTTACCGACCAGCACGACCGGGGCATCCTTGATTTTGCCGCCGAGATGCTTGATCACGATGAACTTGGGCGGCTGATCGCTGCCGTTGGTGACCGAGAGGAAGCTACCCATTTTCAGGGCTTCCAGTTGTTTGCGGTCCAGAACTTCGACGCCCAGCTTGAAATCGCGTGCCAGTTTTTTGGCGGTATTGGCCAGATAAGTCGGCGTGCAGACATTGGCGGCCAGATTGCCCAGTTCCTTGGTCAGCTCGACGCCATTGGCCAGCGCCACGCTTTGCGCGATCGCCAGTTTGAAGACCGGCGTTTCGGCCTTGTCGGCGGCAAAGGCGATCTTGCTCACGCCGGTAGGCACCGGGTCTTTTTTGCTTTTCAGTGCATCGGGACGATAGATGCTGTCGCGGCCGGCGGCGACGAGGACGTTGATGGCCCAGGCAGCGTCGCGGTCTTTGATCGCTTGCAGGGGCAAGGCGAGCAGGGCATCGGTCGCTCCCAGCGTGGCCAGCGTGCGGATGATGGAGGCAGCGGCGGTGCTGAAGGATTTCTCCAGAATGGCCTCGTCGCTGCCCATGCCGACCAGCAGTACGCGTTGCGCGGTGACGCCGGCGACATCGCGCAACAGCAGTGTGGAACCCGGTTTGCCGGACAGGTCGCCCGACTTGAGCGCGGCGACGATGGCAGGATTGCCGGCGAGGGCCTGTGCGCCGGAGGCCAGCTTCTTGCCATCCAGTACGCCTACGACCAGACAGCCGGTCTTTTGCGCCGTCACGGGGGTCTTGCCATCCAAAGTTTTTATGCTAAAGTCCATCGCTTAGTTCCTTTGCGTTGCGGTTTATAGGTGTTTTGCGTAGTTGTTGTCTGTTCATTGCCGCGCTGCCACGCTGTCACTTTGCGGCATTGAGTCAATAATCAAGTCATGACTCAATGCGCGGGTGCCGACCGTGCCCGACGACGCGTTTGCCGCCGTTGTCTGCGCCTCAGGATTGTTAACCTCTCGATTATAAGCCTCGAATGATTTTTCAGCGCGCACTCAGACGCGAACTGGTGAGCACCGCCGGTGCCGTTTTCACCACGCTTTTCACTATTACGATCACCGTGATGCTGGTCAAGATTCTGGGCCAGGCCGCCGGAGGCCAGATCAATTCGGGCGATGTCCTGGCGCTGATCGGTTTTCAGGCGCTCAATTATTTGCCGGTGATTTTGATTCTGACCGGTTTCATTTCCGTGTTGCTGGTCGTGACCCGCAGCTATCAGGATTCCGAAATGGTGGTCTGGTTTGCGTCCGGCATGAGCCTGACGCGCTGGGTCGCGCCAATATTGCGCTTCGGCTGGCCTATCATTGTGTTGACCGTGGTGCTGAGTTTTGTGGCGACGCCGTGGGCCAATCAGAAGAGCGCCGAATTCCGCGCGCGCTTTGAAAAACGCGACGATATCGCCCGTGTCTCTCCCGGAAAATTTCAGGAATCCGCCAGCGCCAACCGCATCTTTTTCGTCGAAGGTTTTTCCGGTGACGCCACCAAGGTGAAAAATATTTTCATCAATACCGTCAGAGAAGACGGCAAGAGCAACATTGTGGTGGCGCGCGAAGGTGAAATGCAGACCGATCAATACGGTCAGAAATTCGTCGTCATGGAGAAGGGCCGGCGTTATGACGGTATGCCGGATCAGGCGAATTTTCAGATGATCGAATTCCAGCGCTATGGGATTCTGGTCGGCAATACCTCGCAAACTGCGGCTGGCGATAAATCGGCGCGCGAGCTGTCGACCTTGGGGCTGCTGCAAAAACCGACGAATTACAATCTGGCCGAACTGATGTGGCGCGTGTCGCTGCCGCTGATGGCGCTGCTGCTGATGCTGCTGGCGATTCCGCTGTCGTTCGTCAATCCGCGTGCGGGTCGTTCCATCGGTTTGCTGATTGCCTTGCTGCTGTTTGTCACGTATAGCAACATGGTGAGTTTTTTGCAGGCCACGGTAGCGCAAGGTCGTCTGAGTTTCATGATGGGCTGGTGGCCTATCCATCTGGCGATATTGTTGCTGACCGGCTTGCTGTTCCTGTGGCGGCTTAACGTCAACAGCCGCTATCATCCGCTCGTTTTCTGGCTGGTGCTGCGCCGCGCTGTGCTGTTGCGCCAATGAGGGGGCGGCTGATGGCGTCGGCCAGCGTGGATGCATTGGCTGCATTGACTGCATTGACTGCATTGACCTTATTTACCGGATTGATTCCCTTTTTTCTGCAAGCGCCTGCGCTGAGTAATTCCACCGGCCTCCGAAGCCAGAGGGCGACATGAAAGTTCTGCAAAAATATTTTGTTACCGAAATCGTGCGTTCGGTCTCGTTCGCGCTGATTGCCTTTATGGCGCTGTTCTCGTTTTTCGATTTGATCGGGGAGCTCGAATCGGTGGGCCGCAACGGCTATACCTTGCAACGTGCCTTGTTGTATGTGGTGATGGGTTTGCCGGCGACGGCGTATGACCTGATGCCGATCGCGGTCTTGATCGGCACGATCTATACGCTGGCGCAATTTGCGGCACGCTCGGAATTCACGATCATGCGGGTGTCGAGTCTGTCGACGGTGCAGGCGGCCGGGATGCTGGTCAGAATTGGTGTGATCTTTGCGCTGCTGACGATTCTCTTCGGTGAATTCATTGCGCCCAAAGCGGCGGAGTGGGCGGAAAGACTCAAGTTGCAGGCGCAGGGCAGTGCGGTGTCGCAAGAATTTCGCTCCGGTCTGTGGGCCAAGGATGTGATCCGGACGCAGGGCTTGACCGGCGATGTGATCGGTTCGCGCTTTTTGAATATACGGAAAATGCAGCCGGACGGTAGTCTGGAAGGCGTCAAGATGTATGAGCTGGATAATGATTTCCATCTGGCGATGACGGTGACGGCCAAACGGGGCGAGTATCTGGGAAATCACCTCTGGCAGTTGTCGGAGGTGACCGAAGCGCACTTCGGCAATAAGCCAGGAGACAAGCAAGGAGATAAGCCAAGCGATAAGTCCGGCAGCGTGCAGGCGAAAGCGCTCGATATTACGGCACCGATTTCGATTACTACGGTGGCTACGCGCACCCTGGTGTCGGAAGTGACGCCGGAAATTCTGTCGGTCGTGTTTGCCAATCCAGACCGCATGTCGGCGTATGACCTGCGCGCCTATACCAAGCATCTGGCGGCGAATAATCAGCGCACTGACCGTTACGAAATCGCTTTCTGGAAGAAAGTCGTTTACCCCCTGTCGATCTTTGTGATGCTGGCGCTGGCTTTGCCCTTCGCGTACATGCATTTCCGCGCAGGCGGAGTGAGTCTGAAAATTTTTACGGGCATTATGATCGGCGTCATGTTTCAATTAATCAATAGTTTGTTTTCGCATCTCGGCCTGCTCAATACCTGGCCGCCCTTCCTCACGGCCATTGTGCCCAGTCTGCTGTTTCTGCTGCTGGGATTAGGGACGCTGCGTTGGGCGGAGCGGCATTGAGCGCCGCACTGGTGTTATTCGCCCACGGCGCACGCGATCCGCGTTGGGCCGAGCCGTTTCAGCGCTTGCTGCTGAGTACCCGGGCGCGTTTGCCGCAGGTCAGGGTCGAGCTGGCGTTTCTGGAGCTGATGGAGCCCGGCGTGCCGCAACTGGCGGCGCAGCTGGCGGCAGAGGGCGTGCAGAGTGTGACGCTGGTCCCGGTATTTCTCGGGCAGGGTGGGCATCTGCGGCGTGACCTGCCGTTGATTGTGGAGGAGTGCCGTCAGGCGCATCCGACGCTGGAATTCACGATTGTCGCGCCGATTGGCGAGGACGATGCGGTGCTGGAGGCGATTGCCGGCTACTGTGCAGCAGCCTTGCCGCTCAAGTAGGGCAATGGCAGCCTGACGCAGTACTTGCCGACCAGAATGGTTTTGGCTGAAAGTCGTATTGGCGATTGCGTAAGTGCATCAGCGCGTCAGCCAAGTCATCTGCATGACGGCGATCAGCCAGAATAATCATTACAAAATTTATTTGTACTAAAAATACAGGAAACTTGTTTCTAGCCACCCTGACGATAAACAAACCGGCCGTGTATCTTGAGCAAGGCACCCTGTTCGGGGGCGAGACGCTCGTCGGGATAGCGGTGTTTGTCTGTATTTCTGTTTTCCAATATCCAGGAGCCGTCTATTTCGCGTCGCAGTTGCTTGATGCGTAAACCGTCAGGATGGGCGATGACGAAAATTTTCCCGCTTTGCGGTTCGGTGCAGGAATGATCGAAGATGACGGTGTCGCCATCGATAATATAGTCAGCCATGCCGTTGCCGTCGGCCAGGATGGCGAAGGCATTCTCGGGGTCCAGTCGATATTTCTGGAAAAACGATAACTCCTTGAGTACCGTATCCCCCAGCTCCTTCCCCTCATTCGGCAGCGAGCTGCCGCCGCATGAGTTGGGCGCGACCCGGCAAGGGATTTCAAACAGGCGCTCCGAGATGCCTCCTGCCGTTTCGTAGATTGCTTCGGCCGGTTCCGAGCTGATCAGATTGACCCGGTTGGCCACGGGTATCGCCGCATACAGCATGGCGGCAACGGCTTCGCCATAGATCAGATCTTGTTCAGTAATGCCGAAATAAGTCGCGATTTGCGTAATTCTGTGGACGCGTGGCGTGGTGCCTTTGGAGACCCATTGCTGCACTGCTTGCGGCGTGACACCGCAGAACCTCGCCAGAGGGGTCATGTTGCCGCCATCCTTGGCGTTGAGCAGTTCTTTTAATCTGTGTTTGAATTCCATCGGGCGAGTGTACAAGCTGGGCTTGTAAGTCGCATCAAAAAAAATAATTGTAAAAATGGAAATGTTTCTTTAAGATAACTTTTCTATGGAAAACGCCATCCTAAAAGCATGTCGCCTCGTCGGTGGTCAGTCGAAACTGGCCAAAGCATTGGGCATTTCACCGCAAGCTGTACAGCAATGGGTATCGCGCCAATTCGCCCCAGCCTGTCGCTGCCGGGCGATTGAAACGGCCACCCTGGGCAGGGTCAGCCGGTTTGAACTCCGGCCCGACATCTTTGGCGATGGGAGTGATAGGGGTGACAAGGGTGATAGGGGCGATGAGAGCCTTGGGGCGAGCGTCACCGATTTCAGCGAAGCGAAGGAGGCGGGCCAGACGAGCCGGGATGGGGCTACTGCCCCGCCGTATTCCCTCGATGTGGAGGAGATGGACTAGGGCGCCAGAGGTTTGCCGGTTTCCTGTTTCATCTTGATGGTGCGCAGGCTTCTTTCCATCACTGTCATGCGTGAAGCAAAGGAAGGATGCAGCGCGGTGTGGGAATTAGGCGTACTGGCCGGATAACGTGTGGCCAGTCGCCGCCAGAAAGCCGGCGCATCGTCAATCTTATAACCGGCCCGTACCAGCATATAGAGCGAGAGGGTATCGGCGTTTCCATCCATATCCTGCGGATAAGGGCGTAGCGCCGGGCTGCCGGAAAGAGTCGTGCTATCGGGGCGGGTTTTTGTCAGGTTGTCGATAATGCCACCGGCGATCGCCATCATTTTCTGACGTTGAACATGACCCAGCGAGCTATGCGCCATTTCCTTGGCGATGACGAAGGCCAGTTCCTCGTCGGTCTTGGTGAAGTCCAGCATGCCTTGCGTGATCAGTATGCGGCGGCCATCGCTGTAGCTGTTGACGTTATCGGTATTGCCCAATTCGATGCTATAGGCGCAGGCCCGGGTCAGCGGCACCGTGGTGGAGACCGGTTCCGTACCTCGTTCCAGCATCAGCTTGATGCCGTTACGGGCGTTGAGCATCAGCGGGCCCAGTAATTGGGCGGCGCGTTGTTCGGCGTCCTGTCCCGGCGGCAAGGACTTATCGGCAACGGCCAACAGTCGGTCGCCGACCTGCACATCGCTTTTTTGCGCGCCACTGTCCGGCAATACACCGGTGACTTGCAATCGCTCACCAAAACCGGCTTTTTCTGCTGCCTTACTCAGTTCGGCCGGAAACGAGTACTTATTTTTGGCCGTAAATCCAAGCAGATTGCGCGCGCCAGCACGGCACAGGCCTGCGTTGGTGACCAACAGCGGCGCAGCAACGCGATACAGTCGGTTTTGCTGGTCGAGCAAGGTGCGCAGCGCGACCTGGTCTTTCGATATCGCTGCGCTGGAAGCGGAGGCGCCGGAGGAGGGGGTCGTGATCGATTGCGGCGGTGCGGACGGCCCGGCGCAGGCACCGAGCAGCGTGAGCAACAACAAGCCGGCATACCTGCCGGAAAATCGGCGAGGCTGCTTGCCGGGGTGTTTTTCTGCCATTGAGTTCTCCAAAATGAAAAGGAAATGCCAGGATTGATGTCCTGGCAACAGGCGTAAAAAAGGGGGAGTCCGGTGCGTACTGAACGCTGCCCGGCGGGGGTTACTTAGATTACTTGGATTCCTTGAATGCTTACTTGCCAGTGCTGCCGAAACCATCGATGCCGCGGCTGCTGGCGTCAAAATCGTCCACCACGTTGAAGCCGACTTGCAGCACCGGCACGATCACCAGTTGCGCCAGCCTGTCCAGTGGTTGCAGCACGAATTCGGTCGTGCCGCGGTTCCAGGTCGAGATCATCAGTTCGCCCTGGTAATCGGAGTCGATCAGTCCGACCAGATTACCCAGCACGATGCCGTGTTTGTGACCCAGTCCGCTGCGCGGCAGAATCATCGCGGCATAGGCCGGATCGGCCAGGTGAATCGCCAGCCCGGTCGGGATCAGGTGGGTCGTGCCGGGCGCGATGGTCAGTGGCGCATCGATGCAGGCGCGCAGGTCAAGACCGGCGCTGCCGGGGGTGGCGTAAGCAGGCAATTGGCCTTGCAACAGAGGACTGAGAATTTTGACGTCAATGATTTTCATGGGTAGAAATAAAGTGAAATGAGGATTAATGCAGCCGGCGCGCGATTTCAGCAATCAGCTTGCGGGCCAGTGTGTGTTTGTCGGCGGGCGGCAGACTGAGGTAGCCATGTTCGTCGAACAGGACCAGCGCATTGTTATCCTGCCCGAAAGTGTCCGGGCCGATATTGCCGACCAGCAGCGGCACATTCTTTTTCAGCCGTTTGGCCGCGCCGTTCTGCTCCAGATGGTCGGATTCAGCAGCGAAGCCGACGCAATAGGGACGTTGTGGCAGTGCTGCCACTTCCGCGAGGATGTCGGGATTGGCAATAAATTGCAGTTGCGGCGCATCGCCGGCGTCATTCTTTTTGAGTTTGGTGGCGCTGGCGTTCGCCACCCGCCAGTCCGCCACTGCCGCCACGGCGATGAACACATCCTGCCCGGCGACATGCGCCATCACCGCCGCATGCATTTGCAACGCGGTTTGTACCGGGATGCAGCGCACATGATCGGGCACCGCCAGCGCAGTCGGGCCGGATACCAGAGTCACCTCGGCACCCGCCTGTTGCGCTGCGCGTGCCAGCGCATAGCCCATTTTTCCGGAGGACAAATTCGTGATGCCGCGCACCGGATCGATGGCTTCAAAGGTCGGCCCGGCGGTCAGCAGCAGACGTTTTCCCGCCAGCAGTTTGGGTTGAAAGGACGCAATCACGGCTTCCAGCAATTGCGCCGGTTCCCGCATCCGGCCCGGACCGGTTTCGCCGCAGGCCTGATCGCCGGAGCCGGGTCCGAGTAGCGCCACGCCATCTTGCTGCAATAGCGCGGCGTTGCGACGGGTAGCCGGGTTTTGCCACATTTCCACATTCATCGCTGGCGCGATCAATAGCGGTGTGCCGGCTGGCCGCGCCAGACACAGCGTTGACAGCAGATCGTCGCACACCCCATGCGCCAGCTTGAACATGAAATCCGCCGAGCAAGGTGCAATCACGATGGCATCGATGCTGCGTGTGAGGTCGATGTGGGCCATGTTGTTGGCGATGCGCGCATCCCACTGATCGGTATGGACGGGATGGCCCGACAAGGCCTGCATTGTGACCGGCGTGATGAAATGCGTGGCGGCGTCGGTCATGACCACCTGCACCGACGCACCGGCCTTGATCAGCGCCCGCGTCAGTTCCGCCGCCTTGTAGCAGGCGATACCGCCGCTCAAGCCCAAGAGAATTTTTTTACCCGCCAGATCCATGCGTCGCTCCGAAGTGATGCCGCCGAGTTGCCGTCAAACCAGAAACGGGGTGAGCAAGCAGAAGATACCTTGCTGTTCCTTACTTGCTGTTTGTTACTTGCTGTTCCTTACTTCGCTGCTTACTTATTGACCCGCCGCAACTCATCCAGCACGAATAATCCAGCGCCAAGGCAAATCGCGCTATCGGCCAGGTTGAACGCCGGCCAGTGCCAGTTGCCCACAAACACGTCGAGGAAATCGATGACATGGCCGTAGGCGATGCGGTCGATGACATTGCCCAGCGCGCCGCCCAGTATCAGCGCCAGCGCCCAGCAAAACATGCGCTGTCCGGCATGGCGCTTGAGCAGGAACAAAATAAACAGTGCCGCGCAGATACCGACGACCGTCAACACATGGCGTTGCCAGCCGGATTCACTGGCCAGGAAGCTGAATGCCGCCCCCTTGTTATACACCAGCACCAGATTGAAGAAGCCGGTGACCGGCCGGATTTCACCGTAGTGGAACAGGCGGGTGATGGCGATCTTGCTGAGCTGATCGAGCAGCAGCACGATGGCGGCAATGCCCAGCCAGGGAAGAAGACTTTTCTTGGACGCGGAGGAAATGGTTTTTCTGGTAGCCATAGATGCAAAAATAAGTGCGGAAAAGAAGAAGGAATCAGCCGCTGTCTGACACGATCAAGCTGATGTCAGACGGCGGCCGGTTTTAGAACAAACTTGCGCAAACGCAAACACAAACTCAGGCAAAACGACGCGCTTCGCCGCTGCCAAAGAGATTGCTGGAACAGCGCCCGCAGAGGCCGGGATGTTCGGCGTCGGCATTGACGTCAGCGCGATAGTGCCAGCAGCGTTCGCATTTGGCGTGCGTGGAAGGGGTGACGATAATCGCTTCCTCAGTCGCATCGGCTACCGGTGTGACCGTGGCCGCCGAAGTGATGAGGACGAATTTCAAATCGTCGCCCAGACTTTGCAGCAGCGCCAGCTTGTCGCCGCTGGCTTTGATTTCTACCTCGGCCTGCAAGGAGGAACCAATGCCGCCGGCAGTGCGCACTTCTTCCAGCTGACGGGTCACGTCGGCGCGGATGGCTTGCAAGGCAGCAAACCGCTCCAGCAGCGCGGCCGCATCGGACACTTCCGGCAGAACGTAGTACTCCTGCGTGAAAATCGTCTCGTCGCTGGCGGCCAACTGCGCCGGTGTGGCGAAGGTGGCCCAGGCTTCTTCAGCGGTGAAGGACAGGATAGGCGCGATCAGTCGCAGCAGCGCCTGAGTCAGATGCCAGATCGCCGTTTGCGCCGAACGTCGTGCCTGCGAATTGACGCCGCTGGTGTAGAGCCGGTCTTTCAGGATGTCGAGATAAAACCCGCCCAGCTCTTCCGAACAATACATTTGCAGACGCGCCACCACAGGATGGAATTCATACTGCTCGTAATGCGCCAGCACCTGTGTTTGCAGCGCGGCCATGCCAGCGATGGCGTGGCGATCGATTTCCAGCAGATCGGCGATGGCGACGCTGTCGGTGGCCGGATTGAAATCGGAGGTGTTCGCCAGCAAAAAGCGCAGGGTATTGCGGATGCGGCGATAGCTTTCCACCACGCGCTTGAGGATTTCATCCGAGATCGACAGTTCGCCCGAATAATCGGTTGCCGCCACCCACAGCCGCAGGATTTCCGCGCCCATGGCGTCGGAGATTTTTTGCGGCGCGACCACATTGCCCTTGGACTTGGACATTTTCTTGCCCTCGCCATCGACCACGAAACCATGCGTGAGCAGGGCCTTGTACGGCGCGCAGCGGTTGAGCATGGACGAGGTCAGCAGCGACGAGTGGAACCAGCCGCGATGCTGATCCGAACCTTCCAGATACAAGTCGGCCGGGAATTGCAGTTGCGTCTTGTGCGAGCCGCGCAGAACCGTCTGGTGTGTCGAGCCGGAATCAAACCAGACATCCAGCGTGTCACGGTTCTTTTGATAGAGGTCGGCCTCGTCGCCCAGCAATTCGCGCGGGTCGAGCGCTTGCCAGGCTTCGATGCCGGACTGCTCGATGCGCTGAGCGATCTGTTCGATCAGCTCTGGTGTGCGCGGATGCAATTCACCGCTTTCCTTATGCACGAAAAACGCCATCGGCACGCCCCATTGGCGCTGCCGCGACAGCGTCCAGTCGGGCCGGTTAACGATCATGCCGTGCAGTCGGGCCTTGCCCCAGGCGGGGAAGAATTTGGTTTTTTCGATCGCTTGCAGCGCGGTCTGACGCAGACTGGCACCGCCGTCGGCCGGGGTGTTGTCCATGCTGGCGAACCACTGTGAGGTGGCGCGGTAGATGATCGGCGTTTTATGACGCCAGCAATGCATGTAGCTGTGTTCAAACATCACCAGCTTGAACAGCGCGCCGGTTTCTTCCAGCGCGGTGCAGATCGGCTTGGAGGCTTCCCAGATAGTGAGGCCGGCAAACAGCGGCAACCACGAGGCAAAGCGACCATCGCCCATGACCGGATTGAGGATGTCGTCGTCTTGCATGCCCTGCGATTTGCAGGAGATGAAATCCTCCAGACCATAGGCTGGTGCGGAGTGGACGATGCCGGTACCGCTCTCGGCGCTGACGTAGTCGCCCGGATAGATCGGGGACAGGCGGTCGTAACCGGCGTCGGCCGTGGCCAGCGGGTGGCGGAAACGAATGTTGGCCAGCGACTCGCCCTTGGTGACGGCGATAGTGTTGCCTTGCAGGCCGAAGCGTTGCAGCGAGGCGTCGACCAGATCGACGGCCAGGATCAGCAGCGTGGCCACACCGTTGCGCTCGGTGCTGACCAGCGCGTAGTCCAGTTCGGGATGCACGTTCAGCGCCTGATTGGACGGGATGGTCCAGGGCGTGGTGGTCCAGATGACGACGTAGCCGTTGCCGGTAGGCAGAGCAGGCAGGCCGAAGGCGGCCGCGATTTTTTCCGGCTCGGCGAAGGCAAAGCCGACGTCGATGGCGGGGTCGCGCTTGTCCTGGTATTCCACTTCCGCCTCGGCCAGCGCGGAGCCGCAGTCGAAGCACCAGTTCACCGGTTTCAGACCGCGGTAGACATAGCCTTTTTCCAGAATCGTGCCGAGTGCGCGCAGCTCATCGGCTTCGTTGGAAAAATTCATGGTCTTGTAAGGGTTATCCCATTCGCCCAGTACGCCGAGACGGATGAAATCGGCTTTTTGCCGTTCGATCTGCTCGCTGGCGTAGGCGCGTGCCTTGGCATGGACTTCGGCGACCGGCAGGTTTTTGCCGAACAGTTTTTCGATCTGGATTTCGATCGGCATGCCGTGACAATCCCAACCCGGAACATAGTGGGCGTCATAGCCCGCCATGTTGCGCGCCTTGACGATCATGTCTTTCAGGATCTTGTTGACGGCGTGACCGATGTGGATGTCGCCGTTGGCGTAGGGCGGGCCGTCGTGCAGGATGAATTTGGGCCGACCGGCCGAGGCTTTGCGGATGCGCTGGTAGATTTTCTTGCTTTGCCATTGCTGCACCCATTGCGGTTCGCGCTTGGCGAGATCGCCGCGCATAGGGAACGGGGTTTCGGTCATGTTGACCGGATAGCGGCTGGGTTGCTTGGTGTTATTGGCGGGTTTTTTTGGCTGTTCTGACATGGGGGATTTCTATAAGGGATTTCTTTAAGGTTGCAATGAGCCGCCGTGAGCGGCTGGCAAGAAAAAAGGAAAAAGCAAAGAAAAAAGCAAAGGAAGAAGCCGAGAGGCTTCAAATTCGATCGGTGGCGGAAATGGCGGCGTGGTCGTGCCGGCCTGCCTCTGCGAACCAGGCGCGCGCGCAGACGACGTCATTGGCAATGGCGGCGGTCAGGGTGGGCAGATCGTCGTATTTTTCCTCGTCGCGCAGTTTTTCGAGGAATTCGATTTGCAGCAGTTTGCCGTAGCAGTCTCCGCTGTAATCGAGGAGGTGGGTTTCCAGTAGCACGCGACCGCTGGCGTCGACTGTCGGGCGTATTCCCAGACTGGCGACGGCGGGCAGCGGCTGCTCAGCCAGACCGTGAACCTGCACCACGAAGATGCCGGACAGCGCTGGCCGGTGGTGGCCGATGTGCATATTGAGCGTAGGGAAACCGAGCGTACGACCCAGCTTCTGGCCGTGGATGACATGCCCGGAGATACGGTAGGTATGTCCCAGCAGCGATTGCGCCTGCGTGAAATCACCTTGAGCCAGCGCGCTGCGCACGGCCGAGGACGATACGCGCAAGCCCTCATGGGTAATGGTCGGCATGGTTTCGACCTGGAAGCCATAGTGTTTTCCGGCCTCGGTCAGGGTGGCAATGTTTCCGCTGCGGCGCGAACCAAAGCAGAAATCCTCGCCCACCATCAGCCAGCGGGCGTGCAGCCCTTTCACCAGAATGTCTTCGATGAATTGCTGTGGCGTCAGCGAAGCAAAACGGTGATTGAAATGCTCGACCACGACGCGGTCGACACCGGCCCGGGTGAGCGAATCGAGCTTGTCGCGCAGCCCGGCGATGCGTGGCGGTGCCTGATCGGGCCGGCCGGCCTGCATGGCGAAAAATTCACGCGGATGCGGCTCGAAGGTCATGACGGCGGCCTCCAGCTCCAGCTCGGACGCGGCATGACGCACTCGCGCCAGCAGCGCCTGGTGGCCGCAGTGGACGCCATCGAAGTTGCCTATCGTCAGAGCGCAGGGCGCACGCGATTCGGCATTGGGAAGTCCGCGAAATACCTTCATGAAAATGGGGGAGAGTGAACTGGTTGGAAAAGCGTTCGATTATAGCAGGGAGCCCCTGTTTTCCTGCGGATGCCCGGTCGGACGCTTGCCTGCCGCCAAAACGGGAGCAAGACAAGGCAAGCGCGGTGATTTGTGTCCGATTGTCTGCGAGGGGTTTTACTTTGCGGGGATCGCCTGTTTTTTTACATTTCGCCCCAGATGGCATTGAGGGCAGCCAGCGCGCTCAGCCCGGCAGTTTCGGTGCGCAGCACGCGGGCGCCCATGGTCAGCATCAAGGCACCTTGTTCGCAGGCCAGGTTTTCTTCGGTATCGGTGAAGCCGCCTTCGGGGCCAATGAGCAGACTCAGTGCTTGTGGCGGATGATGGCGCGCCCAGTCCGAGAGCGATTGCGTGCCGCGCGGCGAGAGCAGGATGCGTTTATGCAAGTCTTGCTGGGTGATCCAGCGATTGAAGTCCAGGGGCGCGGCAACTGCTGCCAAACGGTTGCGGCCGCATTGCTCGGCCGCAGCGCTGACCACGGCTTGCCAGTGCGCGCGTTTTTTTTCAGCGCGATCGCCGGCCAGTCGCACCACGCAGCGTTGCGCCGCCAGCGGCTGGATCACGGCTGCGCCCAGTTCGACTGCCTTCTCAATAATCCACTCCATCTTGCTGCCTTCCGGCAAGGCTTGCGCCAGCGTCAGGGCGTAAGGCAATTCCACTTCATGGGGGGAGAACAACTTGATGTCGACTTCTGCCCGCTTGCGTTCCACGCTGGTCAGGCTCGCGGTATATTCGCCGCCTTCGCCATTGAACAGCGTCAGCGTGGCCCCCGGTTGCAGGCGCAGGACTTGTACGTGATGCGCCAGATGTTCCGGCAGCGACAGAGTCGCGCCTACGGTCAGCGGGCAGGGGCAGTAAAAGCGCGGCATGCGATTCCATTCAGGAGAGGCGTCGCCGGAGGTGGCGACCAATGCCGATTTTAAAGGCTAGCCTGACGCTCTGGTAAAATAGTTGGTTCTGGCAAAGCTGGCGAACCGGGGCGCTTTTATCGCTTTCAACGCATTCAAAGGCTAAGCACCCAGTTTTTCTACCGCCCTCTTTGACATCGACATGACTTCCACTCTCCCGACCGACAAAATGGCCAACGCGATCCGCGTGCTGGCAATGGACGCAGTACAACAAGCGAATTCGGGACATCCCGGCATGCCGATGGGCATGGCAGATATTGCTGTGGCGCTCTGGGCCAAGCACTACCGCCACAATCCGGGCAATCCGGGCTGGGTCAATCGCGATCGTTTCCTGCTCTCCAATGGACACGGTTCCATGCTGCACTACGCGCTGCTGCATCTGACCGGTTACGACCTGACGATGGACGATTTGCGCCAGTTCCGCCAGTTGCATTCCAAAACCGCTGGTCACCCGGAAGTGCATGTCACGCCCGGCGTGGAAACCACCACCGGCCCGCTCGGACAGGGACTTGCCAATGCGGTCGGCATGGCGCTGGCAGAAAAACTGCTGGCCGCCGAATTCAATCGCCCTGAACTGGCCGTGGTCGATCATTTCACTTATGCCTTCGTGGGCGACGGTTGCCTGATGGAAGGCATTTCGCACGAAGCCTGCTCGCTGGCCGGGACCTTGCGTTTGTCCAAACTGATCGTGCTGTACGACGACAATGGCATTTCCATCGATGGCCGCGTTGAAGGCTGGTTCCTCGACAATACGCCACAGCGTTTCGCTGCCTATGGCTGGAATGTGATTGCCGGCGTGGACGGTCACAATACGGAAGCGGTCAACGCGGCAATTCATCAGGCCAAACTGGCCGACAAGCCGACCCTGATCTGCTGCAAGACCGTCATCGGCAAGGGCTCGCCAAATCTGCAAGGCACTGACAAGGTGCATGGCGCTGCTTTGGGCGACAAAGAAATCGCCGCGGTACGCGCTGCGCTTGGCTGGACGGCTGCGCCGTTTGAAATCCCGGCAGATATTTACGAAGCATGGGACGCCAAGGAGCAAGGCCAGCGTCTGGAAAATGACTGGAATGCGCTGTTTGCCACGTATCGCGCTGAATTTCCCGTCGAGGCCGCCGAGTTGCTGCGTCGCTTGAAAGGCGAGTTGCCGGCCGGTTTCGATCAGACGGTAGCGGCGTATCTCGCCAGCTGCGTCGAGAAAAAAGAAAACATCGCCACCCGCAAAGCCAGCCAGAACGCCATTGAGGCCTATGCGCAGGCCTTGCCGGAATTTCTGGGCGGTTCCGCCGACCTGACCGGTTCCAATCTGACGAACTGGAAAGAATCGGTCGCCGTGCGCGCCGATCAGTGGGGCAATCACATCAATTACGGTGTGCGCGAATTCGGCATGAGCGCGATCATGAACGGCGTTGCGCTGCATGGCGGCTACATTCCTTTCGGCGCCACTTTCCTGACCTTCTCCGATTACAGCCGCAATGCCTTGCGCATGGCAGCGTTGATGAAGCTGCGTTCGCTGTTCGTGTTTACCCATGATTCCATCGGTCTGGGCGAAGACGGTCCGACGCATCAATCGGTCGAACAGGTATCGAGCCTGCGTCTGATTCCACATCTGGACAACTGGCGTCCGTGCGACACCGTCGAATCCGCGATTGCCTGGGAGCAGGCAGTCAAGCGCAATGATGGTCCTAGCACGCTGATTTTCTCGCGCCAGAACCTGCCTTATCAGGAACGTAGCCCGGAGCAGATCGACGCTATCCGACGCGGCGGTTATGTGCTGCAAGACGCCAAGGACGCCCGTGTGATCCTGATTGCCACCGGTTCCGAAGTCGAACTGGCCGTCGCTGCTGCTGCCGCGCTGACCAAGGAAGGCATTGCCGTGCGTGTGGTGTCGATGCCTTGTACCGATGCCTTCGACCGTGAAGACGCCGCCTACAAAGCCAGCGTCTTGCTGTACGGCGTGCCGCGGGTGGCGATCGAAGCCGGGGTCACTTCCTTCTGGTACAAATATGTCGGACTGGAAGGCGACGTGGTGGGCATCGACAGCTTCGGCGAGTCGGCTCCGGCCAGCGTCCTGTTCAAGCACTTCGGTTTCACCGTGGAAAATGTGGTGTCCAAGGCCAAAATGGTACTGGCGCAGTAAAGCCGGAACAGGCCATCCTGCCCGCAAATCGGGCCGTACGCGACTCGCCTGAGCGGGCAGGATGGGCGAAAATGCATTCGTTACTTATTTTTAATCATCCCCTGGAGAAAATATGACAATTCGCGTCGCCATCAATGGCTATGGCCGTATCGGCCGCAACATCCTGCGTGCTCACTACGAAGGCGGTAAAAAGCACGACATTCAGATCGTGGCGATCAACGATCTCGGCGATCCTAAGACCAATGCCCATCTGACCCAGTACGATACCGCGCACGGCAAGTTTCCCGGCACGGTCACGGTCGATGGCGATTTCATTGTCGTCAACGGCGATCGCATCAAGGTGCTGGCGCAACGCAATCCAGCCGAATTGCCATGGGGCGAGCTGGGTGTGGATGTGGTGCTGGAATGCACCGGCTTCTTCACCACCAAGGAAAAGGCCAGCGCGCATATCAAGGGCGGCGCTAAAAAAGTGATCATTTCCGCACCGGGCGGCAAGGATGTTGATGCGACGGTCGTGTTTGGCGTCAATCACAAGGTATTGAAAGCGTCGGATGTGGTCATTTCCAATGCGTCCTGCACCACTAACTGCCTGGCACCGCTGGTTCAGCCTCTGAATGACAAAATCGGCGTGGTCAATGGTTTGATGACCACCATCCATTCCTATACCAACGATCAGGTTCTGACCGACGTGTATCACGAAGATCTGCGCCGGGCGCGTTCGGCCACGCAATCGATGATTCCCGCCAAGACCGGTGCGGCAGCCGCTGTTGGTCTGGTGCTGCCGGAACTGAACGGCAAGCTCGATGGCTTCGCTATCCGCGTTCCGACCATCAATGTATCGCTGGTCGATCTGTCGTTTATCGCCGCGCGTGATACGACGGTGGAAGAAGTCAATGCGATCATGAAAGAGGCTTCCGAAAGCGGCGCACTGAAAGACATCCTGACCTACAACACCGAACTGCTGGTGTCGGTCGATTTCAATCACAATCCTGCCTCGTCCAACTTTGACTCGACGCTGACCAAAGTCTCCGGTCGTCTGGTGAAAGTCTCTTCCTGGTACGACAATGAATGGGGTTTCTCCAACCGCATGCTGGATACGACCGTGGCTCTGGTTGCCGCTAAGTAAGTATGTAAATAAGTGCGCAAACAAGTAACACGGCAGTAGATAAAAACAAGTAAAGTAGCAATGAACACACCCGGCACTGCCGGGTGTGTTGCATCCGGGCTGTAACACAGCAAGCAGCGTGCTCCAGGCAGCCGCCGGAGCAATCGGTTACACCATCGTTGAGCGAGGATTACATGTCACAAATTTCATCTGGCCTGCGCCGCAGTTTGTCGGCTGCGGCATTACTGACGTGCGTGTTGAGCCTGAGCGCTTGCGATTTCATCAATAATTTCAACAAACCCAAAATGACGCCCGAACAGGAGCGTGCCGAAGGCATTGCGCTGGGCGCTGGTTGTCGGCATTCGGGGCAAACGCTGGAAGATTGCTATCAGCGCAATCCTGACTCGACCAAGGCGGGTATCTTCGCCGGCTGGAAGGAAATGCACGAATACATGGCGTCCAAAAATATTCAGACCGTGTTTGCCGTTGTCCCTCCGCCGAAGATGGAGGAAGGCGATAAGCCTGCCGACAAGGACGCTGCGGCCAAAGATGACAAGAGCAAGGACGATAAATCGAAAAACGACCGCTCTTCCAAAGACAGCAAGGACGACAAACCCAAGACTGGCGGTTACGTCAGGGACAGCGCTTCTGTCAGCAAGGACAAGGAAGATAAACCAAAAACTGGCGGCTACGTCAGGGACAGTGCTGCTTTCAGCAAGAGCGACAAATCGGGTAGTGAAGACCGCAGCCGGGCGCGCGAGGCCAGCAATGAAAAAGCGGTCGATGACAGCCAGTCGAAAAAAAGCGACAGACTCAGCCGTACGGCGAAAAACAGTGATGTCGCAGATGCCGACAAGAAACCGTAAGCAAAGACCCTACGCGACGTAATTTCAGGCGTTTCAGGAGGAGGGTGTTTGTCGTACTCCACTAGACCTGGCTCCTTCCTTTGAATCTGTCCCGCGTATTACATTGCCTCAGTATTTTCCGGTCGGTCAGATTTTTGGCGTGATGAGTCTGATTTTCAAGAAATCTGTACTTGGAAGTCATTTCGAATGTCAACGCTGTCAGCGGTAAAGCAATTTTTCAAAATCTGAATTGCCCCAGGTCGACGCATCAGAATTCGACTCTCCAAAATCAGTCCCTTCCCTTATCTTTTTTCTTCGCCTGAGTTGTTGGCAACAACTTGCGAGAGCTATGTTTTTTTGGCCAGAAGTAGAGCGCGATAAAAATCACGACCATCACACAGGCGAACGCCGACCCTACCAGGATGGGCTGAAAATATGGATGCTCGACGATCCTTTCCTGGAGGGTGAGGTTCATCACCGGCAATGCCGGAACGCCAGCAGGGCCGACGTGGGGGACATTTTCAGCGCCTAGCGGCACATTCAACAAACCGTCGAGGTCATCGTCCGGCACGTCAGTAGTTTTTGCGATGCGTGTCATGGGAAATTAAATAAAAAATAAAAAGAAGGTCAATCTGGCAATAGGGTGTGGCGTATTGTCCTTCCCTTTGATCAGACAGAAACCTTGGTCCTGGCAGTCGCGATGACGGCGCTGCCGCATTGGGTACGGCAGCCATCCAGCGCAAAGGGAATGCCATCTTCCATAAACGGGCCGCCGCCTTCCACAATCTGATTGTCGCCGTGCCGTGGACAACTGACCCAGTCGCCAATCCGCGCAGCGCGTTTGCCGTCGACAGGAAAATTTCCACTGACTTGCGTCACTTTGCCGCCATGGGTGGTGGCGTCGCCTTCACAACAAATGGAATGACTCATGATCAGTACCTGTTCTCGATTTTGACTGGATACATTTTTTCTCTCGGCCAGAAGGGACGGTCGATGTCCGCATCTTTTTTGACTTGCTCCGCGCTGGGTGGCGTGACGAGAATGAATGTCGCGCCATCATTGCGGCGCAGGTTGGCGATTAAAGTCGCCCCGCCCGATTGCATGGCTGCCATGCTGGCTAACGCGACCGCAACGAAGGGGCTGCCCGCGCCGGTATCGCCCAGAATTTGCGCCAGATCGAAGGATTTTTTGCGGTCGAATAAATCGAATTCTTCATCGATGTTGTGCACGCTTTGCACGAAGGGCAGATAGCGCGTGTAGCTGGTGCGGTCTTCCCAGACGCTGCCGTAATCATAAAAGATACGGGCGGGCATTTTGCCGCCGAGCGGAGCCAGCGCGGCGCGCAAGGCGGCTTCGGTGCGGCTTTGTCGTTCTGCGGCTTTGACCGGTTTGCGATGTTCGTCCAGATAGGAAATCACCTGTGGCCGGTGCAAGGTGCCGCGGTTTTCCAGATGGTCGAACTGGTCGATCTGAAACTCCGTCCACGGTGTCGCAATGTAGGGGGTAGGAACAAAGGGCTGCGGCGGTGGGCGTTTCCAACCGGCAAATTCGGACCAGTTGCGGGCGGGAGTATCGCCTTTGCTGAAAATTTTTAACACCATCGTGTCTTTGACCAGCGGCGCAAAAGAGCGCAGCCAGTCGATGCGGCCGCGCCGGACCAGGGTGAGGAAAGTCATGCTGTCGCTGTAGATACGAGACTGCTTGGGGTGGTAGGCGGGATCTATCATTTTTTCAAATGTGGGTTTATCGGTGTAATACCAATGCGCCACTCGCTCAATCATCCCGTCTTTGGAGGCGATACCCATTGCGGGCAAGTCGCCGTAGTGGTCGAAGGTCTTAAATACCGTATTGAACAATTTATCGGGATTGTCGTGCAGATAGGAATTGATGACCTGCCCGCTTTGAAACAACAGACCGGCGAATTCGCCACGCTCTTTATAGTGGGCGTCGTCTTTCGTCACAACAAAGCTATCCGCATTGGCTTCCCGTACGGTTTCGCTGCCTTTTGCATCATGGGCCTCTGGATCCCAAGGCCCCACTACTGAAATAGGGAGGGGATAACGATCCATGAATTCGCGCATCGCGGCTTCCACGGTGTCTTCTCTGCGTTTCGCGCCCATCATTTGTAAGGCACGGAAATCTTTAGGGTATTGCAAAGGATCCTGCGAAATGATGTAGCGGCCGTTGCTTTGCTCAACAGCGTTCCACAGATTATTGTCCGGGTAATACGGATGGTTACGCCACGTTTCCAGGCTGACGCCGACGCCGACGATTTCCAGGGAATCAATCAAAGGAGCCTTCTCTGCGGCAGGTTTTTTCATGGTAGTTCTAGTATTTTCAGAGGGTAAAGGGGATTGGGCATGTGCGAACGTCATCAGCGCCATGCCTGCCAGAATGGCGCAGCTTTTGCGCCGGAACGGGAGGTGTTTTTTCATATCGCGTTATGCATTGCTAACGGTGGGGAAGCTGGACTGGCGGCCGCTTCCTCTCAGGCCGCCTTTCGTCGTAAGCACCTAAATCCTGATCCCGTAGACGCGGTTTCGGTTTGGCTATGGTGTCCGAATCGATATACGGAGCCAGGCTTTCTACCGTGCAATCCATCGTGAATTGCGGCAGCGTGCCGGGATGTTTGCCATTGATGCAGTAGTAATCGTAATTGCCTTTAATAATGGCGCGCTCTGCGGGATCAATTTGGCTGGCATCTTTCAATAATGTGACCAATTCCGGTGGCGGTGGTGGGTAAGAAGGGTCCTTCTTTTTATTTCTTGCATTGTCCTTGCCAAACCAATTCGTCCGCCAATCCGCCACCGCCCGCAAGAAATCAATCCAGGTCAGGTCACCGTCTTTCATGATGTCGCTCAGGCCCAGACATAAGTCGTAGGCCGTGGCTTTTTCTGAATGCATAGGGTTGCTGACGATGCTGGAGTGATAGGAGTTTTTCTCGCTTTCGCGCATCCAGCGTACCTGTGCTTGTTCTGGCGTTTCACCGGGGAGCATGCCTTCTTTCCCCTCTCCGCTGTAAGGGCTGGTAGTGGCAATGGCGGCGTCGATGGGGGTGAGCGTTAAGCTTGACGGGCCCATTTCCGGGAAGAAGGGTTCCGGTAGTTCTTCGCCGTTAATGGTGCGAATATTCGGTTGATTCCGTTGAGAGGGCGGACTTCCCACTGGAACGGCATTGACCTGGCGCTCCTTCCGGGAGGCAAAAGCGCGCTGATAAAAACGTCCTCCGAGTCGTTCGAGTAAGTCGTTATAGACGCCGCGGGCGCCTATGCCCTGGATTGCCCACATGCTGACGGTCTCATCGTCCGGACTGAAATAGAGATAAACCTTGCCACGGTTGTCGCGCTCTTTGTTGAGGTTGTGCTCCCATTTCGGCCCGGTAATGCCGCCTTTGATCTTTTTTAGATTGGCGAAGGGAGGCGTGTTGGCGGGATTGGTCGTGATGTAGTGAATCAGCGCGCGCAAGGTTTCTTCGCGCCCGGTCGGGGTTTGCTGCCGACTGCCGATCATGACTTCTTCCAGGAGGGTGTCGACATCGCTGTAGGGTGGGTTGTTCATGATCAAGGTGTCAGCTTTAACCTCCTTGCCTTCTTTGGCCAGTATGGCGTGCGCCAGTAGACTTACCAGACAGCCCTGACTGTGGGCGACGATGTTGATCGGTTCGTGGGGTGATTTTTTACGGATGATGCGGATCAGACTTGCCAGTCTTTGCGCCGCCAACACCATGTAATTGCGCGGCGGGGCGCTGCATAGGTTGTGCGTCGGGTCTTTGGGGTCAACCAGCTTAATTTTAATGTTGCGCTTAAACCCGGGTCCGAACATGTCGGGAAGGGTGGTGGTGGCGTTGGCGAACGGGCCGCCGTTTTTGGCGTAGCGTTTGTCGAGGCGGTTGCCATAACGATCAATCTGCTGACCATGTTTAGCTTTGTTACTGGACTCCGTGGTCACTTCCCGAAACCCCCAGTAAAACGGAATCACCGGCGAATTGACGCTGTCAGCTGCTCGTGCGAAACACACCTTGTCGGGGTCGGGGTGTATGTCTTTCGGACGGAAGGTTTCGCCCTTTTTTAAAACGGGTGGCAAGGTGTAATTTGCCGGCTGCATGTCGTCGCCGCGAAACATCCGTTGGTTGAGGCCCTTGCAGATACCTTGCTCCTGAAACGGATAGGCTTCGCCGACATCATTGACACCGTGGACCAGAATGACGATACCAGCCGTCGGCCGCGTCAAAGGGACGTAGGCTCTGCCGCCGCCCGGCAGTAGCCATTGCATTTCGTAGCCTTTGACCACGAGGTTGACGCGTTTTTTCTCGGGAGTGCTCATGGGGTGTCCTTCCAGAATGCAATGTTGGCGTGGTGTATGGTGTCTTTTTGCGCCAGTTCAGTACTCCCTTCTGTGCCGGTATCACCTTGTAATAGCGTGCCGTCATTTGCGTCGAGCCGATACTGGTGGTCTTGCGCTACGTCACTTTTGTCGCCGCTGAAGTGCGGAGTAAACAGGCGTTGCGCATCGCTGACCGGGAAGGTCGGCATTGCCACCTCCGACCCCACGGCCTTAATAATCTGCGGCGCATTGCTTTGTAAAATCAGCGATTTGGCATCGATGGTGATTTCCTCCGGTGTCATGCGCAGGAAGCTGCTGCCGACTTGCAGCATCAGGTATTGACCCGCTTTGACGGTGATGCCGTCTTGCACGGAGGTAATCGTGAGGCTCTTGTCGGCAATCAGCTCCATGCTGTTGTGCTGCGCCTGCACGGTGACTTTGCCCTTGCCCGCAATCTGGCGCAGATCGCCTTCGACTGCGAGCTGTTCGATATCGCCACGGGCGGTGTGCAGGATGTGGCCCATGGCGTAGTGCTGCTGGTTGTTGCCGGCAACGGTGTCGATGTTGTGACCGGCGTAGTGGGTTTGGTCTTTGGGCGTGGCGCTGGCGAGGCCGGCGGCGGCACTGAGGGCGATGACCGCTTGTCCGGCGGCAGCGGTGCTGGTGGAGCTGGTTTCCGGGCCGCTGCCCTTGCCGAGCGCATCGACGGCCGCGCTCAGGTGCTGCTGCGGGGCGGTGTCACGGTGACTGCCGTGATGGGTGACGGCGGCACTGCCGAGTCCTCTGGCAATTTCGAGCGCTTGTTCCAGGCAATGCACCAGTTCGTCGCGACTGAGCGTGCCGCCGACCGCTTGGGCGCGACCGTCCGTCGTGAGCAGTAAACCCTTGCCGGCACGCAGTGCGCCAGAGCCTTCGGTTTCCAGCGCATAGCCTTCTCCGCGCGCGTCCTTTCTTCCGTAGTTGTCCTCGATGCGGGTAATAAATCCCAGCGAAAGCTGACTATGCTGATGATCGCTTTTGAGCTGCGCCTGAATTTGCTCGAGCGTGTCGTCGAGAATAAGGTGGTTGCTGCGCCCACTCCCGAAGTTGCTTTTGCCGGGAATCAGTTCGCGACTGCGCAGGCCCATTAACGCTTTCTCGCTCGGTAAATTCCAGGGCGGCGGGTTGCAGCCGTTATGCACGCTGCCGAGAATGAGCGGATGGTCCGGGTTGCCATCGAGCCAGGTGACGACGACTTCCTGCCCGGGTCGCGGCAGCGTGTGCAGGCCGTGCATGTTGCCGGCCCACGGTGTGGCCATGCGCACCCAGGCCGAGCTGAGCGAGGTTTTCTTGCCCAGCAAGTCCCAGTGAAATTGCACGCGCAGACGGCCGTATTTGTCGGTGGCGATTTCGCCTTGCTCGTAGCCGACCACCAGTGCGGTCTGCGTGCCGTGGATGCGGGTGTCGTTGCTGCTGTAGCCGGGGCCGGGTCGCCAGACGATGCTTTTGCGGATGCAGTTGAGCGTGTTGCGGTAGTCGGCCGGTTCGTTTTCTTGCAGGTAGTTATTGGTGACGGTGTGACGCACGTCGATGATGAGGAAGCGTTGTTTTTCTTCGCGGACATCAAAGCCCAGCAGATCGCGCAGGCGCGGATGTTTGCGCATCTGGAACCAGCGGCCGGGTGAGACGTAGCGGTTGTTGCCGGCCATCGGGTGCTGTTTGGCCTGCGCGTCGGTTTCATCCATGCGGTAACGCGCCTGCGTTTCGCCGTAACCGTTTTGACTATGCTCGCGGCTGTAGGCACCGACGTAGTCGTGGCTTTCTATTTGGGGGACGTTGTTGCCTTGCGCATTGGGGCTCGTGGCCCAGGCTTGATGGCTGGGCAGATGCGCGGTTTTGAAATTGTAGGCGGTGGTGGTGCGGCTGCCGGGAGAGATGATGCGCCCGGGGCGCCAGGTGTGGATGGCCTCGTGCTGTTCGGCGTCGTTGTCTTCGCTGTGGAAGCGGATGTCGGGGGTGCCACCATCGATGGGATTGGCTTCCTGCGCGGTGTTGTGACACAGCATGAGCTGGTGGCCGCGCTCGGTGTGTTCGTAGCGATAACTGAGACCTAACGCTTCCCAACGGCGATGCAGATAATTGGCATCGGTTTCGTTGAACTGACAGCCCATGTGCATGAGCTTGAGGTAAGCGTGGCCGCTCGGGAACGCATAGCGATAGTCGCAGCGGATGGAGGGGTAGTGACGGAAAATTTCCATCGCCTGATCGTTGAGGGTCTGGTGACAAAACACGGCGTTGTTCTTGCGCTGGCGCAGGAAGGCCATCCAGGGTTTGAGCACCATGCGGTAAAAGACGACGTTGCCTTCGCAGCGCTCGAGGCCGAATTCAAAGACGTAGCCGTTGAAGTAACGCAGGCTGCCGTCTTTGCGTTTCAGCGAGAGCGTGACCAGCTTGCCTAGCACGTCGGTTAAAGGAATGCGCGGATCGTCGGACAGCACTTCGACGGTGTAGGTGAAATCGCGGGAAAGGCCTTCGTCGGCATCGAGGCGATTGGGGATGAACAGAGCGTCGCGCTGGTAGCGTTCGGGGCCGCTCTGGGGGCCGTTGTTATCGGGGAAATCGAGGGTGAGGATGCGTTTGTGCTGGCGGTTGTAGATCCAGCGTTCGAGGTCTTTGATGGGGGGCAGCATGCGGTGGATTCTGTGAAAGAAGAATCCTCGCTAGTGTAGGCATCGCCTGAAAAGGGTCAATCGGGGGTGGGGTGACTGGTCTGATAAAGGGTTTTTATATTTTTGGCGTTTATATTTTTGAGTGCAGGGGGAATTGTGGGTCTAAGGACGTTCGCGTAAAAAAATGGTGAGGGTCGCATGTTGGAACTTCTGATTAAGCAACTGGGCTGCGCAGCAGCTTAATCAGTGTGTTCTTAATGCTTTTTCAAACCGGTGTTTCCGCAAACGTGTGTCGCCACAGCTGCTGTACGGCGAGACTTTGCCGCTCTACTTGAGTCGGGGCAACCGAGGCTTTTTCTTCTCCCTGCAGACGCAGCTGATGCTGCAATTTACGATAGTCGCGATAGGCATTGGCGGCAGCTTCTGCCAGCGAGGCATCGGTCAGGCAGAGCGAGGCGCAGAGTTTGAGCAGGGCGATATTGCCGATATCGGCGGTCAACTGCGGGTAAGCATCGGCATGCGCCAATACCAAAAATTGCACGATGAATTCGATGTCGATCATGCCGCCGGCGGCATGCTTGAGGTCGAATTTCGCCGGGCGTTCCGGGTTGGCAGCGCGCATCCGGTCGCGCATCAGCACGACGTCATGCTTGAGCGCGAGGATGTCACGCGGCTGGCGCAGTACCGCTTCGCGCAGCGCTTCAAAGCGCGTGCCAAGAGCGGCGTCGCCGGCGCACCAGCGGGCGCGGGTCAGCGCCTGATGTTCCCACGGCCAGGCCGACTGGCGCTGATATCGTTCGTAGGTGGCGAAGGACGAAACCAGCAAACCGCTGGCACCGTCCGGACGCAGTGCGATATCGATATCGAACAGGATGCCGGCCGGGGTATAGGCCGTCATCCAGGTAATGAATCGCTGCGCCAGCCGGGCGTATAGTCCGGGCGCTTCAGGATCGTCGTCCTCATACAGAAACACCACATCCAGATCCGAGACATAGCCCAGTTCTTTGCTGCCCAGCTTGCCGTAAGCGATGACGGTAAAGCTGGGACTTTCCTTGTGACGCTGCGCAATGGTTTGCCAGACGGCGTTCAAGGTGATTTGCACTAAGGTGTCGGCCAGCGCGGACAGGTGGTCGGCCAGCCGTTCCACGCTGAGTTCTCCTTCCAGATCCTGCGCCAGCAGCCGGAATTGCTGGGCATGGTGCATTTCGCGCAGGATATCCATCTGCCGTTCGATATCACCGGCGGTGCTGGCCAGTTGCTGTTCGCAATCGGCAGCGAAGGCGGGCCAGTTGGGTGCGGCGTTGAGGGCGGCGTCGTCCAGCAATTCGTCGAGCAGAAGCGGATGCTTGGTCAGATAGGTCGCGGCCCAGCCGCTGGCGGCGATCATGCGGATGAGCCGGTCCAGCGCGCGCGGATATTCCGTCAGCAGCGCCAGGTAGGCAGCGCGGCGGGCGATGTTGTCGAGGAAGTCGAGCAGCCGTCCCAGCGTGGTCAGTTGGCCCTCCGGCTGCTTGCTGATGATTTTCAGCGCATCGATGATCAGGGCGACCAGGCGATCCCGACTGACTTCGGGCAGCGTTTGCATGCGCGCAGAGCCCCAGGTCAGCAGCAAACGCTGCGCGGCGGCCTCGGCATCCTGAAATTGCAGGGTGTGCAGGTGAGCCTTGATGTCGGTCAGGCTGTTCTCGCCATTGAGCGCGCTCAAGGCGGCGGCGACACCGGCGGCCTGGATATCGTCCGGCGTTTCGCTGTGCTTGTCGCTGAAAATGGCGTCGAACTGGGCGGCGACCTGCTGCCGGTGTTGGTCCAGCGTCTTGAGCAGCGACGCTGTGTCGGGATAGCCCATCATCTGTGCGATCAGCAGACAATCGGCGTCGTTGTTGGGCAGAGTGTGCGTCTGGGCGTCTTCCAGGTATTGCAGCCGATGTTCCAGATTGCGCAGGAAGGTGTAAGAACACAGCAGTTGCTCGACTACCTCAGCTGCCAGCAAGCCTCTGAGCGACAGCGTGGCCAGCGTGGCGCGGGTGGAGCGGTCGCGCAGATCGGCTTCGCGACCGCCGCGTATCAGTTGGAATACCTGACTCAGAAATTCGATTTCGCGAATGCCGCCGCGACCCAGCTTGACGTTGTTGCTGCGGTCGGGGTGCAGGGTTTCCTGGCGGTTGACCTCGGCGCGGATCTGCGCGTGCATCGAGCGCAAGGCGTCGATGCTGCCGTAATCGAGGTAGCGACGGAAAATGAAGGGGTGGCTGATCGCTTCCAGCGCGGCGATATCTTCGGCGGCACCGGTCACTGCCCGCGCCTTGGTCCAGGCGTAGCGTTCCCATTCGCGCCCCTGACGGATCAGATATTGCTCGACCATGTTCAGGCTGGACACCAGCGGTCCCGAGGCCCCGTTCGGCCGCAGCGCCATATCGACGCGGAAGGTAAATCCTTCTTCGGTGATTTCAGACAGGGCGGCAATCAGCTTTTTGCCGAGACGGATAAAAAATTCGTGGTTGGACAGGCTGCGCTGATCGGCTTCGGTAGTGTGGGTATCGCCATCTTCGGGGTAGACGAAAATCAGGTCGATGTCGGAGGACACGTTGAGTTCGCCGCCGCCCAGCTTGCCCATGCCCAGCACGATCATTTCCTGCGCACGGCCCGACTCATCGCCCACCGGTACGCCGTGCAGGGCGATCATTTCCTGCATCAGGGCATCCAGATGGGTAGTGATGGCGAAATCGCCGAAGGCGGTCATGGTGGCGACGACTTCCGCCAGATCGGCGCGTCCCGACAGATCGCGCGCTATGAGCGTGGTGACCACCAGATTGCGCAGCCGACGCATGGCGGCCGGTAAAGTCAGGCCGGCGTCGGTTTCGCGTTGTAATAGCCGGATGAAATCACTCACGCTCAGTGGCGCCTGTGCGCAATCGGCAATCATTGCCGGGCGGCACGGGTCGGCCTGACTCCAGCGGACGAAGAAACGGGAGGCGGAGCTGTCCACCAGCGCCGGCTTCATCAGCGATTCCCGTAGACGAACGGGAGGGCGACGCCCGGAATTGATCCCTTGGGGCGCGTACTGCGTCGAGCGCTACATATCAGTGCGATAATGAGAGGCGATTGCTGGACGGGTCGGGAATGTTTCAGAGTCTGATGCATGGAAGAGGCGTTTCATTGGGGGCAATGCCTGACATCATGCCACCCGCTGCTATTTTTGATGATTGTTTTTTTAGATTTTGCCGATGCCCGCACCCGATTCCGATGAGCGTAACCCCGACCACCCGAAAGGGTGGCGCTGCGCCATCAAATGCACCATCAGCCGGGCCATCAAGACAAGCAGTGCCGTGCTGTGCCGCTGCGCACACCATCCCTGGTGCTGGCTGAAGCTGGCGCTGCGGCTCGCCTTGCGGGTAACGCTGGTCGCTTATTTTGTCTTTTGCGCCTTGTTCCTGGTGCTGCGCTATGCGGTGTTGCCGCATATCGATTATTACCAGCCGGCCATCGAGAAACTCGCCGGAAGGGCGGTTGGCCGCCCACTCACAATCGGCGTATTGGATGCTTCCTGGAGTGGCTTGCAGCCGCATCTGGTCTTGCGTGATGTGGCCATTCATGGGCCGGATGGCGCCGTCGCACTGAGTTTGCCGCAAGTGTCGGCTACCTTGTCCTGGAGTTCGGTATTGCTGGGGGAGGTGCGCTTCGACCAATTGACGATCGATGCGCCCGATCTGAGCATACGCCGCGCTGCCGATGGGCAACTGTGGATTGCCGGCGTGCCGCTCAACCGTGGTGGCAACGGCGCGGGCATGGACTGGATGCTGACGCAACATGAAATTCTGATCCGCAACGGACGCGTGCGCTGGCAGGATGACTTGCGCGGCGCGCCCGAACTGGCGCTGGACCAGGTCAATCTGGTATTGCGCAATGGCTGGCTAAGACACCAATTCTCCCTGCGGGCGACACCGCCGTCGACGCTGGCAGCGCCGCTGGATGTGCGCGCCGATTTTTTCCATCTCCCGTTTGCGCGAAAAATTTCCGACCCTCTGCGCTGGAAGGGCGAACTGTATGCCGATCTGCGCCAGACCGATCTGAGCGCATGGAAACCCTGGTTCGATTATCCCTTTGCGCTCGACAGCGGAAGCGGTTCGGTACGGGCCTGGCTGAAGCTCGATAGCGGCAAAGTCGAGAACCTGACGGCGGATGTCAATCTGGGCAAGTTGTCGGCGCAACTGCGTCCCAGCCTTCAGCCTTTGCATGTGGCGCAGGTCAGCGGCCGCATTACCGCGCAAGAATACGGAACCGGCGCTTTGGCCTCGGTGACGGATAAGGGCGTGCTGGCGTTTGGTGAGGGTGGCCACACCATTGCCGTGAGCAATTTTTCTTTGCAAATGGAAGATGGCTTGCGCCTCGCGCCCACCACTATTAGCGAAACGTATATCCCCGCCGCCAGACAACGCCCTGAACAATTCACCATTGTCGCCAAACGCCTTGATCTGGACACCCTGGCAAACCTTGCTGGCCGTTTGCCGATAGCGCCGGCGCAACGTCGTTTGCTGACCGATCTGTCTCCCAAGGGACAGCTGCGTGATTTTTCCGCCCAATGGCGCGGTGCTTATCCCGATATCGTGTCCTACCGCTTGCAGGGTGATTTTACGGGCTTGAGCCTGCACAGCCAGCCGGCCCGTCAGGCATCGGTTAACGGCAAGTTGTCGCTGACGGGGCGGGCGGCGACGCCGGCCATGCCTGGTTTCGATAATCTGAGCGGCCATATCGATACCAATGAACGGGGTGGCTCGCTGATGCTCGATTCCCGGAAATTGTCCTTGCAGTTACCGATGTTGCAGGTCGCTACACTGCCGCTCGATAGTCTGGCGCTGCATGCGCGCTGGAATTTGCGCAAGGACCAGAAACTGCAGGTGCAAATCGATGACATGAAGTTCGCCCAGGCGGCGTTTGCCGGAAGTCTGAGCGGTTCGCATTTGTTGCCTTTAGATGGCAGTGGTGCTGGCGTGATGGACATGAAGGCGCATCTCGACCGTTTCGACATCAAACAGATACCGTCGTATTTGCCATTGAACATGCCACCCCTGACGCAGAGCTGGTTGAAGGGCGCCTTCCATGCCGGCAATGCGCAGGATGTGAATCTGGTGTTGCAGGGCGATCTGGCGCACTTTCCGTTTCAGCCGTCCGCCTCTGGCAAGCCGTCAGATGGTCACTTTAGTGTGGCCGGTAAATTCGATGGCCTGACCATGGAGTACGAGCCGGGGCGATTTGGCAAAGATGGCATTTCACCGATCTGGCCACTGTTGGAAAATGTCAGTGGCAATTTTGCGATCGACCGGACACGCTTGACGGTGCATGGCGATACCGGCAGCACTTACGGGGCGGCGCTTTCAGACATACGGGTGGCCATTCCCAATTTGCTGGAAGACGTCACCCTCGACATCAGTGGTAACGCCAGCGGCCCTGCGAAAGACATGCTGCGGTATGTCAATGACAGCCCCGTGGCGCAATGGATTGAACATTTTACCGAGGACACACAAGCCAGCGGCAACAGCAAATTAGCCCTGAAACTGCATGTTCCTCTGGAGGATGTGAATCGCGCCAAGGTGGTTGGCGAGGTGCTTTTCTCAAATAACGACGTAATGCTGCAAAAAGACTTGCCGATGGTGTTCAAGGCACGTGGCGCGCTCAATTTCAATGAAAAAGGCTTCAGCCTGAATGCCATCAAAGGCGTGTTTCTGGGCGAGCCGGTAGCGCTGTCCGGCGGCACTCAGTCTGACGGGACTACAGCGGTCAAAGTGGTCGGCGGGGCGAATGCCGAAGGCTTGCGCAAAGCTTATCCTGACGCCGCCATGCAGCGCTTGCTGGCGCGCGTGAGCGGCGCGACGCGCTTTACGGCAACGGTAGGATTGCGGCAACACCTGCTGGAGGTGGCCGTCGATTCCAACTTGCAGGGCCTGGCCTTCGACTTGCCTGCGCCCTTGCGTAAGCCTGCGGCAGAAGCGCTGCCCTTACACGTTCAGCTTAACCAGTTGGCAAGCACGGATGCTCTCTTGCAGCATGATGATCTCCGGCTGACGCTGGGGAATGTCGTCAATGCCCGGTTTCAAAGACAAAAGCCGCTGGATCGGCATGCCGAGTGGGCGGTACAGACAGGGTCCATAGGGATTAACCGGTCGGCTTCCTTGCCCGCCAGTGGCGTACTGCTTTCCGTTGCCACGCCGCTGCTGAATCTGGATGAGTGGAGTGCGTTCCGCACGGCCATGGACGGGCAGGATGAAACACCGACCCAAGCCGGTGCCGCTGTCAATAATGCGCTGGTCCAATATCTGGAGCCAAACGCCATTGCGGTGCGCGCCGATGCCGTAGTGGTCATGGGCAAGCGGCTTAACAAGATGGAGCTGGATGCGACGCGTCGTGGCAGCTCCTGGGGACTTAACCTGCATTCGGATCAGGCAACAGGCAAGGCGACCTGGACGCCTTCGGCTGATGGTCGGGGCGCAGGAAAAATCAGCGCGCAACTGGTGCGATTGAGTATCCCGCGGGCAGTGCCGGGGGCGGTAGCGGAGACGCCAGAGCACTCCTCTGAATCTTCGTCAACAATAACGACGCAAATTCCGGCGCTCGATATTGTTGCCGAAGACTTTGAACTGTTCGGTAAATCGCTGGGCCGACTGCAATTAGTCGCCAGCAATGCGCCCGTTGGTGGCGGCAGCGAATGGGCTATTGATAAGCTTATGCTCAAAAATGAGGATGCCCTGCTCAATGCAACCGGTAGCTGGGTCGTGGGTGAAAAACAGAGCAAAACACATTTGACGTATGCACTGGACGTTCACAATGCCGGCAAGCTGCTCGACCGTTTTGGTTTTGATCGGGTGGTTGGTGGCGGTAGCGGTAAGATGGATGGCGTGGCCAACTGGAACGGCGCGCCTTACGCGCTGGATGTGCCGTCGCTGTCGGGGCAGGTGCAACTGGAGATGGCCAGCGGACAATTCTTGAAAGTCGATTCAGGCGCTGCCAAATTGTTAGGGGTATTGAATTTGCAGGCCTTGCCGCGCCGGCTGCTGCTCGATTTCCGTGATGTGTTTTCGCAAGGATTCGCCTTCGATAAGCTGGCGGGTTCGGCTTCGATTGCATCCGGCGTTGCCAGTACCGACAATCTGAAGATGACCGGTGTCGCGGCGACGGTACTGATGAAAGGGACGGCGGATATCGTCAAGGAAACGCAAAAGGTGCGCGTGGTGGTGATTCCTGAGTTCAATCTCGGGACGGCATCCGTGGTGGCGACGGTATTCAATCCTGTCATTGGCGTCGGCAGCATGCTGGCGCAATTATTTTTCCGCAATCCCCTGATGCGTTCGCTGACCTACGAATATGAGGTGAGCGGTTCCTGGAGCGATCCGCTGGTCACCAAGCTTGATCATGTCGACGCCGGAGCAGTCCCGCCGCCAGCGACTGGTTTCAAGGCGCTGCTGGCGCCATAAGCAGCCGCATCGACGGCTATTTTCGAAGGAGTGCAGACATGGGCAACACATTTAAGGTGGCGGCGGTACAGATGGTATCGACGCCGCAGGTCGAAGAAAACATGCAGGTCGCGCGCGAGCAGGTGGCGCTGGCGGCAGAGCAGGGCGCGCAACTGGTGCTCTTGCCGGAATACTGGCCGATCATGGGCCTGCATGAAAACGACAAGCTGGTGCATGCGGAACAGGACGGCGACGGGCCGCTGCAAACTTTCATGGCGGAGCTGGCGGCGCAGCATGGCATCTGGCTGATTGGCGGGACGCTGCCGCTGGCGAGTGCGGAAGCGGGCAAGGTCGTCAACACCACGCTGGTGTATGGGCCGGATGGGCAGCGCGTGGTGCGCTACGACAAAATTCACCTGTTCAGTTTCGCCAAGGGTGAGGAAGTCTACGATGAGGCACGCACGATCGTGCGCGGCGATAGCGTCGGCAGTTTCGAAGCGCCATTCGGCAAGGTGGGTTTGTCGGTGTGCTACGACTTGCGTTTTCCCGAGCTGTACCGGGCGCTCGGCGAGTGCGCGCTGATCGTGGTGCCGGCGGCGTTTACCTATACGACAGGGCAGGCGCATTGGGAAATTCTGCTGCGGGCGCGGGCCATTGAAAATCAGTGCTATGTGCTGGCGTCGGCGCAGGGGGGCAAGCATGTGAATGGGCGTCGTACCTGGGGCCACAGCATGCTGATCGATCCTTGGGGCGAGGTGAAATCCGTGCTGCCGGAAGGCGTTGGTCTGGTCAGCGGCGAGATTGACGCCCTTCGTCTACAATATGTCAGAGAAAGTCTGCCTGCATTGAAACACCGTAAGCTGTAGCGCTGTGAAGGGAGTTTCAATCAGCCCTGGCGCGGCGGCAATAGTCTTCCCGGCAATCCCTAACATTTCGTCCACCCGACTATCGGGTCGGCTCTTTACCCCTAGTCAACGTAGTAGCGATCCATTATGAAACCATACGAACCGAATCTGAGTGCTCTTGCCGTCGCCCGCGATATTTTGCTGACCCCCTTCGGGCTGGATGAATCCAAACTGATGTCGGCGCTGGGCAGCATGTTCCACCACAAGGTGGACTATGCCGATCTGTACTTCCAGTTCACGAAGAGCGAAGGCTGGAGTCTTGAGGAAGGCATCGTCAAGACCGGTAGTTTTGCAATCGATCAGGGCGTCGGCGTGCGGGCAGTGGTCGGTGACAAGACGGCGTTTTCGTATTCCGATGAAATTTCCGAACTGGCCTTGCTGGAAGCCGCTGCGGCCACGCGTACGATTGCGCGTCAGGGTAGTGGCAAGATCAAGGTGGCCGGTGCGGCCAAGCACAGTGGCGGCCGCTCCTTATATCTGCCGAACGATCCGCTCAATTCGCTGGACGCGACCGCCAAGGTCACGCTGCTGGAGCGTGTCGAACGCATCGCCCGTAGCAAGGACCCGCGCGTGGTGCAGGTGATGGCCAGTCTGGCCGGAGAATACGATGTGGTGCTGGTGGCGCGCAGCGACGGCGTGATCGCTGCCGATATCCGGCCGCTGGTGCGGGTGTCGGTGACGGTGATTGCGGAACAAAACGGTCGACGTGAAATGGGTAGCAGCGGCGGCGGCGGTCGCTACAGCTATGACTATTTCAGCGATGAGCTGCTGGAACAATATGCGTCGGAAGCCGTGGCAACGGCGCTGGTCAATCTGGATGCGCGGCCGGCACCGGCGGGTGCCATGACCGTGGTCTTGGGTTCCGGCTGGCCGGGCATTCTGCTGCACGAAGCGATCGGTCACGGACTGGAAGGCGATTTCAATCGCAAGGGTTCCAGCACGTTTTCCGGCCGTATCGGCGAACGGGTGGCGGCCAAGGGCGTTACGGTGGTCGATGATGGCACGCTGGCTAACCGGCGCGGCTCGCTCAATATTGACGATGAGGGGAATCCCACTCAGTGCACGACGCTGATCGAGGATGGCATTCTGAAGGGCTATATTCAGGACACAATGAATGCGCGCCTGATGAAAATGCCGGTGACCGGTAATGCACGACGCGAATCGTTCGCTCACTTGCCGATGCCGCGCATGACCAATACCTATATGCCGAGTGGCGACAAGGACCCGCAAGAAATTATTGCCTCCGTCAAACATGGCTTGTATGCGGTCAATTTCGGCGGCGGTCAGGTCGATATTACGAACGGCAAGTTCGTGTTTTCGGCCAGCGAAGCCTACATGATTGAAAATGGCAAGATTACTTATCCGGTCAAGGGCGCTACGTTGATCGGTAATGGCCCTGATGTGTTGAACCGGGTCTCGATGATAGGCAATGACATGCGGCTTGATCCGGGTGTCGGTGTGTGCGGCAAGGAAGGGCAAAGCGTACCGGTGGGCGTAGGCCAGCCGACCTTGCGTATCGATGGCGTGACAGTGGGTGGGACTGCATGATTTGTGCATATGACCATGCGATGAGTGCTTAAAATGCAATAAATACTCATTTTTAGCGATTTTCTGAGAAAATTTCCTGCTCCGCTTGCCAATGCTAGAAAAATGTAGCAATATGCGTTCTTAGATTTGAAACTTACTGACGAAATATGTCTAGCCACCACGCTTACTTTTATTATTTTTACTTTAGCTATTCCAGCCCAAAGGCGGTGAAAAGCGGTAAGCGTGCGTAAGCAGAGACTTTAAACCGAATTCAAAAACCGCCAGCGATGGCGGTTTTTTTTTACCCGATCATGTTGCCGTATCGAAGCGACCGAAACCTGGAGAGAAAAATGCCGCGCACCGATGATTTAAGAATAAGAGAAATGAAAGAATTGCTTCCCCCCTCGCATTTGATCCGCGAACTCGGTCTGACCGAAAAGATTTCCGCCACAACGGCGGATTGCCGCACCGCGCTGCATCGCATCCTGCACGGCCAGGACGACCGCCTGATGGTAGTGATTGGCCCTTGCTCGATTCACGACACCAAGGCGGCGATGGAATACGCCCGCCGTCTGGCTGGCGAGCGTGATCGTTTCAAGGGCGAGCTGGAAATCGTCATGCGTGTCTACTTTGAAAAGCCACGCACTACAGTGGGATGGAAGGGCTTGATTAATGACCCCTACATGGACAACAGCTTCCGTATCAACGATGGTTTGCGCACGGCGCGCGAACTGCTGCTCAATATCAACGATCTGGGCTTGCCAGCCGGTACCGAATTCCTCGATGTGATCAGCCCGCAATACATTGCCGATCTGATTAGCTGGGGAGCGATTGGCGCGCGTACGACCGAATCGCAGGTGCATCGTGAGCTGGCGTCCGGCTTGTCCTGCCCGGTCGGATTCAAGAATGGTACCGATGGCAATGTCAAAATTGCGGTCGATGCGATCAAGGCGGCGTCGCAGCCGCATCATTTTCTGTCGGTGACCAAGGGCGGCCATTCGGCCATCGTTTCGACTTCGGGGAATGAGGACTGCCACATCATTCTGCGCGGCGGCAAGCAGCCCAACTACGATGCTGCCAGCGTGGATGCCGCCTGCAAGGATATCGCCGGTAACGGTCTGGCATCGCGCCTGATGGTCGATGCCTCGCATGCCAATAGTTCCAAGAAATGGGAAAACCAGGTCCCGGTCTGTGCCGATATCGGCGCGCAAATTGCGGGTGGCGATCAGCGCATCGTTGGCGTGATGGTGGAGTCGCATCTGGTGGCGGGTCGGCAAGATATGGTGCCGGGCAAGGAACTGACGTACGGTCAGTCGATTACCGACGGTTGCATCAATTGGGAGGATAGCGTGGCAGTGCTGGAGGGATTGGCGCAGGCCGTACGGCAACGTCGTTTGGTAGGCGAATAAGCAGGATTCTTCAGAAGTGCAATTTTGGTCTGAATTGGTCTGAATTGGTCTGAAGGAGTGTTTGAAAAGAGCGCCGCTATGTGCCGATGGAAGGCATATGGCGGCGTTTTTCATTGCGGGGGTACTGTGTGGTGTTGGGAGGGGGCAATTTGCCATCGCAGGCAGACTTGCCCGTGCGCGGAGACGTCTTAATCGCGGAAGTTGTTGAATTCCAGCGGCAGATCGGCAATTTCCTTGCGCAGCATGGCCATCGCCGCTTGCAAATCGTCGCGCTTGGCACCGGTGATGCGTACGGCATCGCCCTGAATGCTGGCCTGTACCTTCATCTTGCTGTCCTTAACCACGCGCACGATTTTTTTTGCGTCGTCGGCTTCGATACCGTCCTTGACCTTGATAACTTGCTTGACCTTGTCGCCGCCAATTTTTTCGATTTTGCCGATATCGAGAAAACGGATATCCACATTGCGCTTGACCATTTTCGAGGTCAGCACGTCGCGCACCTGGGCGAGTTGGAATTCGGAATCGGCATAGGCAGACAGATCGCGCTCTTTCAGCTCAACCCGGGCGTCGCTGCCCTTGAAGTCGAAGCGCGTGGTGATTTCCTTGTTCGCTTGTGCAACGGCATTCTTGACCTCTTCCACATTGGCTTCTGAAACGGTGTCGAACGATGGCATGGCAATTCCTTCTATATTGATATGTACGCATTTTAACGGACTGACTGACAGTTAGCGTAATTTGCCAGAGTCTTGCCGCTATAATTTCACCCCTATGCTGCCCATTCCCCTTCAGCGCGATTTTTCATTGCGCAATTTCAATACCTTTGGCGTCGACGCCCGGGCCCTTGCTTACCTCGAAGTTACGGATGCCGACATCCTCGCTGCCGTCAGGCGGGACAGCGCTTTGTCGGCTTTGCCGCGGCTGGTGTTGGGCGGCGGCAGCAATCTGCTGCTGACCCGCGATTTCCCCGGATTAGTGCTGCATATGCGCAACCGTGGCATCGCCATCGCCGGGGAGGATGCGGACTATGTCTACGTGCGCGCTGCCGCCGGCGAAAGCTGGCATGGGCTGGTGGAGTGGACATTGGCGCAGGGGCTGGGTGGACTGGAAAATCTGGCGCTGATTCCCGGCAGTGTCGGTGCCGCACCGATCCAGAACATCGGCGCTTATGGTGTCGAACTCAAGGATCGTTTTCATCAGGCGCTGGCCTACGATTTTCTGACTGGCGAACGGATGACTCTGGATACGCTTGCTTGCGCCTTTGCTTATCGCGACAGTGTTTTCAAGCAGACGCTGCGCAATCGCGCCGTGGTACTGGAAGTGACGCTGGCTCTGCCGCGGCGCTGGCAAGCCAATTGTCGCTATGCCGATGTAGCGCAGGCGTTGGAGGCTTCAGGGATTACTGATCCGACACCAAGGGAGATAGCGGACGCCGTGATAGCGATACGTCGCCGCAAGCTGCCTGACCCTGCCGTGACAGGCAATGCCGGAAGTTTTTTCAAGAACCCATTGGTATCGGCGCAGCGGTATCAGGAACTGGCACTGCTCTGGCCGCAATTGACTGGCTATGTGCAGCCAGATGGCAGCTATAAGCTGGCAGCGGGCTGGCTGATTGATCAATGCGGCTGGAAAGGCCGGCAGCTAGGTGCGGCGGGTGTGTATGAGAAGCAGGCGCTGGTGCTGGTCAATCGAGGCGGTGCCAGCGGCCAGGAGATTGCGGAGCTGGCGAAAGCGATACAGGCCGATGTTGAGGCGCGCTTTGGCGTGAGGCTGGAGCCGGAGCCGGTTTATATCTGATCGATATCAGGGCCATTATTGTGTTCCGTTGGCAGCTGCAGCTGCAGCTGCATTTGCGTTTGCAGCCGCCATTGATTTTCCTGCAATTGACTTCCCTTTGTGAGAAGTCATACCTAATCAGTTCCTATTGGTAACCTGGCTTGTTAACTGTCCAACAGTTTGGACGGGACAGTTTCGGTTGAATGCGGGCTATTATTTTTACGGATAAAAAAATCCCGTGAATGGGACTGATAAGCCGAGCTACTGGCGTCTGGAGTAAGGCCAAAATTAGTCAGGAATTTTTGTTATTGCCCGTATTTTCCAGATATCTTTTTTACGGATTAATTTGATATTGAGTCGAACGAGGTTTAGTTCTGCTAAGCCTAGGGTTACGGCAACCGTCGCAGTGTCCCCATTTATTTTCGCTTTCCCAATCTTTATATTCTGGATCCAGTCGTCAAAACAACAATCCTCCGCTTGAACGAAGGGAATGTTACCTACAAATTCCTGAGTTTCTTCTTCTTTTTCAATTTCACGGAGTAACTCATCGGAAATGTAAGAGGAGAATTTGGTTTTTTCATCGTTTGGTGAGTCGGCCTCTTCACGCGAATAACTCAGATACCATTGGTAAAAGCTCAATACGGTTGCTGAAGGTGAAGATTGGGTTTCGGCCTGCGCCGACTGCCGGAGTGATAATTGAACTAATAAAGTCAGCAGGCATAGTGCGATAAAAATACCTATTTTTGAGGTAATAAATGTGTTCTGAGTTTTGAATGGCATAGTAAATAGGCAACGATGGAACGGCAAAGTCAGATGGGAGGTTTCGATCGTCTGGCAATACAGATTTTTAGTTATTTTTATCTGATTCTGGCGAAGCGTTGCAGCGTTATATAAGGTTATTGAAAATCATTTTTAAAAAACAATTATGATTTTAATTTCCGAATAAATAATTAAGACGGGTCAGATTTCTTCGTCAATTAAACGAGGAAAGCGGTATTGCAGGAGGGGAGAGAGAAGCGCCGCGCCTTAGCGCGGGCTTTTGAGATGGTTCAAACCTGACGAGACTGACCGTGGCTGTCAGCCGAAATGACAAACATAATCCAGCGTTTCCAGCGTTTCGATATCGAAACTGGAATTGGCCGGCACGTCGAAACGGGTGCCTGCGGCGTAGGTGGTCCAGAGCGTTTCGCCCTGGAGTTTTACCTTGCAGACGCCGCCATTGATTTCCATGATTTCGGGTGCGCCGGTATTGAAGGTCAGCGATGAAGGCAGGATCACGCCCAGGCTTTTTTTGCTGCCGTCAGCAAAGACGATGGTGTGCGAAATGCATTTGCCGTCGAAATAAACATTGGCTTTCTTGATGGCCGATACGTGGTCGAATTGGGTGCTCATCGATCATTTCCTTGAATGTTGACTTTGTCTGATCTGCCGCCCGGCTCTCCACGGCATTCAGCCGGGAAAGCGGGCGTCAATTTCTTAGTGCCTCAGTTTTACTGACCGCGCTTCGTTTTAGCATTGGCGGCAATTCGCATGCGCAAGGCATTGAGCTTGATGAAGCCGCCGGCATCGGCCTGATCGTAGGCGCCATTGTCGTCGTCGAAGGTGGCGATTTGCTGATCGAACAGGGAATCGGTCTTCGAGTCGCGGCTGACCACGATCACATTGCCCTTGTACAGCTTCACGCGCACCCAGCCGTTGACCGTTTGCTGCGTCTGGTCGATCAGGGTTTGCAAGGTGAGCCGTTCCGGCGCCCACCAGTAACCGTTGTAAATCATCGACGCATAGCGCGGCATCAGATCGTCTTTCAGATGGGCGACTTCGCGGTCCAGTGTGATCGATTCAATAGCGCGGTGGGCGCGCAGCATGATGGTGCCGCCCGGGGTTTCGTAGCAGCCGCGCGATTTCATGCCGACGTAGCGGTTTTCGACCAGATCCAGACGGCCGATACCGTGTTTGCCGCCGAGGCGGTTCAGTTCGGTCAGCACAGTGGCGGGCGAGAGGCGCTTGCCGTTGAGGGCGACGATGTCGCCTTTTTCGTATTCGATATCGAGGTATTCGGCTTGGTCAGGTGCCGCTTCCGGGCTGACCGTCCAGCGCCACATGCTTTCTTCGGCTTCCGCTGCTGGATTTTCCAGATGGCGGCCTTCGAAGCTGATGTGCAGCAGGTTGGCGTCCATGGAGTAGGGCGCGCCGCCGTTTTTGTGCTTCATGTCGATTTCGATGCCGGCGTCTTCCGCGTATTTCAACAATTTTTCACGCGACAGCAAATCCCATTCGCGCCACGGGGCGATGACTTTGACGTTCGGCATCAGGGCATACGCACCTAGTTCAAAGCGCACCTGATCGTTACCCTTGCCGGTGGCCCCGTGCGAAATGGTATCGGCACCGGTGGCGCGGGCGATTTCGATGAGCCGTTTGGCGATCAGCGGACGGGCGATGGAGGTGCCCAGCAGGTATTCGCCTTCGTACACGGTATTGGCGCGAAACATCGGGAAGACGAAGTCGCGCACGAATTCTTCCCGTACATCGTCGATGAAAATATTTTCCGGCTTGATGCCGAATTTCAGCGCTTTTTGACGCGCCGGTTCCACTTCTTCGCCCTGACCCAGGTCGGCGGTGAAGGTGATGATTTCACACTGATAATTATCTTGCAGCCATTTCAGGATGACCGAGGTGTCGAGTCCACCGGAATAGGCCAGTACTACTTTTTTTACGTCGCTCATGGTTTGCTTTCTGCTTACTTGTCGGTTATGAATAAATGAGGGGTGCCGGAAGGGGCGGGGCCTTCTGGAGCATCAGCTAATTTTGCCCAGTACCAGGTATTCCAGCAGCGCTTTTTGCACATGCAGCCGGTTTTCCGCTTCGTCCCAGACCACCGATTGCGGCCCGTCAATCACGTCGGCGGAAACTTCTTCGCCGCGATGTGCTGGCAGGCAGTGCATGAACAGTGCGTCAGATTTGGCCCGGCGCATTTTTTCAGCATCGACGATCCAGCCGTCGAAGGCTTTCAGGCGGGCGTTTTTTTCCTCTTCGTAGCCCATGCTGGTCCAGACATCGGTCGTGACCAGATCGGCGTCGTGACAGGCATCGGCCGGATGGGCAAAGAAGGTGTAGCGACTCGCGCCCTCGGCAGAAACCTGCGTGGGATCGATATCGTAGCCGGCAGGGGTCGACACATTGATGTGGAAACCGAACACGGCGGCCGCTTGCAGCCAGGAATACAGCATGTTGTTGGCGTCACCGACCCAGGCCACGATCTTGCCGGCGATGGAGCCGCGATGCTCGATGAAGGTGAAAATATCGGCCAGTACCTGACAGGGATGCTGTTCGTTGGTCAGGCCATTGATCACCGGGACCCGCGAAGAACTGGCGAAGCGCTCGATGATTTCCTGACCGAAGGTGCGGATCATGATCACGTCGCACATGCGCGAAATCACTTGCGCCGCATCTTCTATCGGTTCGCCGCGACCGAGCTGGCTGTCGCGGGTATTGAGATAGATGGCGGCACCGCCCAGCTGGTGCATGCCGGCTTCAAATGACAGCCGGGTGCGGGTGGAATTTTTTTCGAACACCATCACCAGCGTGCGGTCTGCCAGCGGGTGATACGGTTTGTAATCTTTGAACTTGCGTTTGATGATGCTCGCGCGCTCCATGACGTATTGATACTCGTCGAGGGAGAAGTCAGAGAATTGCAGATAATGTTTGATTGCCATAAATGAAAACGGCGGCCTGATTTCTCCGCCGCCGGTTGTGGTAACTGGTTCAATTATAAGGGATTTTGTAGCATTTCCAAGCTTGATTGGGATGAAAGAGCCGGCGTTTAGTATAGCTTTTGCGAGGATTCGTGCAGTAATTGCGCATACAGGGTGTGCCGCATGGCGGCGATCTTGTTGTCATGCACCGCTGCCAGCACGGCACAACTCGGTTCCGCGAGGTGATGGCAGTTGTAGAACTTGCAATGACCCAGATACGGAGTGAATTCACGGAAGGCGCGTTCCAGCATGCCTTCGCTGAGCTGATACAGGCCGAATTCCTGGAAGCCGGGCGAGTCGATGATGCTGGTTTCATCATCCATCAGATAGAGGCGGGTGAAGGTGGTGGTGTGCTTGCCGGTGTCGAGTGCGGCGGAAATTTCGCGCACGGCGATATCGGCACCCGGGATGATGAGATTAATCAGCGAAGATTTCCCCATGCCGGACTGGCCGATCAGGATGGTCGACTGGCCTTGCAGCAGCGGCATGAAACACTCGCGCGTGGCTTCCGGCGTGGCTCTGGCCGACACTTCATGGATCGGATAGCCCAGATTGCGATACACATCCAGCCGGGCGCGGGTGCGGTCCAGAACGTCCACCAGATCGCACTTGTTGAGCACGATATGGGCGGCGATGCCGGCCGCTTCGGCGGCCACCAGTGCGCGCGAAATGAGGTCGTCGGCAAAGCCGGGTTCGGTCGCCACGACGATGAATAATTGCGTGACGTTGGCTGCCAGCAGTTTCGATTTGTATTGATCGGAACGGTAGAGCAGGGTGCGGCGCTCTTCTATGCCTTCGATCACCGCCTGATTCAATGAGGTGCGTTGCAACTGCACGCGGTCGCCGACCGCGACGTCGGTCTTCTTGCCGCGGGTGACGCATTGCAGTTTGTCTTCACCGCTTTGGGCCAGATAGTGGCGGCCGTGAGCAGCAATGATGATGCCGATTTCGGTGGCAGCTTTGCTCAATCGAGCGTTTTTTGGCCCGGTGGCGGATTTCTTCGCTTGCATGTGTTCAGACACGCTTGGAAAAAGACAGGTCGAAGACGGCATCGACCTTGGCGGCGCAGATGAAATCATTGACCGACAGCCCACCTTTTCCCTCATTGACGCTATGCGTATCGAAACGGATGACGCAGCGGTTGTATGTGACGATCAATTCGGGGTGGTGGTCCTGCGCATGGACTACATAGGCAATAGCGTTGATGAATGCCAGGGTTTCATAGTAATTCTGAAAGGAGAAGGTCTTGACGATGTGCTGCCCGTCCTGCTCCCAGCCTTCGACGGCGGACAGATAATGCAGCACTTGCTGGGCGGATAAGGCGTCTGCCTGAGGCTGGCATTGCTGCGCCATCAGGTCGCTGGAATTTGACATGGAGATTCCTAACTTGCTTGGTGAAGATCGGCTGCGGCCGCATGCAGCTTGCTAATGCGGACGGTGGCAGGAGGATGCGAATCGTAAAAAGCCGAATGCAAGGGATCGGGAGTCAGTGTCGACGCATTGTCTTCATAGAGTTTGACCAGTGCCGACACCAGATCGGCGGCATTCGTGTGACGCACGGCAAAGGCGTCGGCTTCGAATTCGTGCTTGCGCGACGTCAGCGAGGACAGCGGCGACAGCAGGAAGGTGAAAATGGGCAGTGCCAGCATGAACAGGACCAGCGCCATGGCGTCGTTGTTGCCAAATAGCAAGGGATTAACGCCCAGGCCGGTATAAAACCAGACCTGATTCTTGAGAAAGCCGAGTAGTGCCAGGAAACCGAGCGACAGCAGGAACATGACCGCGATACGCTTGACGATGTGCTTGAGTTTGAAGTGCCCGAGTTCATGCGCCAGCACTGCTTCGATTTCCTGCGGGGCCAGCCGGGCCAGCAAGGTATCGAAAAAGACAATTCGCTTTCCTGCGCCGAAGCCCGAGAAATAAGCATTGCCATGCGCGCTGCGCTTGGAACCGTCCATGACGAACAAGCCCTTGGAGGCAAATCCGACACGCGTCATCAGACCTTCTATGCGCGTGCGCAAGCTATCGTCGTCGAGCAGCGTGAATTTATTGAACAGGGGCGCAATGACGGAGGGGTACAAGACCATCATCAGTAGCTGGAAGGCGCTCAATACCAGCCAGACATACAGCCACCAGAACTGACCGGCGCTGGCCATCAGGGTCAGCGCCACCCACAGCAGCGGCAGGCCGATGACAGCGCCAAGTAGCGTGGATTTGAGCATGTCGATGAAAAACAGGCGCGGCGTCATTTTATTGAAGCCGTAATGTTGCTCCAGCACAAACTGACGGTAGTAGCCAAAAGGCAGGTCGATGACACCGGAAATGACGGAGAAGGCAACAATCAGACCAATCTGGTAGTACATGTCAGGTGCGCCGGCCCAATTCAGCAGAGCGCCCGACAGGAGCTGCAATCCACCCATCAGCGTGAAACCTATCAATACCGCGGCATTGATCCCCAGCGTGAGCATGCCGAATTTGGTTTTGCTGACGGTGTAATCGGCCGCTTTGCGGTGGGCGGCAGCGGGGATTTTTTCAGCGAATTCTTGCGGTACTGCATCACGATGCAGTAGCACATGGCGGATCTGGCGCGAACCCAGCCAGAAGCGCACGGTAAGGCTCAATAAGAGAAAAGCGCAAAACAAAACCGAAAACACGAGTGAAGACATGCTTGCCCTGTGAGAAAATGAATGCCCGCTTGCCGACCAGATCGTTATTCTTCATTGCGGATGACGAGGCGAATGACTTGCGGCGATGCTTAAAATTACAAGGAACGATTATGTCACAAGCCACCGATGGCAATGTTATCGCTAGCAACACGCCGCAGCAGGCGCGTCCCAATGAGTTCAATCTGGTGTGGGTCGATATGGAAATGACCGGCCTCGATCCCGATAATGACCGGATCATCGAAGTGGCCGTCGTGGTGACCGATTCGGAACTCAACATCCTGGCCGAAGGCCCTGTGTTTGCGATCCACCAATCCGATGAAACGCTCGACAAGATGGACGCCTGGAACAAGGGCACGCACGGCCGTTCGGGTCTGATCGAAAGAGTGAAGGCCTCTACCGTCTCGGAACTGGATGCGGAACTGGCGCTGATTGATTTCATGAAGCATCTGGTACCGGCTGGAAAATCGCCGATGTGCGGTAATACGATTTGTCAGGATCGTCGCTTTATGGCACGCGGTATGCCTAAGCTGGAAGCGTTCTTCCATTACCGTAATCTGGATGTATCGACGCTGAAGGAATTGTGCCGTCGCTGGAAACCGGAGCTGGTCAGCGGTTTCAAGAAGCATCAGAAGCATACGGCGCTGGCAGATATTCTGGAGTCGATTGAAGAATTGAAATACTACCGAGAGCATTTCATCAAGGCTTAGTGATTAAGTACTAGATAAGTACTCAGGTTGAAGTGACGTTGGATTAATCTTCTCTTGCCTGAATCAGACAGCACTGCCGGTTGCCGGCAGTGCTGTTTTTTCTGATAGTTCGCCCGCGATCAAACTGTTTAAAACTGTTGGGAGGAAATGGCTTCCTCCCATTTTTTAGAACGTGTAACGGACGCCTGCGGAGAGCAAGTGGTTTTGCATTTTTGCATCGGAGTCACTACTAACGGGAGTTTTTCCAAAATATTCGTATTCCACGCGTAGTGCCAGTTTAGGTGTGATTTTGTATTCTGCGCCTACGCCCAATAACAGGCTGACACTATGTTTTTTCGATTCATATTCGCGGGAATAGGAATAACCAGGGCCAGTATTTCTAGTGCTATCAGTAATTTTGGTGTTTTTATAGATGCCACCGACTTTACCCATTAACGAAATTTCGCTTGTAACCGGCAGTAGACCGACTGCAGCAATACCTAGACCGTAAGTTTTGACTTTAAAGTCTTCGTGATATCCGGCCCGTCTTTCTTCGGCGGTGTATTTCCCCATATCGATCCAGCTGCCTTCGATGGCGAAGTTCTGGTTGAATTGGTAGCCGCCATAAATTTTCATGCCGAGACCAGAATCTTTTTCTGAGACATCGTAGCCGTTCTTGCGGCGGCGATCTGCATAATCACCGATATCGTCGATGTCGGTATTTTGATAACCAAGACCACCACCCATATAAAAACCCGATTCGTCAGCAGCGAAAGAAGGGATGGAAACCAGTGCGGCGGTCATGGCGGCGAGGGTCAGTGAAGTACGTAAAATGCGTTTAGACATGATGCTTCCTTAATTAACAAATTGATGGAGCAGACAAAAAATTTGTCTGCCTGGTTCTGCATGAGCCGGGCTTGTTCTCTGGCTGTATCGCATTACATCAATTTGCTGAAATCAAGGACATCAGACGAGAACGAAAAGTCTCGTAAAACTTCGAAATACAAACCGCCGCGCAGAGAGTCTCCCCGGGCGGCGGTTGGTAAGGTTGTTGGCGGCTAACAACAGCTACGTTGCTGCCGCCTGATCATTCTTGCAATTTAGTTCATGTATTGGATTCCGAGTCGGGAACGTCCTGCCCGCAGCACTTCTTGAATTTCTTGCCGCTGCCGCAGGGACATACATCATTACGCCCGATTTTGGGTTGATCGCGCTGCACCGTTTCCACCGCCGATTTGCGCAGCGGTTGCCAGAAACGATAAATATGCGGGATCGCCGATTCGACTTCCACGGCCAGCTTGTCGGATTTGATCGGGGTATCAATCAGCAGCAATTCCTCTTCTTCCAGCTCATCTGCGCCGAGCAGATAAATCGGACGCATCAAGGGTGCCAGCGGCGAATCGAAAATGGCTTGCCATTGCGGCCAGCGCAGTTGCATGCCCTCCCAGAATCCGGCAGACCATGCCTCGCCGTCGAGCAGACTTTTGCCTTCCCATTCGCGTTCGCAAAACAGCGGTTCGTATTCTTTCGGTGCGACTTCCAGCGTGATCGCGATTTCATTCATGAAGCGGGCGATCAGGCCGGTCAGTCGTTCTGCTTCCTTTTCGGACGCAAATTGCGGCGGCGTCGGGCTGTCGTTGCTCCAGACCTGCGGCAGCCATTCGGCCATCAGCACTTCTTGCGGGCCGATCGCCAGCGCAGTCAGAAAACCGTGCAGGGTGTCCATGGTCATGCTGTCGTGGGCGCAGCGGTCGGAAAGCAGGAAATCGTCTAATTCTTCGAATTCTTCATCGGATAAGGGCTGGTCGAGTTGCATGATGGCGCTAACTTTAAAGGTAAAGACCGCAGTGTAATGCCTGCGCCCGGCGCGCGGGTGGCAAGCACGTACAATGGATCGCTATGGATACTACTGAAACCGCTCTATCGTTTGCCGGACTTTCCCCGGATACCGTACTTGATGCGCTGGAGTCGGTCGGATTGCAGGGCGATGGCCGTCTGCTGGCCCTTAACAGTTATGAAAACCGGGTGTACCAGATTGGCATGGATGAAGGGCCGCCGCTGATCGCCAAATTTTATCGGCCGCAACGCTGGAGCGACGCGGCGATTCTGGAAGAACACGCCTTCGTCGAGCAACTGGTCGCGGCGGAAATTCCAGTCGTGCCGGCGCTGCATCTGGCGGGGCAGGGCTCGTTGCATCATTTTGGCGGATTCTGTTTCTCGGTCTTTTCCCGTCATGGAGGGCGAGCGCCCGAACTTGAGGACAGCAACACGCTGGAATGGCTGGGCCGTTTCATCGGCCGCATCCACGCGTTGGGGGCGACGCGCGATTTCGCACTGCGACCAACGCTGGACATTGACACCTTCGGTCGTGAGTCGCGTGCCTACCTGCTGGAACACGACTTTATCCCCGCTGATTTACTGCCCTCCTGGCGTACCACGGTGGATCAGGCGCTCGAGGGCGTGCAGCGCTGCTTCGATCGCGCCGGGATGGTGCGCTTGATTCGCGTGCATGGCGACTGCCATGTCGGCAATGTGCTGTGGACCGACGCTGGCCCGCATTTTGTCGATTTTGACGATAGCCGCATGGCACCGGCGGTGCAGGATTTATGGATGCTGCTGTCGGGCGAGCGTAGCGACATGGTGCGGCAACTGAGCGATTTGCTGGCCGGCTATGAGAGTTTTTGCGATTTTGAGCCGCGTGAGCTATACCTGATCGAAGCCTTGCGCACCCTGCGGCTGATTCATTACGCCGCCTGGCTGGCGCGGCGCTGGGACGACCCGGCGTTTCCGGTGGCCTTCCCCTGGTTCAATACCCAGCGCTACTGGCAGGACCGGATATTGGAATTGCGCGAACAGATTGCTTTGATGGATGAGCCGCCTTTGTGGCCGGCATAGGGAAAACAATGACAACACAAGTACGCTGCGCCTGGGTCAATCTGGACAATCCGCTGTATGTGGACTATCACGACCACGAATGGGGTGTGCCCTGTCGCGATGAAACGCAATTGTTTGAAATGCTCAATCTGGAAGGGGCGCAAGCGGGACTCAGCTGGCAGACGGTGCTCAATAAGCGGGCCCATTACCGCACGGTTTTCGATGCCTGGGATGCCGAAAAAATCGCCACTTACGACCAGCGCAAGGTGGCGTCGTTACTGTCCGACCCGGGTATTATCCGTAATCCCTTGAAAGTTGCTTCGACGATCAATAACGCCCACAGCTATTTGCGGCTGCGCGAGGAAGTCGGCGGTCTGGCGCCGTTTTTATGGGCCTATGTCGATGAACAACCCATACGCAATGCCTGGCCGACCACGGCCGATTGCCCGGCTAAAACGCCCTTGTCCGACCGGATTGCCAAAGACCTTGCCAAGCGCGGATTCAAGTTCGTCGGCTCGACTATTGTTTATGCGTATATGCAGGCGATAGGAATGGTCAACGACCATTGCGTTGAGTGCTGTTGCTATGCAGCGCCGTTGGCGGCGGCCCCAGCCACCCTTATCGATACGGCCGATTAAATACAAAAGGGGCGCTACCTTCCGGCAGCGCCCCCTGATGCAGGCTGAATCAGATCAGTCGATTAGTCGATCAGTCGGCCGGTGGCTCAAATATCGAGCTGCGTCACCAGCTTGGTATTGAAGTAGGACTCGATCGCTTCGGTACCACCTTCAGAACCGTAGCCGCTGTCCTTGATGCCGCCGAACGGTATTTCCGGCAATGCCAGTCCGGGATGATTGATGGTCAGCATGCCGCATTCGACGCCGCTTGCCAGCGCATGTGTGGTTTTCGCCGAGCCGGTGTAAGCATAGGCAGCCAGGCCGAATGGCAAACGGTTGGCTTCGGTCAGCACTTCGTCCAGTGTGTCAAAGGAGTTGATGAGTGCCAGCGGGCCGAACGGTTCTTCATTCATGACGCGGGCCGTCAATGGCACATTGGTCAGCACGGTCGGGGCAAAGAAATAACCCTTGGTGCCGATGCGCTTGCCGCCGGTGCGCAGAGTAGCGCCCTGAGCGACGGCATCGTCGATCAATGCTTGCAGCGCAGGCAGGCGACGCTCGTTTGCCAGCGGGCCCATGGTGGTTTCTTTCTCCATGCCATCGCCGACTTTGAGTGCTTCAGCAGCGGCGACGAATTTATCGACGAAGCTGTTGAAGACATTTTTCTGCACCAGGAAGCGGGTCGGTGCGACGCAGACCTGACCGGCATTGCGGAATTTGCTTGCTGCCAGTTGCGCGACAGCGGTATCGATGTCGGCATCGTCGAAAATGATGGCCGGTGCATGACCGCCCAATTCCATTGTCGCCCGTTTCATGTGCTGGCCAGCCAGTGCCGCCAGTTGTTTGCCGATCGGGGTAGAGCCGGTAAAGGAGATTTTCTTGATGATCGGATGGGCGATCAGATACGATGAAATTTCCGCTGGTATGCCATAGACCAGATTGACGACGCCTGCTGGTACGCCGGCGTCGGCAAAGACGCGGATCAGTTCGGCCGGGGAGGACGGTGTTTCTTCCGGGGCTTTGACGATGATGGAGCAGCCTGCTGCCAGCGCGGCCGACAGTTTGCGCACAATCTGATTGAGCGGGAAATTCCACGGCGTAAAGGCAGCGACCGGGCCAACTGGCTCCTTGATCACCATTTGATACACACCCGGCGCACGGGCCGGCACCAGACGGCCGTAGGCGCGTCGGCTTTCTTCCGCAAACCATTCGATGGTATCGGCCGCGCCCAGCGTTTCGGCTTTCGCTTGCGCCAGCGGTTTACCTTGTTCCAGCGTCATTTGGATGGCGATGTCGCCAGCGCGCTCGCGCAGCAGACCTGCTGCTTTGCGCATCAGTTTGGAACGGTCGTAGGCCGACATGGCGCGCCAGACTTCAAAGCCGCGTTGTGCCGATGCCAGCGCCGCATCCAGATCTTCTTTGCTGGCATGGGGAATGGTACCGATGACCGCTTCTGTCGCGGGATTGACGACGGGGAGAGTGCGGCCGGAAAGACTTGGCATCCATTGACCATCAATGAATAACTGGACATTTTTATACATGAAAAACCTCGGCTGAAAAATGATGGGTGGGGAAAGTGGTGTGGCAAAAAGCGCCAACAGATAAGGATAGGGAGACAAAAATCGTGAATTTATCTTGCGGAATAAGGCCGCAAATAAGAGACGCTGCGTACCTTGACCCAGGCATCATTTATAACACGTAGCGGAAAAAACGGCTGGCGACGGTAGTAAATGAGGGGGATATGAGAGCCCCTGCGCAACCCGGTGCTGTCCTTAGAAAAATTCTACGGTGTCGTTGCTGATTTCAGATTGCAGCAAACCTGTGCTCACCAGTTCGTCATAGAAGCAAATTTGGTTGCGGCCATTTTCTTTGGCATAGTACAAAGCCTGATCGGCGTGTCCTAAGATGACGACGGGGGATTCACTTTTAATGTTGACAAAGCCCAGGCTGATGGTCACTTTGCCGACTTGCGGAAAGGCGTACTGCTCCACGTTATGACGGAAACGGTCGAAGATGCGCTGTGCCGACGTCAGCGTAGTCGAGCGCAGCAGAATGACAAATTCTTCTCCACCGAATCGGAAGATGCGGTCTTCCGTGCGGAATGAGGCTTTGAGCAGATTGGCAATGAGGATCAGGACTTCATCGCCATACAAATGACCGAAACGATCGTTGACCAGCTTGAAATGGTCGATGTCAACGACGGCCAGCCATTGCGTGTTGACGTCCTCAAGCTCTTGCCGGCGATCTTGTTGGACAGGAGCGTCTGGCCGCAATTCTGCGCTGGATGGGATCGCCGTAGTTTTGGTGAATTGTTCATCGAAAGTCTTGCGGTTCAGCAAGCCTGTCAGTGCATCGCGTTCGCTGTAATCGAGCAGGCTGTGATAGTTTTTATAAACCTGAAAAATGCCGTGGATGACATCCAGAATTTCTGGCGAGTAAGCTTTCAGATTGTGAATTTCGACGCAGATGCTGACCTTGTCGTTGTGCCAGACCGGCAGCCACAGTAAATGATCGCCGCTGGCCGTGACCGCTGTCGCGCTTTGCAGGCGGTGTTGGATACAGGAGAGTAATTCCGGGAAATTGCTGAGCGGTTCCTGGCTGACGGCATTGGTACTGGCGTATTCGGAGGCGATGACCGCAAGATCTTCCAGTGTCGTTTTCTGCTGGATCATCAGTTCACCGCGCACGGTAATAATTTCCAGGGTGCGTACACCGCTGACCCCCGTTAACTGATGGAGGGCAGAAAGTACCGCAATTTCCAGGTGGGAGTGATCGCGGTGTCCGGTAATTTCTACCAGATGGGCAAGAAAGGGACGTAGGGTCACGGAGTCAGTTTGTCTTATTTAATGTTTTTTTTATCAGACTCAATGCCCATCGAACAGATGGAAAAGTCTTGCGAAAGGTATTGCGTTTTTATTTTTCTTACTTTTCATCAACAATAAAAAAGTAAAAATGTATATTAGCAGCTCTACATGCTGTACTGCCTCATAAAACATAATTTTGATAGCACTTGCTTGCAATTAAGCGTTTTTAAGGGGATTTTATTGCCATGTGGAAATTATTGACAATGTTTTGTCGAGAAGCCTTGATGGCAGGCAAAGTATTTTCTATCGGGGATGGGTTGGGCGGCAAGAGCGCATCCGGATAATGCGCAGCAGGTCTTTGTACCCGGCATGGACTCAAGCGGCAATGACGGGGACGGGTTTTTCCATAGGCGCGCGCCGATGCACTTTGAAGCGCGTTATGATGGCGCCCTTGTCAAACTGGATGGAGGGCGTGTGGCCACACTCGAAGATGTCGTCAACAGGCAGCGCCAAGGGGCGCAATTCGTTATTTCAGCGCAAATGCTGGGAATGACCGTCGAGGAATTCGATTTGCTGGCGAGTAACTGGCTTGAGGAGGACGGCCCCGGCTTCAATGTGCTGGGCGTACCGCATAGGACGGTGATTGATGGTGAATTTCTCATCAGCCGGGTGACGGTGATCAAGGCGCATACCCAAGAAGGCTAGGTGGTGGCTTGCTCGATTGCAGGGAATTATTCGGAAGGCGCCCGCGAGCGCCTTCTCTTTATATCAGCGGCAATTCGAACCGCGGCCGGACCGGGAGTCATCCAGGCGTACTGTCAATACCTGGGAAATTAAACTGATCCCGATTTCCGCAGAAATAAGCGGCAGCAAATAGAGGGCGACAGAAACGCCTGAGGCAAAAACCAGATCGTCTATCAGCGAAACGGTTTGGATGGCGATTTCGGCCAGACTGCGCAACAGGAACAGGCTGGCGGCGGAAGTCAGCGTGAAAATCACACCGTACAAAAGCATGGTTCTGCGTTGAATTTTATCTTTTCGCATCAGCGTGATGTACATGCCAAGCGGCAGGATCACGCAGAAAACAATCAGCGCGTGAAATTCGGGGTCAACGAATACGGATTCTTCCATGATCAGCTTACCTTTCTTGATGGGTGAGATTGGCTAGTTGCAGCCGGGGATGTGGTTACGGGGAGTGGCATCTGCTGGCATGTCTGGCCGAGATGCGCGGAAAAATTTTACTTCATCGGGTTGGTTTTTCGCATGGGATAAATGTGAGTTTTGGATCAGATTTAGCCTTGATTTTGTTATCTTGATGCGCCAGCCAGGACCGGCCAAAAGCAGTCTCGATGCCGGGATAAAAAAGGATGAAGCATGCAACTGACATGGCTTGAGGATTTTGTCGAGCTGGCGCGTACGCACAGCTTTTCCCGCGCGGCGGAAAATCGTTTCGTCACGCATCCTGCCTTCGGACGGCGTATCCGGGCGCTGGAGCAGTGGGTTGGTGCCGCGCTGGTAGAGCGCAAGCAGCCGGTATCGCTGACGCCGGCCGGTGTCTTGTTCCTTGATGCGGCCATGCATACGATTGATGTATTGCATGCGGCCCGCGCTCAATTGCATGACGCAACGCTGCGGCCGGAAGAAACGCTGCGCATTGCCACCGGCCGCACGCTAGCCAAAACATTTTTTCCCGATTGGTACGATGCGCTGAATCAGCGTTGCGGGCCGTTTCTGGTATCGCTCAGCACCGGCGGAGCGCAAGAGCTGATCATGCGTCTGTCGGCGGGCGATGCCGATCTGCTGGTCATGTATTCCAGTCCCACTACGCGATTGTTGATCGATCCACTGCGCTTTGAGTCGATCACTATCGACCGCGAAATTCTATTGCCGGTCAGCGCCCCGAATACCAAAGGGCGTCCCAAGTTCCGACTTCCCTCTACCGGCCCGACGCCGGTTCCATGGCTGGCTTTCGCGCCTTCACTGACCCTGCGCGGCGTGCTGGCCCATCATCTGGCGGGTTTGCCGCAAAAACTGTCGCTGCGGATGGCGTATCAGGCCGATTCCTACGAATCGATTCTGGAAATGGCCAAGCGCGGGACGGGCGTGGCGTGGCTGCCGAAACGACTGGTGCAGGAGGAACTGTCGAAGGGGCAGTTGCTGGTCATCGGTGACGCTGCCATGCGTGCCGGCTTCGATATTTCCCTCTGCCGTTTGCGCGGCAACACTAACGCGCAGGTCGCCGCCATCTGGGAGAGTGCGGTGTCGGATGCCGCTGCACACGTCTGAGAATCCCTTCCGCCTGCTTGCACAAGCGGTCAGTCCCCCATCCGTAGCAAAAAGCACAAGCCTGTGCCGAAACGGCAATGAGTCCTGAGTCGGGCTCCCTATACTTCTGCAAGTCCATCAATATGGTTTCCAACAGGGCTACAAGCTGTTCGCGAGAAGTCGCGGCCTTGTGGCGCAGGAACATCGATGTGGCAATCGCTACTCTTGCAGTTCTGGACATCAACAAGAGCGCTTCACCGGATGCCTGTGCTGCCGCGTGGAACGCATAACAATCCCGGAGACTCACCATGGCAGCACCGCTTCATCCCGCCGAATCAGGCGTAAAGCCAGTCCTCGTAAAACGCAATCCCTGGAAAGAAATTTGCGCAGCGAGTATCGGCAATGCGCTCGAGTTTTACGATTTGCTGATCTACGGTTATTTCGCCATCGTGATTGCCAAACTGTTTTTCCCCGCCGCAGATGAAACCACTTCTCTGCTGCTCAGTGTCGGCACCTTTGGCATTTCATTCATCATGCGACCGCTAGGCGCCATTATTTTAGGATCGTATGCAGACCGGGCCGGACGCAAGGCCTCGCTGACCTTGTCGATCATGATCATGATGGTCGGTACCGCGATGATTGCCTTTGCCCCGACGTATTCCCAGATCGGCATCGCCTCGCCGCTGCTCATCATCGTTGCCCGAATGCTGCAAGGGTTTTCCACCGGAGGTGAGTTTGGCGCGGCGACTGCTTTCATGGTGGAACATGCCGATGCTAAACGTCGCGGTTTCTTCGCCAGCTGGCAGCTCTCAACGCAAGGGCTGGCCACCGTGCTTGCCGCCGGCATCAGCGCGCTGCTCAGCTATACGCTGACCGATATGCAGATGGAAAGCTGGGGCTGGCGGGTGGCTTTTTGTTTTGGTTTGCTGGTGGGGCCGGTCGGACTGTACATTCGCAGCCAGATCGACGAAACGCCGGAATTCAAAAAAATCCTCGCCGTTCAACCCGAGAAATCGCCGCTGCGCGAAGTGCTGGTGCATGACCGTCTGAACCTGGTGCTGGCCATCGGTGTGGTTGCCGGCGCAACGGCATTCAACTACGTCCATAAGCTGTACATGCCGACGTATGCGCTCAAGCAATTGCACATCCCCGCCACGTCCTCATTCCTGAGCGCGATGGTCACCGGGCTGGTGCTGATGATTACCGCGCCTATCTTCGGTACCTTGTCGGATCGTTACGGACGCTTTCGCGTGCTGTCGGTCGCATTGCTGCTGGTGGGGCTGACCTCGTATCCGCTGTTCCTGGCGCTGACTCAATGGCCGACGGTTGGCACGCTGCTGATGGTGCAGGCGCTGGTCGGCTTGTTGATTGCCGCTTCTTTAGGGCCGATACCGGCCATGCTGTCCGATATTTTCCCTACCCGGACGCGCGGTACCGGGCTGGCGCTGAGCTATAACTTTTCGGTGACGCTGTTCGGCGGGTTTGCGCCGCTGATCGTGACCTGGATGATCGCTTCCACCGGAAGCAAACTGGCCCCCAGTTTTTATGTGATGGGGACGGCGCTCATCAGTATTGCCGCCGTATGGTTCCTTGGCCGTCGCATGGCGCGGCGCGGGAGCATCTGATTAAGCTGCTGCGCGACACAATTTCAGCGCCCGCTGTACCCAACCCGCTGCGCTGTTTAGCCTGAGCTTGTGCTGCTCGCCAGGCTTGCTCAGAGGTTCCGGTATCGGTATGGGGTAGTTAGTAGAAGTGTTTTTTTACCGTACGGCAGCACAGGCCGACGGCAATTTTTCGAGAGGGAGTTGACTCAATGAATACCCTGGAACACATTCGCGCCCAATTGCAAGCGTATCCGATCGAGGTCGATTTTCCTGCGATTTTAAAATGGAAAGACGGGAATGCCGGTGTCGATTACGTGCATAGTTTCGACAGCGGCCTTGCCGGCCCGCACGTCATGATCGTTGCGCTGACACATGGTAATGAAGTCAGCGGTGCTATTGCGGTCGACAAGCTGTTGCAACTCAGATTACGTCCGCAAAAAGGCCGCGTCACGCTCGCGTTCGGCAATGTCGAGGCCTATGCGCGTTTCGACAGCGCTCATCCTGATGCGACGCGTTTTGTCGATGAAGACATGAACCGCGTCTGGTCTCCCTCCCGGCTCGACAGCACAGATGATTCGCTGGAACTGCGCCGTGCGCGGGCGCTGCGGCCGATCGTCGATAGTGTCGATTTTTTGCTGGATATTCATTCCATGCACGAAGAAGCGCCGCCGCTGATGATGAGTGGCCCGCTGGATAAAGGGATTCGCTTCGCCGCTGAAATCGGCGTGCCGGAAAACGTGATTGTCGATGCCGGTCATCCCAACGGAACGCGGATGCGCGACTACGGCGGTTTTGGTGATGCCGCCAGTGCCAAGAATGCTTTGCTGATTGAGACCGGGCAGCATTTTTCGGTTCTCAGCCGAGATGTCGCGCTGGATGCCGCATCGCGCTTCCTGATTGCGACCGGTGTGGTTGCGGCGGCGGATCTGGCGGAGTTTCTGGTGGCGGAAAAACCTGCCGCTCAGCGTTTGCTGCAAGTCACGCAGCCTATCGTTGCCGACACGATGGATTTCACCTTTGCGCAGGATTTTCGCGGACTGGAACTGATCGGGCAGGCCGGTACCGTGATCGCGCGTGACGGTGCGCGGGAAATTGTCACGCCTTACGACAACTGCGTCATTGTGCAGCCTTCGCTGCGCCATCTTGGACCGGGTGTGACAGTGATGCGTCTGGCGCGTGTGATTGGGGCTTAATTACCGGGCTATTCTTTGGCTTTGCCCGCTTGTTGTTCGTACGTTTGCTGTTTGTATTTAGGCACCTGTACTGCGTCCGTACATCGGCAATCCGGGCTGCCGCGTCACTGAGCGGTTCAGGAACTTTTTTCTAGAGTGGAAAATAAAAAAAGAGTTACAAGCTTAAGCCTGTAACTCTTTTTATTTGCTGCCAATTCTGTGGGGTGGACGACGGGGCTCGAACCCGCGACAACAGGAATCACAATCCTGGACTCTACCAACTGAGCTACGACCACCACTGCCGGGAATCCCGCACTTGACGCACGGAATTAACGAAGAAGAAGATTATACGAAATTGGCGCGACTCTGGCAAATGAATTACCAAAAACCTGCGTCAAAACCGGTTTTAGCGGGCAATAAGCGTATTAACTAGCGGTAATGATGGGCTCGCCTCCCCTGTTTTTTGCGCTTCGATCGCTAAGACGGATGGGCTGATCGTCAGCAGGACGTCGAAAGCCCGGGACAAACTGCTCGCGCTGCCCGTCGTGAATGCATTGAGGACGCCAGGCTGAGTGGACGGATTTTCCAGGCCAGCAATATGCAATTGACGTCGCAATTCCCGCGACACCGCCTGTCCGGTATCGATAAGACGGAATCCGGTTTTCCCCTCGGCATCCAGCAACTCGGTGATCAGTGCGCTCACGAAGGGGTAATGGGTACAACCCAACACCAGCGTATCGGCACCCTGTTCCAGCAACGGCGTCAGGTAGCGGTGCAGCAGCAGGGCAGTCTGGGGCGAATGAAGCTCTCCCTTTTCGATTTGCTCTACCAGTCCGACGCAGGCCTGTGTAATAAAGCGCACGCCAGTCGTTGCACCGATCTGATCGCGCAAGGCTAGAAAGCGCTTGCTGGCGACGGTGCTGCGGGTAGCAAACACACCAACGATCTTCGATGTGCTTTGCAGCGCAGCCGGCTTCAGTCCGGGTTCTACACCGATGAGGATCAGCGCCGGATAGCGCGCACGCAGCGCTTGAATGGCGGCGGCGGTGGCGGTATTGCAAGCCACTACCAGCGCTTTGACCTTGCGATCCAGAAGGAAGGCGGCAACGGCCAGCGAGCGGGTGACGATGTCACTGTCGCTGCGCTCGCCATAAGGGGCGAAGCCGGAGTCGGCGAAATACAGCAGATGCTCGCCCGGCAGCGCCTGCTGGATGTGCCGCAGAACCGACAAGCCGCCCACGCCGGAATCGAAAACGCCGATCGGCGCATCAGCGCCCTTGGCTGAGATCAAGGGCGTAGTCTGCGGCAAATCGGCGTTCTTCATCTTATCGGCGCTACTCTTTATTTACTGAACGGAAACGGGAATCTTGCTCAGCGCTGAGTGGCTGGCGATCCGTTCTTTCCACTCTTGCGGGCCGGTGTTATGGACCGAGACGCCGTTGGAATCGACGGCGACTGTGACCGGCATATCCTTGACATCGAATTCATAAATCGCTTCCATGCCCAGATCGGCAAAGCCCAGTACCCGCGCCGATTTGATTGCTTTCGACACCAGATAGGCCGCACCGCCGACGGCCATGAGGTAGGCCGATTTGTGTTTGCGGATGGATTCGATCGCTTCAGGGCCGCGCTCGGACTTGCCGATCATGGAAATCAAGCCGGTCTGTTCCAGCATCATGTCGGTAAATTTATCCATGCGCGTGGCGGTAGTAGGGCCGGCCGGACCGACGACTTCATCGCGTACCGGATCGACCGGGCCAACGTAATAGATGACGCGGTTGGTGAAATCGACCGGCAGTTTTTCACCCTTGGCCAGCATCTCCTGAATGCGTTTGTGCGCGGCGTCGCGACCGGTCAGCATCTTGCCGTTCAACAGAAGTGTTTGCCCCGGTTTCCAGGCGGCGACTTCTTCCTTGGTCAGCGTGTCCAGATTCACGCGTTGCGATTTTTCAGTGTCCGGCGTCCAGTGCACGGCCGGCCAGTCCGACAGCGACGGCGGCTCCATGTAGGCCGGGCCGGAACCATCCAGCACGAAGTGGCCGTGACGGGTCGCGGCGCAGTTCGGGATCATCGCCACTGGCTTCGAGGCGGCATGGGTCGGGTACATCATGATCTTGACGTCCAGCACCGTGGTCAGACCGCCCAGTCCTTGCGCGCCGATACCGAGTGCGTTCACTTTTTCAAACAGTTCGATGCGCAATTCCTCGCGCTTGTCGTTCGGGCCGCGCTTGAGCAAGTCGTACATGTCGATATCTTCCATCAACACTTCCTTGGCCATCAGCACGGCTTTTTCTGCTGTGCCGCCGATACCTATGCCCAGCATGCCCGGAGGACACCAGCCGGCGCCCATGGTCGGGACGGTTTTCAATACCCAGTCCACGATGGAGTCGGAAGGATTGAGCATCACCATCTTGCTCTTGTTTTCCGATCCGCCGCCCTTGGCTGCGATGCGCACATCGATGGTGTTGCCAGGGACCAGTTCCATGTGAATGACAGCAGGGGTGTTGTCCTTGGTATTTTTACGGTCGAAATGCGGGTCTGCCACGATGGACGCACGCAGCACATTGTCGGGATTCAGATAGCCTTGTCGCACGCCTTGATTGACCGCATCCGCGACCGAGCCGGAGAAGCCTTCCAGGCGCACGCCCATGCCGACTTTCAGGAAGACGTTAACGATGCCCGTGTCCTGACAGATAGGCCGTTTTCCTTCCGCGCACATGCGTGAATTGGTCAGGATTTGCGCAATCGCATCCTTGGCCGCAGGACTTTGCTCGCTTTCATACGCACGCGCCAGATGCTGGATGTAATCGGCCGGATGGTAGTAGCTGATGTATTGCAGAGCGGCGGCGACGGATTCGATGAGATCGTCTTGCTTGATGATGGTCATGGCTGGTTTTCTCGAGTGGATATGAGGGGGCAGGGCTGATGCAATAGGGCGATCTGGTTCAATGTTCTTTCTGTGGCAGCGTGTGCGACATCAGCTTGTCGCAATAGGCGATGGCCAGTGCAGAGACGAGAAAGGTCAGGTGGATCGCGGTTTGCGCCACCAGTGCCTTGACATCATAGGCGTTGGCATTGATGAAGGTTTTCAGCAAATGGATAGAGGAGATGCCGATGATCGCCGTCGCCAGTTTGACTTTCAGCACTGAGGCATTGACGTGCGACAGCCATTCCGGCTGGTCTGGGTGGCTTTCCAGATTCATGCGCGAAACGAAGGTTTCGTAGCCGCCGACGATCACCATGATCAGCAGATTGGAAATCATCACCACATCAATCAGACCCAGCACCACCAGCATGATGGTCGATTCGTTGAGCGAAGTTGGTCGCGGCATACCGTTGACGGCCACCGCATCAAGGATATGCGCCAGCGATTGCATATTGCCAAAGACCGCGCCGATCAGATCGCTCAGTTCGACCCAGAAATGATAAACATAGACGCACTGCGCCAGAATCAGCCCCAGGTACAGCGGTAATTGCAGCCAGCGGCTCATGAAAATGATTTTTGGCAGCCAGCCGATTGCCGGTGCTGTCTTTGTTGCGTCAGAGGGAGTGGGCATATTTTCCATGTGTAATCTGAATCTTTCCTTGGATGCTGTGCTGAAAAGCGGAGTGGGAATATTCATTATTGCCTTAAGCCCGGAAGTTCCACGGGCCTGCTGGCAGCCTGCTATTTTACACGCCGGCACCTTGCTTCGCGCGTACACTTGCCTGAGCCGAACCGGCCCATGCTGACCGTTCGCAAGGAAAATTGTGTAAGGACTCAGTAAGAGTAAAAGTCTACTGTGACTTAAAACATTACAATAACCAGTTCACCGGCAGGAGACCCATTGTGGCTGACATCGAAACCTTCAAGCAGGAAAACCGCGTTTTTCTTCCCCCAGCCGAGTTTGTACGGCAAGCCAATATCTCCGGCATGGAGGCTTACCACGCACTGTGCGCCGAAGCCGAGCAGGACTATGAGGGTTTTTGGGCTCGCCTCGCTCGCGAACAATTGCAGTGGAGTAAGCCGTTTACTAAAACGCTGAACGAAGCCGACGCGCCTTTCTACAAATGGTTCGAAGACGGCCAGCTCAATGTCTCTTACAACTGCCTTGATGTGCATCTCAGTAATGGCAACGCTGACAAGACCGCCATCATTTTCGAGACCGACGACGGCAAAGTTGCGCGGGTCAGTTTCCGCGAACTGCATCAAAAGGTCTGCCGCTTCGCCAATGCGCTCAAGGCGCGGGGCGTAGTCAAGGGCGACCGTGTCGTTATCTATATGCCGATGTCGATCGAAGGCGTGGTCGCCATGCAAGCCTGCGCCCGCATCGGCGCAACGCATTCGGTGGTATTCGGCGGCTTCTCCGCCAAATCGCTGCATGAACGTATCGTCGATGCCGGCGCAGTGGTCGTAGTCACCGCCGACGAACAAGTGCGCGGCGGCAAGCATTTGCCGCTCAAAGCGATTGTCGACGAAGCGCTCGCAATTGGCGGCTGCGACACGATTCGCAATGTCATCGTTTATAAACGCACAGGCGGTCAGGGCGCATGGACAGAAGGCCGCGACCTCTGGATGCACGAGATCGTCGCCGATGAAGCCGATACCTGCGAAGCCGTTGCCGTCGATGCGGAACATCCCTTATTCATTCTCTACACCTCGGGTTCGACCGGCAAACCCAAGGGCGTGCAGCACTCGTCCGCCGGATTCCTGCTGTGGGCCAAGCTGACGATGCAGTGGACCTTCGACATCAAGCCCGACGATATCTACTGGTGTACCGCCGATATCGGCTGGATCACCGGGCATACCTATATCACCTACGGCCCGTTGGCCTCGGGCACTACGCAGATCATCTTCGAAGGCGTGCCGACCTATCCGAATGCGGGACGTTTCTGGGACATGGTTCAGCGGCACAAGGCCACCATTTTCTACACAGCACCTACTGCCATCCGTTCCCTGATCAAGGCGGCGGAAGCGGACGAAAAAATCCATCCGAGTCAATACGATCTGAGCTCGCTGCGGCTGCTGGGATCGGTCGGCGAACCGATCAATCCTGAAGCCTGGATGTGGTACTACAAAAATATTGGCGGGGAGCGCTGTCCCATCGTCGATACGTTCTGGCAAACCGAAACCGGCGGACATGTGATTTCGCCCTTGCCCGGCGCGACGCCGCAAGTGCCGGGCTCCTGCACCTTACCCTTGCCCGGCATCATGGCAGTGATCGTCGATGAAACCGGGCATGAACTGCCCAACGGCAGCGGCGGCATTCTGGTCATCAAGCGTCCGTGGCCGTCGATGATCCGCACGATCTGGAACGATCCTGAACGGTTCAAGAAAAGCTATTTCCCTGAAGAACTGGGTGGCCATATTTATCTCGCCGGCGACGGCGCGATACGCAATCCCGAGAACGGTTATTTCACGATTACCGGCCGTATCGACGATGTGTTGAACGTCTCGGGTCACCGCATGGGGACGATGGAAATCGAATCCGCGCTGGTGGCGCATCCTATGGTGGCGGAAGCTGCCGTGGTCGGCAAACCGGACGCCACTACCGGCGAATCGATCTGCGCTTTCGTGGTGCTAAAGCGTTCGCGTCCTACCGGCGAAGAAGCCAAACAGCTCGCCAAGGAATTGCGCGACTGGGTCGGCAAGGAAATCGGCCCCATTGCCAAACCGAAGGAAATCCGTTTCGGCGACAACTTGCCGAAAACGCGTTCCGGCAAGATCATGCGGCGCCTGCTGCGAGTACTGGCCAAGGGCGATGAGATTACGCAGGATATTTCCACACTGGAAAATCCGGCCATTCTGGATCAGCTCAAAGAAGCGCAATAGTCACATCAGCTCCGGCTGATTCTTGCCGGAGTAGCATTCCCGATTCAACTGCACGAGATTCATCCTGAACCGCGCTCATCCTTGTGATGGCGCGGTTTTTTTATGCTTCAAAATTTTGTGACGTCACTGGGGTCTGTTGACGGTTCATTGACGAGTGCGAACGCGCGGCAGGCGGTGACTGCCTAGGCACAGCGATGCGTGGTAGCGGGGCTACGGCAAGGAGCTGCAACAACGGTGCCCTGATCGACGAAACGCTCAAACGCAACGGATTGAGCAACGCCTCTGATATTCAGGGAATTCCGCCCGCCAAGCTACAGGAAATTTTCGGTGCCGATGCGGCTTTGTATGTCACCGTAAAGCAGTACGGCGCTTCCTATCGGATCATTAAAAGTGTCGTGACGGTAACGGCCGATGCCAAATTACTGGATCTGAAAAGCGGCGTGCTGCTCTGGGATGGTTCCGCATCCGCCTCTAGTGAAGAAGGGGGGAATACTTCGGTCGGAGGTTTAGTCGGGATACTGGTGTCGGCGGCCATTAATCAAGTGATTAACAATGTGACGGAGGCAAGTCACAAGATGGCGGGAATAACCAGCGAACGATTGCTGGCCGCCGGCAGCAAGAATGGCATTTTGTATGGCCCTTACTCTCCGAGATATGGCGCAGACTGATCATGTCGATATCCAATTTCCTGCGCGTCAAGGAGATGGTATCCGCCATCCTCATGCAAGGTGGTGAGACATTTACATAAAGGGTCGATTCCGCGGGGATTTTTTGCTATAATAAGCGGCTTCGTTAAAAGCGAAGAAGAATACAGGAGAGATGGATGAGTGGTTTAAGTCGCACGCCTGGAAAGCGTGTGTAGGTTCATAGCCTACCGGGGGTTCGAATCCCCCTTTCTCCGCCAAGTACATAGCAAACGTTGTCTAAGTTTGCAAAAAAGCCCCTAAGTAATCAACGACTTAGGGGCTTTTTTACGTCTATAGCGCCAAAGTTTGCCTATTGCCTATTGCCTATTGCCTATTGCCTATGACTATTGGCTGCCGACTGCCACGTTTTTTTTGGGGCATTCTTGGAGGCATACATCAAAAACAGGGTGGCGATTCCCTCGTCAAACCCGCCAGGCCCCATCCCGATACACAAGCTCGTCATCAAGGTAAACCGCCTCCGTCACCGCAAACACGTCAACGTGATAACGCGCAGTCGCACGCCGGATATTGGCCTTGTTATAGACCCCATGCTTGGCTCCGAGCGACAGATGGATTCCGCACATCCGCTCGTAGGTGCCAATATCGTCGACCATTCGCTCCCGTGAAAACGCACGGTTCATGCCAAAGCCGAGCTCGCGCAACCACACCTCGCCCTCATCGGCCCGAATCTCGGCTATCACCTGATCGAAATCCGGTGTGGAGTCCATCACCTCGCTCACCCGGCCTTTGGTAATCACCAAGGTAATGGCTTTTTCCGGTTTGTTGACCCGAAATGAGGTGTCGCCAAAAACAAAAATGCGTACGCGCCCGTTGACCGTCTCCAGGTCTTGCGCTTCGGTAAACACTTCTCCTATCGGGAACTGGCCACCGACGTTATTCATTTCGCGGTAGTCGCCGACGTTCAGCTTTGCCGACTCGAACGGCCCGGCAAAGACCAGACGCTCACCGCCGCTATCGACCACGCCGCCGTGCGCGCGATCAATGCGCGCTTTCAGGGCATAGCCAAGGTCGCGGTAGTACGTCGGGTCATAGGCCAGTGAATTGATGTAGTAGTCGGCTTGTGAGCCGGTCATGCGCGACAGATGGGGATGCTCTATGACCTTGAGCGAACGCTTGAACAGCTCGACGCGCAGGCGGAAAGCCTCAAGCCGAAAATTGGTGGATTGAATCAGTATCACCAGATCGCCGGCTTCCAGCAGGGCGAAAGCAGCCAGGATAGCGTCCGGCGTGACCGTATCAAAATCGATAAAGTTTGCCGTTGGCAGGCAGCGCCGATAGGCTGCTGTCAGGACGACTGCGAGTTCGCAACGCGTATCGGCCACCACTACGGCGACACGCGGGGGTGCATGCTCAATCGCAATGCTAAGTATGTCGTGCAGATGTTTTTGCGCCACATCAACCGACTCCCTGGTGATCGTGCCGAAGGAGGGCATGGCTGGTTCTTGGTTTTCTATCGTGTGCATCGTCAATTGATCGCGTCAGGAAGTCGTGGAAAAGTCATTGAAGGGACGACATCACAAGGGCGCACCTTTGCCTGTCAGAAGGATGCGGCAAGTTTAGCGCACTACATTCAGGTGTTCGTTAACGCAGTCAAAGCAGCTTCCTGGACCTGATTGCGGCCATTGTTCTTGGCCTGATAGAGGGCCTGATCGGCGCGCCAGATGAGTATGTCGAGGCTGCTGTCGTCGTTGTATTCGGCCACACCGAAGCTGGCGCTGACGCGTAGCGCATCCCCGGAAACCAGTTGGATGCTGGCCGTCATCAGCGCCTGGCGAACTTTTTCAGCGACGTGGCTTGCTTCTATCAGACTCGTATGCGGCAGCAGCATCAGGAATTCTTCTCCACCGTAACGGACCACGATATCGGATTTCCTGTAGATCAGGCGACATAACTCGGCAACATGTTTGAGTACTTCGTCGCCGTTTTGATGGCCGTGATCGTCGTTGACCTGCTTGAAGTGATCGATATCCATCAATATCAGCGACAGTTCAGTGCCATAGCGCTGCGCCGTGGCAAAAATTTGTTCGCCCTGCAGGAAAAAGGCGCGACGATTGAGTAGTCCGGTCAGGAAGTCGGTATCCGAAGAGTTCTGTAGTTGGGTGATCAGCGCTTCACGTTCCTCTTCGAGGAAAACGCGAGCAATGCAACTGGCTTTGAATGCTTCCATTGCCCTGAACAGGTTGCTGATTTCATAGACGCCGGTTGGTCGCGGTATTTCCTTATGCAGTTCACCGTTGGCCAGCGAGACGAACAAATTCGTCGACTCCAGCACGGGAGTGATGATGCGTCGATAGAAGGTGCGCAGTAGTACATAAAAAATCAGCAGCGACAGGGTGCCGATGCCTATCGTTGCGGCGAGCGCCTGTTTGGCCCGGGCGACATGAATCTCTGCTTCATGGCGAGTGTCACTGAGTAGCAGATCGCGCAGATTGAGAATGCTCTTCATGGTTGGCACGTAGCGTTGCGCCAGCTGGCTGGTAGTGATGCCGTAGTTGCCTGATTGGAGTCCGATATCTATCAGGCCGTTGAGCATCGGCAGACCTTTGTTGAAATACTCGGTATTGATGGCTAGTAGCGCCGCTTGTATAGCGGGGCTGCTTTGATGATCGTGCCGTCGCAGGGCAAGAATTTCGCGCATCTGCTCAGCGCGTCCTTCCAATTTGGCGATGTCGATTATTTCGCTCGATTGCAGTGGCCTGTGGGCCGCTACGGCGCCGGTGAATTTGGAGCCGATCTGGCCGGCATACTCTCGCAGGTGAGCGGCCAGGCGCACGCCGTCGATACCATCGCGCAACGAGGGATCGACTTTTAAGGTACGGACAGACAGATCACTGTTGGCCTGCAAAGAGTGCCGGATCAGAGCAATCATCGAATCGACTGCCTCTTTGATCGCGGCAGCGCTGCGCGAGGTGAGAGGCATCGCCGCCAGTCGGTCTACATTCAGACGGGCCTGCGTCAGCTCTTCACGCAGGGACAAAATATTAGCGATGACCGGCTGATAATCCGCACGGTGAGCGGCCTGCATCGCGTCGAGCATGTTCTTGATAGCCTGATCGCTGTTGGAGCGAGCCGTACTTAGCCGGAGGCGTGCTTCCGGTGCCTCATCCCTATCCGTCCCCAACAGACTGTTGGCCGGGCCACGCTCTACCGAAATCAACTCCATGACCTTGAGCGACAGTCTGAGATCATCAATCACGTTAATGCTTGCTGCCCCGTCTTTATAGGAACCCCATTGCGTCGCCACCAGACCTGCCGTCAGCAAAAGGCAAAGTGACATCAAGGCAAAGGAGATAAGCCAGAACAGGCGGGTTAAAGACATAGGTTGTCCGAAATATGATTTTCAAAAATAATCAAAAGATTAGTCCGGTCGATTTAGCAATTCCTTTGAATCTATTGATCTTGATGCAGGGGAGGGCGCATCTTCGCATAAGACTGACAGGAGGATATTATTTTGAGAGGAGTTTCAACCAGATATGTTGCTGGATGCATATTTTGTGGGCAATTATAGGCTCTTGCTGTCGCATTTTCACTTGTTAAAATCATTCTAAATTGATTTTAAAAAAACATATTAAATGATTATTAATGGATTTATGGTGCATCTTCGCGAATTTTTATCATTTTCCCGTTAATACGGCGGGTTTTCCCGGAGCAGGATGGTGCGGCTGACTGGTTCGATTCTATTTTTGCATCCAGTTTTGCTCGCAGATTTCCAGGCAGGAATGCCGCTGGCGCAATACGCGGCCGATCACCACGTTGTCGGACTGGCGCAGGCATTGGTTTTCGTCGGGAAACATTAAAAAACCGGATTGCAGGAAATCGCAATCCGGTTCGATAAGACCGCTCCCGGTGTTTTTGCAATTAGCAACTTGCAAAGCCAAGGGGCGTTGATGACTGTTTAATGACCTAACAACAATTGCATGATGATGCCGGTGCCGATGGCTACCAGAACATAGTCGCCGCCGGTCTGCACCCAATGGTAGCCGCGTGGAGGCGCACTCAAGCGGTGCCCGCGCCAGTCGTCCACCACATACTGGCGTTCGCGGTATTGTGGCGGCAGGCGATTGCCGCGACGGAAGGCGTGATCCGGGCCTGCGCCGCGCTCATCGCCTCTGAAATCAGGGCGGCCTTGCGGGCCACGGTGGTCATCCCGGTTGTCGCGGTGGTCACGGTCGTCATGGTCATTGCGGCGATCGTTGCCGCCACGATCATCTCCCCGTTGCTGCTCATGCTGGTCATTTCTACGGCCGTTATCTTGGGCGAACGCCAGGTTACCCGTGCAAAGGGTGGCGGCAATGAGGGCTGAAACGATTATCTTGTTTTTCATGCAAACTCCATTTCGTTCATGTCGCTAGGCAGGATTGCCGGGATGCCCGGGTTATTGTGCGGGTCTTTGTTTTGATACTTTACTTGTACTACACATGCACTTGGTCTGTAAGTAAGTTTCTGTAAGAGAACTTACATTTGGCCGGGCGACCAGTGCGTCTCTCGTGACAGCTAATTTATATGAGATTTGAAAAAAACAAAAACAACACTAAAAATCACAATATAAATAGCATTATTTCTGGAATATGTTCAATCTAACGCGCTAAATCGATTAGAATTTAAGCGCGAATCACTTGGTGCCGGCAGTTACGTCCGGCGATCCGAATCATACTCATTCGAACAACATGAATGATGTCGCTGTTTTTTCAGCATCTATTTCGGGCTCAAGGGTGGTATCACCGTTGCACACTATTAAATTTCGTCTTGCAGCGCTGACACTGGCGCTCCTGGCCATTGGATTTCTCTTCCGCGTGTTCTTTGCTGTCCCGTATGCCGAGAGTTTGCTGCGGGATGTGGCGACCCGCGAGCAATCCTCCATTGCCACTTATATTGCGCGTGATGTCGATCAACGGCTGACGGCGCGCCATGCCTTCCTTTCCCGCTTGTCGGCGTCCTTGCCTTCAGAGGAATTACAGCGTCCGGCCGCCTTGTCGCAATGGTTAAAAGAGCGGCAACAGCTCAATCCTTTATTCAGTCTTGGCTTGCTGGTGTTGACGCCGGACGGTCGCCTGCTGGCGGATTATCCCTCTCTGGCCAAGCGCGCAAAACAAAATTTTGTGGATGAGCGCTGGTTCAGGAAGGCGCTCAATGGTGACGTACATTCCATGAGCCAACCGCAATATGGTCGGGCCAGTGGCAAGCCGGTTCTGATCATGGCGGTGCCGGTGCGGGATACCGAACAGCGTGTGGTGGCGGTGCTGGCCGGTGTGGTTGAATTGAATGCGCCGGGTTTTCTCGACTTGTTCCAGGACACGCGTTTCAGCGCACATGGCGGAATTCTTTTGATTTCCGCTGAGGATAAATTATTTGTCGCCTCTTCCGATCCAGCGATGGTACTCAAGTCGACCCCGGCTTCGGGAATCAACCTGTTGCACGACCGTGCGATGGCGGGTTTTCGCGGCACGGAAACGACGATCTCGACAATGGGTGTGGAAAAACTTTCTACCGTAGCCTCTGTGCCGGGCACCGATTGGTTTGTCGTTGTGCATGTTCCGCTGGAAGAGCTGTTCCAGCCACTCAGGACCATGAGCGGCTTCTTCTTCAAAGCTACAGTAGGCTTACTTGCCCTGCTGCTGTTGATACTGTTCCTGTCGCTGCCTTACATCCTCAAGCCGCTGCTGGATGCGGCGCACGCCATGCGCGATATGGCCGACGGCAAGCGGGCGCTGGAACCTTTGCACATCAGGCGCAAGGATGAAGTCGGCTATCTGGTGATTGGCTTCAATTACCTGATCGGACGGTTGCGAGAGCAGGATGCTGCACTGAAAGCGAGCGAAGGGCGACTGGAATACATGGCGCACAACGATTCACTGACCGGCTTGTATAACCGCGCCTATCTGGAAGATCGTTTGAAACAGGCCCTGGAGAAGGCAGAACGAGACGGTTCCCGTTTCGTGCTCCTGTTTTGCGATCTGGACGACTTCAAACCGATTAACGACCGCTTCGGCCATGAAGCTGGCGACGCCACCTTGCGCGAAGTCGGCAAGCGCTTGTTGCAAGGTCGCCGGCGCGTCGATATCGTTGCCCGTTTTGGCGGCGATGAGTTCGTTGTGCTGCTGGCCGATGTGGACGCCGCTGTCGATGTTGGCATCAGTGTCGCCAGGCAAATTCTGTCGGAAATTGGTATGCCGCTCCTCATCGAAGGCCATACCTTCAGACTGGCCGCCTCGATTGGCATTGCCATCTCTGGCGGCGTTGACGTGACTGCCGCACAATTGCTCGCGCGCGCCGATACGGCAATGTATCGCGCCAAACGCGCCGGGAAAAATCAGTTCTGGATTTTTGACGAAGAAGGCGTAGCCGTTCCCGGCCAGCAAACTTTTTCCCCCGATGTATTTCCGCTTTAGTCCTTGCATCCTCCCCTCTGACGCGGTAACGCCGCTCATCATGCCTGACATCGTCATACGCCGGTAACACAGCAGGGCTAACATGTCGCCTTTGGTAGTGGGTGCTCATACCCACGTCAAGGACTGTAAAAATGGAAACGGATTTCAGTTTGATGCCGGCTTCAAGCCGATTGTTTCAACCGCTGTCGGCGCGCGATCTGGCCATCGCCGTACCCAACGTCACCTCAGATGACACCAACGAAAAAGTGTTGGAAGTATTCAGCAGACACCGCGAACTGATCAGTTTGCCCGTGCTGGAAAACGAACGGCCAATGGGACTGATCAGTCGCCATATCTTCATGTCGCAAATGTCCCGGCCCTACCACCGCGAACTGTATGAAAAGAAAACCTGCATCGCTTTCATGGACAAAGATCCGCTGATTGTCAGCGCCGACACCTCCATCGAAATGCTGGCCGCGCTGGCAGTCGATTCAGGCGACAAGACACTGGCCGATGGTTTCATGATTGTGGAAGACGCGCGTTTTATCGGACTGGGTTCCGGCCTCGACCTGATGCGCAAGATGGTCGATTTGCAATCGGAAAAAAACCACCAGGTCATGCAAAGTATCGACTACGCCAGCGTGATTCAGCGGGCCATGCTCAGCACTTCGCGCGGTGCCATGAGCGCCGCTCTGGGCGATGCCTGTCTGGTCTGGGAGCCGCGGGATGTGGTGGGCGGTGATTTTTATCATTTCGAACGCTTCCCCGATGGCTGGTTCGCCGCCGTTGCCGACTGCACCGGGCATGGCGTGCCGGGCGCATTCCTGACGCTGATCGCCTCCTCCGCACTGACGCAGGCGATCGGCCGGCATGGCCCCAAGGACCCCGGATTGCTGATGGGCGAAGTCAATCGCGGCATGAAACAGGTATTGGGTCAGCACTCCGTGGATGATCGTTTGTCGGATTCCGATGACGGCATGGACGCGATTTTCATGTGGTTCGACAGCCGCACCCGGCAGCTCACTTCGGCCAGCGCAAAAATGCCCATGATGACGCTGTCGGCCGAGGCGAAGGAAGTCGAGACTATCGATGGAGAACGCGTCGGGCTAGGGTATGTCGGCACCTCAAACGCGATGCGCTGGGCTAACCGTACGCTGCAACTGGCCCCTGGCACCATCATTTTTACGATGACCGACGGCATCATCGACCAGATTGGCGGGGGCAAAAATATCGCCTTCGGCAAACAGCGCCTGCGCGATGGTTTGCTGCGGCATCGTGATTTGCCGATGGCCTTGCTGGCAGAAACTCTCATGCTGGAACAAAGCAGCTATCAGGGCCAACACCGTCGTCGCGATGATTTAACTTTTTTTGGCTTTCGCCTTGATTGAATACTGAACCATGACAGGATTACAGCGACAGATGGAAAGCAAAACGATAGGCCAGGAATGGGATGCCCTGTGTCAATGTCCGGGGCGACAGGACGTCATTTTTTATTATGTCGGGTATTTTTCGCAAAATATTATTTCTGCCATGGCGGAAGCCGTAAAGACGCGTATCGAATATGTCGGCGCCGAGGGCATGACACGGCGCAAGCTGTTTTCTTCGTTTGTGGAGATGGCGCAAAACATCATTCATTACTCCGCCGATTTTTTTGAAAGAGTCGGCCATGGCACGGAAGGAATGCGTCATGGTTCCGTATGTATTTCGGCCAAGGGCGAGCATTACTTTTTACATTGCGCCAATCCGGTCAAGATAGAAATTGCGGAACGTCTGCGAGAAAGACTGGAGCATGTACGTTCACTCACCATCGATGAAATCAAGCGCGAATACAAAGCAACATTGCGCGCAGAAACACCCGAAGACAGCAAAGGCGCGGGGCTGGGATTGCTGACCATGGCGCGCGACGCCAGTGCGCCACTGGAGTTCGAATTTACGCCCGCCAGCGCGGCCGGCAATGTGATGTTTTATTTAAAGGCGACGATTTGAGGCGCAGCCCTGATCAGGCGCGCCATGACATCAGAAGCTTATTGGTAATCAGACAAAATATTTTTCGAAACTATAACAATGGATAATCTTTTTATCGCCGCCAGCGCCAGCTCCCCTGAAGTGGACTTCCGTTTTTCTGAACATCGTCTTTCACTCAAGGGCGAGTCCTATCCTGAAAACGCAGCCGCATTCTGGGGCGGCATCATTGCCGCAGTCCGTGATTATCTGGCGCAAAAAAATCCTGATGAGGCCATTGCCGTTCATGTCGCATTGGCCTATTTCAACAGCTCCAGCACCAAAATGCTGTTTTCGCTGTTCGATACGCTCAATGAAAAAGCGAAAACCGGAACTCCCGTCGCGCTCAACTGGTATCACGATGCAGAGGACGACACCATCTTTGAATTCGGCCAGGAGTTGCATGAAGATTTTTCCGACCTGACCTTCCTCGATCATCCGATCAACACTTGATGGAATCGCACATGGAACAGCAGATGAAACCGAAGGTGGCGGTGCTGACGAACACGGTAGATCTGTTCCATGTCGAAACCGCCGCTCTGGCACGCGCTTGCGATACGCTGACCTCGGAGGAAACGCCGGCCGACGGTTACCGTTCGGCCTTGATCGAGCTGACCGGGCATTATCAACGGTTGATGCGAGAAAGCCGCCGGCTGATTGCCCGCAGCGACCGCACCGAGCTGGAGTTGAACATACTCAACTCCAAACTACAGCAACTCAGCGCAGAGCTCGATTACAAAGCGAAGCATGACAATCTGACCGGTGCCTTGAACCGGGGCGCTATTTTTGAACGGGCCAACGAGATTCTGACGACATCCTCTCTGTCGCTGATCGTGCTCGATATCGATTTTTTCAAACGCATCAATGATGAATTCGGCCATCCCGCTGGCGACGCCGTGATCCGGGAGCTGGTCAACCGCTTGAATCACAGCTTGCAGGGCCGTGGCGATGTTGGCCGTGTGGGAGGGGAAGAGTTCACTGTATTGTTACCCGCAATCGATCTGGCAGACGCCATGGATATCGCGGAAGCGGTACGACGCGCTATTGCCGATGCCCCATTCCTTTGCCTGCCGTCGCATCAGGTGACGGCCAGCTTCGGCGTCAGCTGGAGTACACCGGGTATTGATTTCGAGGATGCCTACGGCCATGCCGATACGGCACTTTATCAGGCCAAACATGGCGGGCGCAATCGCGTCGAATCCGCCGGTAAGACGACCAGGATCCTTGCGCTTAATGCTTAATGCTTAACGCTTAACGCTTAACGCTTAACGCTTGACGAATGGCCGGACGACTGTATCGGTCAGGCTTTTTCGCCAAGGCCGGTTGATGCCTCACCAATGAAATATCAACCGGCCCTGGATGCTTCCGCTATTCAGGCGATACCCAGAACATGCTTGCCGCTGATGTCCCGCGTTGTCCGCTCATGCGGATGAGGGGGGGATTCGCTCCATGACGGACTCAGTTTGAATATGCTGACCACCTGTTCCAGCTCGCTGGCCTGACTGCGCAAGGAAGCCGCAGCCGCAGCGGCTTCTTCCACCAATGCCGCATTTTGCTGAGTCACGTCATCCATTTGCGTAATGGCGAGGTTGACTTCCTGAATGCCGCTGCTTTGCTCCTGGCTTGCAGCGTTGATTTCCGCCACGATATCGGATACCCGCTTGATACTGGCCACCACTTCAGCCATGGTGGCGCCGGCTTGTTGTACCAGCGTCGTGCCGTTGCCGACCTGGATGACGGAATCATCAATCAGCGCCTTGATTTCCTTGGCGGCGGCGGCGGAGCGCTGCGCCAGACTGCGCACTTCTGACGCGACCACCGCAAAGCCGCGCCCCTGTTCGCCGGCACGAGCGGCTTCGACCGCGGCATTAAGCGCCAGAATATTGGTCTGGAAGGCAATGCCATCAATGACGCTGATGATGTCGACAATTTTCCGTGAAGAGGTGCTGATAGCGACCATGGTGTCGATCACGCCGGAGACCACTTTTCCCCCTTCGATAGCCAGATCCGATGCGCTGACGGCCATCTGGTTTCCTTGCCGTGAATTATCGGCATTTTGGTTGACCGCGGACGTAATCTGCTCCATCGCTGAAGCGGTTTCTTCCAGCGAACTGGCTTGTTCTTCGGTACGGCCGGAGAGATCAAGATTGCCGGTGGCGATTTGTGCCGAGGCAATGGCGATGGCGGAGGTACCGCTACGGACTTGCGACACAATATTGACCAGCCCGCTATTCATGTCGCGCAGTGCCGAGAGCAACTGACCGGTTTCATCTTTCGAATCGACCGTGATCTCGCTGCTCAGATCGCCGTCGGCCACTTTGCGTGCGATCAGCACCGCCTTGTTGAGCGGGACGGTGATGCTGCGCGTGGCCAGCCAGGCAACGATGCCGCTGATGATGACGGCGGCGAACGCCAGAATCAGCACCAGATATTGGGTTTGCCTGGCCTTGTCGGCAGAGGCAGTGCCCGCCTTGGTCATCATCGCGCTCTCATGTTCGATCAGTTGGTCGAGTCCGGCCAGATAGGCTCCCTGCACAGGGCGAATTTCATTCAACAGGATGTCTTGCTCAAGTTGTCTATTGCGTTCTGGCAAGGCTATTTGTGCGATTAGTTTATTTCTGACCGGCAAAAACTGACTGCGCAGAACCAGCAGATTGGCTATCGTGTTGCGGCCCTCTTCCGATTTGACTAGCAGGCTGAGCTTGTCGAGGGTCTCGCTGATAATTCTGGTGGTATTGATGATGTTGTCGGATTCAAGCTTCATCTTGGCCGGATCGGATAAGAGCAGCAAATTGCGTAGATTGCGCGCCGTCAGGTTGAGTTGATCCTTAATCACATGCGCGAGCATGGTTTTTGGGTAACTTTCGTTGTTAATTTTATTGATTGAATTGCTCAGCTCACCTATCTGGGCAAATGTCAGTGTGGCGATGATCACCAATAACGCCACAATCAGGCTGAAACTCAGGGTAAGTCGTTGCCCTATACGCAAATTGCTTATTTTCATATCGCATGCTCCTTTGAATAGTTACCTACTTGGAGAACTGATGTTTTTCTTGCGAGCAATGCATAGTGCATGTGGATCGCTTTGCTGGCGATTTCCACAGTAATTACAAAAAAACCCACATCCATACTAAGCGAAATTTGCCATAAGCAATTTATTTATTGTTTTTTGGCAATGCGGCACGGTGTGTCGTGCGGTCGCAGATGGAAGGATGGGAAACGAGGTGCGCGTGCCGCGCATGGGGAGGGGGTTGGCATGAGCCGTCAAAGGCAGTCAGATCAGAGACGTTTCCCTGCGACTGCCTCTGATCTGAAAAAAGATTTATCCGAGAGTTAACGCACGCGCATTGGCTGAGGAAGAAAGACTTGCCCTGACGATCTGGTCAGAGTGGGAGCCGCGCGCTGAATCATCCAGCTTGAAGACGCTGACCACCTGCGCCAGTTCGCCGGCCTGACTTTGCAGCGCGGCGGCAGCGGCGGCGGCTTGTTCCACCAGTGCGGCATTTTGCTGCGTCACGTCATCCATCTGCGTGATGGCGCGGTTAATTTCTTCAATTCCGGTACTTTGTTCCTGACTGGCGGCACTGATTTCGGCCACGATGTCGGACACCCGCTTCACACTGGTTACTACCTCGGACATCGTGACGCCGGCTTGTTCCACCAAGGTCGTACCCTCGCTGACCTGATGCACCGAGTCGTCGATCAGTGCTTTGATTTCCTTGGCGGCCGCGGCAGAGCGCTGGGCCAGACTACGGACTTCAGAGGCAACCACCGCAAAGCCGCGCCCCTGCTCGCCGGCACGCGCTGCCTCGACGGCGGCATTGAGCGCCAGAATATTGGTTTGAAAGGCGATGCCATCGATGACGCTGATGATGTCGGCGATTTTGCGCGAGGAACTATTGATCTCCACCATGGTGCCGACGATGCTGGAGACAACATTGCCGCCTTCCACGGCTAACAGAGAAGCGCTGACCGCCATCTGATTGGCCTGACGGGCATTGTCCGAATTCTGGCGGACGGTGGAGGTGAGCTCTTCCATGGCAGAGGCGGTTTCCTCCAGCGAGCTGGCCTGTTCTTCGGTGCGGCTGGACAGATCCAGGTTACCGCTGGCGATTTCTGCGGAGGCGGTATCGATGGCGCGGGTACCGGTGCGGACTCGGGTCACGATCTTGACCAGACCGTCGTTCATGTCGCGCAGGGCCGACAGCAATTGGCCGGTTTCATCTTTCGAATTCACCGTGATGTGGTTGTCGAGGTCGCCGTCGGCTACTTTGCGGGCAATGCGTACTGCATCTGCCAGCGGCGTGGTGATGCTACGGCTGGCAAGCCACCCTACGAGAACGCTGGCGCAGACCGCCGCCAGCGCCAGTATCAGGATTTCATAGCGAGCTATTTCTGCCTCTTGAGCTGATTTTTCACCGGCGGAGGTTGTCAGGGAGTCCTGGTAGGCGATCAATTGGTCGAGCGCGGACAGATACTTAAGCTGTGCCGGACGGACTTCTTCAAACAGGATGACCCGCGCTGTGTCGCGTTCATTCAAGGCAATCTGCGCAAGAAATTTGTCGCGTGCGGCAATAAAGCCGGCGCGCTGAGCGGTAACGGTAGCCAGATTCTGGCGGCCGTGCTCGCTGGTGAGCATTTGGTCGAGTTTGGCGAGCGCTTCGGTGATGGTTTTGCTGTTGAGTAAGATGTCGGCGATGGCTGCTTTGATGTCAGCCGGTTCGTTAAGCAGAAGGATTCTTAGCGAATGACGGGCGGTTTCATTCAACGCATCTTTGACTGCATGAGCTAGCACCGTCTTTGGATAGCGATCATTGCTGATCAGTTTGATTTCATCGTCGAGTTTGTTGATTTGAATATAAGTCAGTGTGCAGATTGCCGCGAGAAAAATCACAATCAGGGCGAAGCTCAGGGCAAGGCGTTGCCCTATGCGGAGGTTTTTCACTAGAGAAGTCCATTTCGGATGAAAAGCAGCAGATCTGAAGTTCCGCTTTTGCCGACGGCGGAAGGAGACATGCAGGGACGCTCCATCTGTTTCTTTTGGAAAATAGTATTCCGAGGGCAATAGTAACAACATTAAAGTTATTGATTTGTATAAATAGTTAAATTCGCATTATTTACTTTTAAATTAATTCTTTTGTTGCAATTAATTGTTGCTTGTGAATAAGTATGTATGAACTTTTTTGTGCTGTTGCCGGGGCCTGTTGATGTTTCATTGGCGAGATGCGTTATCCCCAGAAAGCGCGTTGGCGGTGTTGCATGGGGTGGCAGGTAGGCCCGCCACCTACCATCCCGTGCGCTTTGCCATCACACTTTCCGGGGAAAACCCTCCGGTAACGGGGGCGCGGTATCGTCGTTGAGGTGAGTGTTAGCTGGGGTGCCAGTGGCTTCTCTGATGAAGCGGGGCGAAGCGATCGATGGGGTGTTGTGGTTGGCAAGGAATGCCATACGGAAGGGGGTTGTGCCGGAATATATTTAAAAAAACCTGAACGGGGTTGATCTCCGGTTCAGGTTTTTCTTTGCGCGTAAAACAGGGGGGCGGTGGATTGCCGCTATGCCTTAAACCGTGACATCCACGTTTTGCCCGAGGCTGGATTGACCGGATTGTCCTGACTGGCTGGCTGCCGTTGTCGACGGGGTTTTGGCGCTTGCGGCGGCAGCCGGGTGGGCAAGATCGTAGATGAGCTGTTCTGTCGCCGATACCGTTCCGTCCTTATTGGTGTCCTTGACGTCGTAGGTGGTCGTGGTGGATGCGGTCGATGTGCTGGCAGAGGACCCTGAAGCCGCCGGCTTGCTGCCGGATTTTGCAGCACTGCTGGTGCTGTCGGTACTTGTGGCGCCAGTGGTGCTGGTGGTACTTGCGGCAGCGCTTGCGGTATTCGCTGCGCTAGCCGTATTTGTTGACGGATAGCTGACAGTCGCCGCATTGATACTTTGAATTCCACTTATTGACATGATGAACTCCTTCAGAGGCGATCGTTTTGAATGGGTGAAACGCAATCGCATGATTTTTATAACGACCCGAATCCCTTCAAATGAAGCGTGCTCCGAGTAAAAGGAAGTAAAGAGCGCTCCCTTGTTCCCGAGGGCTATTCAAATCCTATCAATGGCAACTCATGCCAATTTATGCCAACCCATACCAACCCATACCAACCCATACCAACCCATACCAACCCATACCAACCCATACCAACCCATACCAACCCATACATCAGGCCCAACGCTGCCAAACCGCGGCAAGCCATGTCGCAAATGAACGTCGGTAAATGAATGCCAGCAAACGCCGCTCATCCGTGAAAAATAAGCTGCACCGGTGAGTCGCCGCGCGACCGGCCAGGACTGTCTGACTCACAGACTTTCGTGTTCTGCCAGCAGACCCTGAATCGATGTCGGCACTTCGCCGCGCATGAGCATGCGCTTGAAAGTTTCGTAGACATCTCCTTCTGCTTTCTCGTTGCGGGTCCGGTTCAGGTCGTTGAACCATGCGTAGACGATGAGCGGCACGGTTCGGGACGAAAAACGTGAAAAAAGCCGGTATCCGTCAGGAGCGTCTTGTTTGAGGCGACGCCAGTTGCTGACCGCATTGCCTGGGGCCTGGCTCAATTGCAAATCCTCGGCGTTCGGGTTGGCCGGTATTTTTCGCGTGATGGATTCGTAGACCGATGCCAGCAATTGGGTCTGCGGATACGATTTATAGTCTTGCGGGTATTGCAGCGCCAGATCAATAACATCTTGCTCCAGGTCGTCCAGCGCAACTTTAAACAGCTTGAAATAAAACAGCTGCCAGGCGTCCGTCGTTTGGTTGAGTGGCATGATGGATTTTCCTTCGTTGTGCGTTTAGTTGTGCGTTTAGTTGTACGTTTAGTTGTGCGCGTCGGCGCTGCTGCCGGTAGATACGCCGTCGATCAGTTTGGCGATGTGCAAGAGCTGGGCTTTATCCGCTGTTTCGATCAGCTCAGGATGCTGCAACATTTGCTCTTCCATAAATTGCAGAAAGCTGAGCATGACCGGATCGTTATCGTTGTCGATGGCGTCTAGCCGCACGCCGGCGACGGCGGATAGCAATACCTGGCCGCTTGCCAGCACCGTTGCGCGGACTTCGCCATTGAATTCCGGATGAGCCTTGAAAAAAGCGGCTTCAAACCGGATCCCTTTGGAGTTGCCGACGGCGGTCACCTTGCCTTTGTATTGCTCCGCTTGGGAGCTTGTGGTGTCAGTCATGAGGATTCTTTCTGTGCTGGCGGGGCGTGTGATGCACGCGGCGCAGGGGTAAATGTCGCTGCCAGATGCGGCAGCGTTCTTATGCAAGGGCTTTTTGAATAGTCGCGGCCAGTTCATCGATGGCAAATTTGGCGACATAGCCATTGGCCCCGGCGGTTTTGACATGGTCTTCATTGGCCGAGCCGGACAGCGAAGAGTGGATTACCACCGGGAGGTGTTTGAGGCGCGGATCCCCCTTGATGTTGCGGGTCAGGGTGAAGCCATCCATCTCCGGCATTTCGATATCGGTCAGTATCATCGCCACCTTGTCTTCAATCGGTACGCCCTCGCGCTCCGCTTCCGCCAGCATGTGCAGCAGTTGCAGCCAGGTTTCTTTGCCGGTTTTGCCCATGATGTAGGGAATGCCGAGGTCAGTCAGACCTTGTTCGATCAGGGCGCGCGCCACCTTGGAGTCGTCGGCGGCCAGCACGACTGCGCCGGGTTTGAGTTCGGTGCGATGTTTTTTGCTGCTGGCTTCGCTCAGCGTATGAACTACGGGGGAAATCATGTTGAGGATTTGCTCTACGTCCATGACCTGTACCAGACGGCCGCCGCCGGAGTCGGCGTTGGCATCGAGACGGGCGATGCTGGTGACGATTTCGCTGCCGGCGCTCGATTCTGCCGTCAGTACCTGGCTCCAGTCGAGGCGGACGATTTCTTCTACCGACTCAACCGCAAAGGCCTGGGTATGACGCGCATATTCCGTAATGAGCAGAATGTTGGGGCCGTTTTTGCTGACGCAGCCGGCGATGGCAGAGAGGTCGATCACCGAAATGACCTGCCCCCGGATATCGACCACGCCCATGATCGGCGACTGGGTGCCGGCGGTTTTGGTCACCGGAATCATGGGAACGATTTCGCGGATCTTAAAGACGTTGATGCCAAACAGTTCACCCGGGTCGTCGGCCGTTACGCCACCGAGACGGAATAACAACAACTCAAACATGTTGCTGCTGGTGAGGTTGGTGCGTTCATCGATTTCTTTTTGAAATGCATCCATGGTTTTCTCAATATCAGGTGGAGGGTTAAGCGGGGCAATACCTGGTTAAAACTGTTCCCAGGCCTCATTGTCAGCAGTTGCTTTCGCCATTTTCGGGTCGTTGGCGGAGTGCTTGATCTGTGTTTTAGCCGGGTGGGCAGCCACTTTGGCGGGCCGGGGGCTAATGTTCACGCTGCGTTGTGGCGCACTGGTCCGGCTGGCGCCGGTCTGGTTGCCATTGTTGAGCTTGAAGATACTGACAGCTTGCAGCAGGTGGCTGGCCTGTTCCTGCATGGACTGGGCAGCAGCAGCAGCTTCTTCCACCAGCGCGGAATTTTGCTGGGTCGCTTCATCCATCTGGGTGACGGCCCTATTGACTTCTTCAATGCCGGTGCTTTGTTCCTGGCTGGCAGCGCTGATTTCGCCCATGATGTCGGTGACGCGCTTGACGCTGCTGACGACCTCATCCATGGTGATGCCGGCTTGTTCGACCAGCTTGCTGCCGTTGTCGACCTTGTCGACTGAGTCGCCGATCAGTTCCTTGATTTCCTTGGCGGCGGCGGCAGAGCGTTGTGCCAGGTTACGCACTTCCGAGGCGACTACCGCAAAGCCGCGGCCTTGTTCGCCGGCACGGGCCGCTTCGACCGCAGCGTTGAGTGCCAGGATGTTGGTCTGGAAGGCGATACCGTCGATGACGCTGATGATGTCGACAATTTTTTTCGATGAGCTATTGATCTCTTCCATGGTCGTGACGACCTGGCCGACCATGTCGCCGGCGCGTATGGCAACCGTTGATGCGGCATCCGACAATTGATTGGCCTGACGGGCGTTGTCGGCATTTTGCTTGACGGTGGAGGTCAGTTGTTCCATGGCCGAGGCGGTTTCTTCGAGCGAGCCGGCCTGGGTTTCGGTGCGGGACGACAGGTCGAGATTGCCGGCGGCGATTTCAGCAGAGGCGGTGGCGATGGTGTCGGTGCCGACGCGCACTTCTCCGACGATTTTCATCAGGCTGTCGTTCATTTGTTTGAGCGACATCATCAATTCACCGGTTTCATCCGTGGCATGAGGGCGGATGTCGGCGGTCAGGTCGCCGCTGGCGACTTGACTGGCGATGCGGACGGCTTCATTGAGCGGGTGCGATACGGTGCGAGCGACGAACATTGCCAGCGTCATTGAGGCAAGGACGCATAGTGCCAGCGCTCCCATGATCCAGATTCGGGCGCTGTGGTAGATGTTTTCCGTCTGTTTGGCGGATGCGGTGGCGCCGTTGTTGTTGACCGTGACCAGTTTTTCAATATTGGCCATGTTGCTCCTGTAAAGCGGAGTCGCTTCGCCACGCAGAATATCGTTGGCTTCGGCTTTTTTTCCCTCCCGGGATAGGGTGGTAATGAGCTTTTCTGTCTTGCGCAAGCTTTCTATCGCTTTTTCAATTTCAGGATAGAGCGCTTTTTCTTCGGGTTCTGATATATCGATGGCGTAGCGTTTTTGCTGCTCGATCAAGGCGGCGTTAAGTCCGAGCAAATCGGCATCGATGCTTTGAATCTGTTCTGGCTTGCTGGCAGTAATGTGCTGAAATTCTGCGCTGCGGATGCGCGAGAGGGACAGTTTGATATCCGACAGGGTGCGGATGCTCGGCAGCCAGTTGCTGCTGATATCGGTTGCTGCGCGGTTGACGTTGTTGAGCTCGGAAAGGGCAAAGATGCCGACGCCGACGGCGAAAGCAACAACGACCAGGAACGTGAGGATCAGTTTTCTGGCGATTTTTAAGTTGTAAAACCAATTCATGATGCTGCTCCTCAAGAAATAATTGAGTGATGGGTAAAAATAATGCCTAAAAGCATGTTGCGGTGGGTCATTGTGTAAATCCGGATCTGATAAGTTGAATTATATAGAAAAAAATGAAATTAACAATAAAAACACATTAATGTTAATTTTATTTCCATGGTTTTTTATTTGTCGCGGAAAGCATTTTCCGTGATTACGTGTGAATTTTTATGGAATGCAGGGCTCTTCATAGGAATATTTACATCGATTTGCAATTGCTCTGCTGTGGTTCCCTGCATAGCGACTTCAGCGTGAGTGTGGTGCTGTAACTACATTTGAGAAATTTGATGGGGTTTGTACGTTGACTGTGCGCGCCGAAAAACACGCGGCCTTACTGGCTAATGGGATGAATACCGGGATGAATACCGAATGAGGTGACTCGGCAGGTCGGGTGTGCTGTGGGGAGTTGCTTGAATTCCTGAATGTCCGGGGGAATGTGGCCGAGGCTCTGTTAAGTGCCTCGGTCATTTTTGCTGATAGCCGTCGCGATACTGAGTGAGTTGATGGGGCATGCGATGCTGCTGCCACGATTGATACGATGGCAAGGCGTAAATTCAGGATTTCGCCAAGCACCATGCTGTTGGGTACGGTGCTTGGCTAGGTCTGACTCTGATTCTTGCAATGAGTCTTGCACTGAGTCTTGCAATGATTCTTGCAATGAGTCTTGCACTAAGCCCGGCTTTGCATCGCGCGCGACACTAGCGACATTAAAGCCGCGGCTCTTTCTCTCAGTGATCGTTAGGCGAGTGCGTTTTGAATGGCGAGCGCCAATTCGTCGACGGCAAACTTGGCAACATAGCCATTGGCGCCGGCGGTCTTGACATGGTCTTCGTTGGCCGAGCCCGATAGCGAGGAGTGAATCACCACCGGCAGCGACTTGAAGCGTTCGTCACCCTTGATGTTGCGAGTCAGGGTGAAGCCATCCATCTCCGGCATTTCGATATCGGTCAGCACCATGGCGACCTTGTCTTTTATGGTCTTGCCTTCGCGTTCCGCTTCCGCTGCCAGTTGCAGCAGTTGCAGCCAGGTTTCCTTGCCGGTTTTGCCCATGATGAATGGAATGCCGAGGTCGGTTAAGCCTTGTTCAATCAGGGCGCGGGCGACTTTGGAGTCGTCGGCTGCCAACACCACGGAGCCGGGGCGGATGACGGGCTTGGCTGTTTTTTCAGTGGTGACGGTCATGCTGGTTTCGACCGGGGCGATCATGTTCAGGATTTGTTCCACGTCCAGTACCTGGACCAGGCGTCCGCCGCCAGATTCGGCGTCGGAATCCAGGCGGGCAATACTGGTAACGATGTCGCCACCGTTATTGGATTCGGCTGACATGACTTTGCTCCAGTCGAGTCGGACGATCTCTTCCACCGATTCCACTGCAAACGCTTGTGTGCGGCGGGCATATTCGGTGATGAGCAGGATGTTCGGGCCGTTTTTGGTGACGCAGCCGGCGATGGCCGAGAGGTCGATCACGGAAATGATCTGGCCCCGGATATTGACCATGCCAAGAATGGGTGGCTCGGTGCCGGCGGCCTTGGTGACCGGAATCATGGGAACGATTTCGCGGATCTTGAAGACGTTGATGCCAAACAGTTCACCCGGGTCGTCGGCGGTTACGCCTCCTAGCCGAAATAACAACATTTCAAACATATTGCTACTGGTCAGGTTAGTGCGCTCATCGATTTCTTTTTGAAATTCGTCCATTGTTTTCTCAGTCAGGTGAAGATTGGGATAGGGCAACTTATTTCAGTGGGTCCGGTAACGGCATATTATCCCTTCAAAATTGCTTGAATGTATCGAAATTCCAGCCCAGATCTTAACTATTTATTAACTTCAGTAAATTTATTTGTGATGTCGTATTTTTCGCGACATTCGTTTGCTCTCCCTCGTTGGGACGAGGCGCAGCAAGCGAATTTAACGAAAATAAATCATGCGATGGAGGGGCGACGGGGCCGTCGCTTCAGGCGGGTTGGGAATTGGCCCAGCGGTGGACTGTGGCGATGAATTGAGCAGAGGTGAAGGGTTTGATGAGATAGTCATCCATACCGGCGGCAATGCAGCGTTCGCGGTCGCCGGCAATGGCGCTGGCCGTTAGCGCAATCACTGGTAGCCGGGGGCTGTCGTTGGCTGCTTCCAGCAGGCGCAAGCGTCTGCTGGCTTCATAGCCATCCATGACGGGCATCATGCAGTCCATCAGCACCAGATCGTAATGTTGACGTGCAATGGCTTCTAGGGCCAGAGCGCCGTTTTCCACATCGTCGACCAGATAACCGTGTTTGGTCAGCAGGATACGTACCAGTTGCCGATTGATTTCGGTGTCCTCGGCAACCAGAATGCGGCGGTTACCGGTGTTGATCGGTACCGGCGGCGGGGTCGTCGTTGTCGCGAGGTTTTCTTCTGCCTGAGGGGATATGGTCAGCGCGGCGGGTGCGATGCTGACGATGCGGGCGGAAGGAAGCTGGAAGGTGAAGCTGGAACCGAGACCGGGTTCGCTGTGGCAAGTGATTTTTCCGCGCATCAGCATGACGAGTCGTTTGCAGATCGCCAGACCCAGACCGGTGCCGCCGTACATGCGGCTAATGGTGTTGTCGGCCTGATGGAAGGGCTCAAACAAATGGGTAATGGCTTCTTCGCCTATGCCTATGCCGTTGTCGGTAACGGTATAGGACAAGCTCAGGATGGATGGGTCGTCGGCATCTTCTTCAATCAGCAGGGCAACGCTGATCTTGCCGGCGGGACTGAATTTGATGGCGTTGCTGATCAGGTTTCCCAGCACTTGCCGGATTCGGTTGGAGTCGCCGGAGACGCACTGTCCTTGCAGGGCGTTACTCGTCACATTCAATTCAATATGTTTTTTGTGCGCAGTGGCCCGGTGCAAGTCGACGACGGCGACCAGTTCTTTGAGCGGGTCAAAGGGGCTGCTTTCCAGATCCATGCGCTCGGATTCTATTTTTGAAAAATCAAGAATGTCATCAATGATGTGCATCAGGGCTTTGGTACCGCTGTGCACATTTTCCGCATAGTTTTTCTGCACCGTATCGAGCTGCGTTTCCAGCATCAGTTCGGTCATGCCGACGATGCCGTTCATGGGGGTGCGGATTTCGTGGCTCATCATCGCCAGAAAACGCGATTTGGCTTGATTGGCTGAATCGGCTTGTTTCTTGAGTGACAGCGCGGCCTCGGTTTCCTGTTCGCGTCGTTTCAGGATGATGAGTATGAGTGCGAAGGCAATCGATACCGCGAGCAGGCTGACCAGTGAAATCGGGCCTAGCAAACTCATGGTGCGTAGCCAGTCGTCCATGATGACCTGGTTGCGGGTACTCACGCTCATGATGAGCGGATAGCCCCTGACAAGGTGGATGGTGCCGGAGTGGTCCTGATCGCGGAAGCGGGCGGTTTCGCGTTGCCCGCGCAACAGGGTGATGCCGGGCTCTTTTTCCGGTCTTGTATTTTGATGGTGAGGCCCTTCAGTTTCTTGCGTGCCGATCAGATTTTCGGCCAGCGGCCAGCGCGCCAGCAGGGTGTAATTTTGTTGGTAGAGCGAGATCGCAAGGTGTTTTTCCAGGCTGATGTTCTTGAAGAAGTTGGTGAAAAAAGAACAGGGAATGCCCAACATGGCGATGCCGATAAACTTGCCTTGGGCGTTATTGAGCCGGCTGCTCAGGTAAAAGGTCCAATTCCCGTTGCTTCGGTTACGGACTGCCTGGCTGAGGAAGATGCCGGCATGCGGATCGTCTCGCTGGCGAATGAAATAATCCCGGTCGCCGACATTGACGCCGCCTTCCCGACGGCCGTGCGTCAGCACAATGACTTCACCATCGGCATTGGTTATGGCTGCCGAGGCGAGTTGTGGCAGACCGCTGATCTTGTCTTGCATCATGCGCAAGGTGAACGGGTCGTCGTAGGCTTTCAGTAATTGCTCAGAAGTGCGAAAGGCGTTGGTTTCTTCAACGTGTTCGACGATGCTTTCCAAAACGACCTGGGCGGAAGTCATTGTCTGGGCTGTGTTCTCTGCAAGGACGGTCGATAAGTTGTCGACATCCTCGGCCCAGCCATCGCGCGTCGAGTTATATAAAATCCAGCCGGAGGCGATGCCGGCCGTCGCCAGTAGTGTCACGATGAAAATGCCGAGCGTGACGGTGATGCGTCGTGCGTGCCTGCCGGACCAGAGGATACTTGCCCAGTTGCTTGATTGCGGTGTGCGTGTGACACCACTTTTTTTTGTTGTAGTTTGCATATGGTGCGACTGATTGAGACTAGCTCGGTTGTACGGGAGTGCTCTGTTCGTCTTGCTGTTATTTCTGGCTTAGTGTTTTACAGTTACTTTTCAGGATTCCTTGAAAGTGGATGATGCTGATTTTTACTTCTTCCATGACCTTGTCAAACAGTTCCGTCATTTCCTGCGCCGGCACAGGGTCTGGTCCCGACTCTTCAGCGCGGGCCAGCCGTTCCATGTCGCGCAGTAGTTGCGAGAGTTGGTTCGCGCCGATAAGCGATGTCGATCCACGCAGCGAATGCGCGGCATGGGCAATCGCCACACGGTCGTTTGCCAGCACTGCTTTTTGCAGACGCTCATGCATGGGGGGAGCTGTTTCCAGGTAGATGCCCGAGATGTGGCGGAAAGCATCCATGTCCTGCACCACGTCAAAGAGGACGAGGGGATCGATATGCCGGTATTGATATGGCGCTTGCATGTTGCTCATTCCGGCTGGCTCCGCAGTAAAATTTTGTTCGTAAGGCGCATCTGTTGCGCTCGTTATTGCGTAAGTCCTGCTAGTGTTTTTTTTGCCTGCCAGATTCATGCGGTAGTGTGAAAGAAAAAATGGAACCATTGCCGGCCTTGGATTCCAGGAAGATATGCCCCCCCATCATTTCAATCAGTCGCGCTGCAATACTCAGGCCAAGTCCTGCGCCGGCTTTGGCGCGTGCGGGTGAATCATCCGCTTGAGAAAACTTTTCAAAAATCTTTTTTTGCAATTCGGGCGCTACGCCGACGCCGCTGTCAATGACCTGGAACAACATGCCTTCGGGTACAGGTCCAACTTTCAGCAGTATGCGGCCCTTTTCAGTGAACTTAACGGCATTGTCGAGCAGGCTATCTAGTACGCGCGACAGTTTTTCGTTATCGCATACGATGAATTTCGGTGCGTCAGGAGCAAGCTCAAAATCGAGGGCGATGTTTTTGACGCTTGCCTTGTTCTGGTACCGGTGGACAGCAATCCGGATGATTTCAGAGAGGTTTTCTTCGGTGCCGAACAGTGTCGCAGTTTCGGTCTCCAATGCACTCATTTCGAGTACGGCGTCGACTAATATCAGAAGTCGCATTCCACAATCGTGAATGATTTTCGCAAACTTTGCCTGTTTCTCATCCGTCAAATCCTCACTGAGCGTCTCAGAATAGCCCAGAATGCCATTGAGCGGTGTACGAAATTCGTGGGACATGTTGGCGAGGAAGCGGAATTTGGCGTCGTTGGCTGCCACGGCTTGCAGTCGGCTTTTTATCAGTTTGCCTACCAGGACGATGATGCCGAGGCTGAACAGGAGGATGGTAGCTGAGATCAGCGCGGCCAGAAACAGAGATTCTTTGCGCGCGACATAGTAAGGAGCGAGACGCTCTTCCAGGTCGATGCCAACCGATACGTACAGAGGGTAGTTGCGCAATTTTTCATACGCGTAAATGCGTTGCCGGTTATCGACCTGACTGATGGTGTTGATGGCGCCGTGTTCGTTGCTCAGCATGGCGTTGAGGAGCGGGCTACCCGCTACATTTTGCCCCATCGAGTCGCTCGTTCCCATGCGGCGCACGCGTATGATGCCGTCCGCTCCGACGATGGAGATGGTGCCGAGGCGGCCGACGTCGATGTCGTAGTAGAGCTGGGTAAAATATTGCGGGTCCATCGAGACCACTACTACACCCTTGAATGTGCCATCGGGATGGTTGATGCGGCGGGTCATCTGTATCGACCATTTGTTGGAAACGCGGCCGAGTAGGGGTTTGCTGACGTAGAGCGCGTCGCTGTTGGTAATCATGTGCACACGGATGTGCTCGCGGTCGCTCAGATTGACTGGCACGAAGGGTTTGCTGGAAAGGACGACATCGCCTTTTTCGTCAACGATCGAAAACAGATTGTAGATGTGATCGCTTCCCAGTCCTTCTTTCAGGTCCTGGTTGATATTGAGTTTGGTACCGGCGATGTTGTAGCGGTAGCGCAGGTAAACCGAGGCCTGATCGGCTGCTTCGAGAGTGCGCGCCGCGTGTTCTTGAAATACGCGGGCCAGGCTGCGCACGTCACGTTGCGCATCCGTTATTTGCGTCTTGCGCATTTCATTGAGCTGCAGCAGAGTCAGTAGCCAGACAATGGCGATCAGTACGGCTGCGAACAATCCAAGCAGAAGACGGACATCGATTCTGCTGGTGACAGCGCTGAACTTGAGCCAGCGAGCTTTCATAAGGAGCAACTTTCGATAGGGAAGTGGTTCAATTGAAATCTCTCTGGCACAGGTGACGCGTTTCGCCGTTTAGTCAGGCGTGGTGTGCAGCATGCCGGCGTGATTTCTGTGCGCAGCAGGCGCGCAGGTAACCATACAATTCGTCGAAATTGACAGGCTTGCTGAAAAAAACCACGCCGTCAGGCACACCGCCACGTGCCGCTATTTCTTCATCGCTCAAGCCGGAAAGAATGGCGATACTCATGTCCGCCAGTTCCGGATAGCCGAGAATAGTGCTCACGACTTCATAGCCGTCGATGCCGTCCATGACGATGTCGGCCAGCAGAATGTCCGGCTTGTGGCTGGCGATTTCGATCAGGGCCTGATAGCCGGTTTCGCAGAAGGTAAGGGCGATGGGCAGGTTCCAGGACGTTATTTTTTTGTCGTAGATTTCCCGCTGCATCTTGTTATCTTCAATGATCAGAATGGAGACAGTTTTACTGAATGCCGCCGCCGCTTGTGGTGTGCTGCCTGGAGTAGATTTGTACGCCAGCACGGCAGTAAGCGGGATGCGACGATGCCCGCCTTTGGTTTTCCACGCCTCTATGACGCCGGTTTCCACGAGCTGTTGAATGGTTGTAACTGAGACGCCAAGTATGTTGGCGGCTTCCTGTGTCGTACATACATCGGATGAAGACATGGTGGGGTAACTCCTGTGCGATTGTGTCTAGAATACACCAATAAAACAAATATAACAAATAATTTAATTATTTGATATAATCAGACGGTGTAAATATTTGACTTAATTGTTTAATTTATTCCATACATTTGCTTTAAAAATTGATGGCTTATCTACAGCAAGATAAACCTGTATCCTATCGTTTGTTTTTTTTGTAAAAAATAAGATCAACCGCAATTATGGTGTTGGTTATGGGTATTTGCAAATAAAAAAACAGAATTTCAATCAAGAAAAACCGAATCTTCTCGAAATATATTGAAAACACAACTTATTTGCCTGAGCGTACGCGGTTTTTTTGGCGATCTGTTCTGACATAAAAAACAAACAGTGCCAGGGGTGATGTGCAAGAGGTGGCAGCAAGTCCTTGTATTGATCGTGCGTGTGGGTCGTGCGTGTTCGTAATAAATTTGGATCAAGAAAGTTGTCCTGACATGAGAATCAGCGGTGAGTTTGATGAAAACGATTCCCAAGGTGGCGCGGAGCCGCGCGACACTGGTTCTGCTGTGGATGGGAATGAAACGCGAGTTGGCTCGGACGGCATCGGCATCCCTGAGAACGCCTTGCCTGAGCAAGCGCATTCTTCCAGGGCGTTGGCGGTATTGAACCTGAACCGGCTACAGGATTTGTTTTCGGATGATGAGCGAGTACAGCGCAAGATGCTCGATTTATTCCTGTCCGGTACGCCCGAAACCTTTGATCAGTTAGCGACGGCAATCGGCAATAGAGATTTTGAACATGCTGCGGCCTTGGGCCACAGACTCGCCGGATCATGCGTCAACCTTGGCGTGGAAGAGCTGAGCGGGCTCGCTCGTGAGGTCGAGAGTGCCGCTCACAAGAAGGATTTATCACGACTGATACAGCTACGCGAGGCCATGCTTTCCGCATTCGCGCGCTTGTATGAATACATTAATAAAATGAGAAAGCCAATATGAACATCTTGCTGCTCGACGATGATCCTACCAATGTAGCCTTGCTCGCCCATTTGCTCGACGGCGTTCCTAATGTGGTGCTGACGGAATTCACGGATCCCATGCGGGCGCTGGAATGGTGTCGCACCGAGCAGCCGGATCTGCTCCTGATCGACTACATGATGCCGCAGATGGATGGCTTGCAATTCCTCTCGCTCTTTCGCCAGTTGCCAGGCCAGGCAACGACGCCGTTGATCATGATTACGGCCGCCGCCGAAACTGCGCTGCGTAATTCCGCTTTGCAAATGAGTGCTACCGATTTTCTGGCCAAGCCGGTGAACCGGGCCGAGCTGCGCGCGCGGGTGGGCAACATGCTTGCGCTACGCAAGAATCAGTTAGAACTGATTGCGCAGGCTGAGGTACTCGCCGAGCAAGTCAAAAACGCCAGCAAGGAAATTGAGCGGCGCGATCTGGAATCGATTCGCTACCTGTCTCTGGCCGCACAGTGTCGGGACGAGGAAACCGGCGGCCATCTGCTGCGCATGGCCACTTACGCGCACCTGATCGCCACTGAGCTGGGTTTGAGCGAGGAAGAGTGCGCCATCGTCAGGGATGCCGCACCGCTGCATGACATCGGCAAGGTGGGTATTCCCGACAGGATTTTGCTCAAACGAGGGCGGCTCGATGACGATGAAATGGCGATCATGCGCACGCATCCAGCCCTTGGTGCGGCCATTTTGAGTGGAGGAACTTCACCGTTATTGAGGGCGGCGGCGAGCATTGCCTTGTCCCACCATGAAAGATATGATGGAAGCGGGTATCCTAGCGGGACACGGGGCGAGGATATACCTTTGTATGCACGAATTATCAGTGTGGCGGACGTGTTCGATGCGCTTACCACGGCGCGACCTTACAAGCAGGCGTGGGAGCTGGAGCGGGCGATGCTGTTTTTGCAAGAGGGCGCGGGCAGTCACTTTGACCCGCTCTGCGTTGAGGTATTCTTGAAAAACAGAGAATCCGTGGGGCAGATTTGTCAGCGGCTCCGGGATGAAATTACCGCGGTTGACGAACTACCTCATTAATTTGCCAGGATTTTTCTGTGATGCAACAGTCGCATCGTCATTGCCGGGCGAATATCCTTCGCGCAAGTTTTTTAACGCAAACGAGAACGAACATGGCTGAGAACCACACTGACCTCAATCCGCAGAACCCTGCCGATAACAGCCCACCTGCCGTGATTTTGCTGGTGGATGACGAGAGCAGCATCCTGTCATCGCTCAAACGTTTGTTCCGGCCCTACGGTTACAAAATTCTGACGGCGGAGGGCGGTGCGGCAGGTCTGGAGGTGCTGGCCACCGAACCGGTCGACCTGATCATTTCAGACATGCGCATGCCCGACATGAACGGCGCGCAATTCCTTGCTCTGGCAAAAGATCTGTATCCCGATACGGTACGTATTCTGCTGACCGGCTATGCCGAAATCGATGCCACCATTGCGGCCATCAATGACGGCGGCGTCTACCATTACGCCAACAAGCCTTGGGACGAGCGCAATCTATCGATGATTGTCAAAAGCGGACTTGAGCAGAGTCTTCTGAAAAAAGAAGCAGTGCGCCTTTCGGAAGAGACGCTGCGACTCAACCAAATCGTGCGGCAGCAAAACGAAGAGTTGACTGCGTTTAACCTCAATCTCGAAACACAGGTGATAGCGCGGACCGAAGAAATCCGCCAGACCGTTTTGTTTCTGGAAAGCACCGCAGAAGATACCAAAAGAAATTTCTTGACCATGCTCAAGGTGTTTTCCAGCATGATCGAACTACGCTCAGGGGCGTTTGGCGGTCACTCCAGCCGGATCGGTGATTTATCGCGCAAGCTGGGCAGTGCCATGCAATTGAGCGAGCATGGACAACATGAACTGATGATCGCCGGTTTGCTGCATGGCATTGGAAAAATCGGTCTTTCCGATGAGCTGGTGCGCAAGCCGATGGAAGAAATGACGCAGGAGGAAGCCCGGGTTTACATGGCGCATCCTCTGAAAGGACAGGCGGTATTGACTCCCGTGGAGGCATTCAACGGAGCCGGCCGCATCATTCGCCATCAATATGAACGGTATAACGGCAGAGGAACGCCGGATGGCATTGCCGGCGACGTCATCCCTATCGGCGCGAGAATACTGGCCGTGATCCGCGATTTTGAAGAGTTGCGCACGGGCGCAATTTCCACGCAGCCCTTGTCCAATGAAAAAGCCATTAGTGTTATCAAATCGCAAAGCGAGCGGCGCTATGATCCTGCCGTGGTGACGGCTTTTCTGCAGTTAATGGTGAGAGAAGGCTTGAGCCGTCCGCTCGACACGCTCGAAGTGGAAGTGCAAGGTTTGATGGAGGGAATGCAGCTGGCCGATGATTTGATGACGCTCGATGGCATCCTGTTGCTGGCCAAGGATTATGTACTGAAGCCGCAGAATATCGACAACCTTATCCAAATGCAGAAACTGGAGCGCTTGCCGCAATTCATCATGATCCGTCGGGTCAACCTGCAAGAGCCGGACAAAGACGCAGATAGCGATCCCGTTATGGAAGCAATCAAATCATGAGCCTCCCGGACGACGACGGCCCCAAAGACAACGCCTCGCGTGTCCTGCTGCTGGTGGATGATGAAAAAAATATTCTGTCGGCGCTTAACCGGCTTTTACGGCGCGACGACTACACCATACTGATGGCCAATAGCGGTGCAGAGGCATTGGAAATATTGTCGAAGACGCATGTGGATGTGATTGTCTCGGATCAACGTATGCCCGGCATGAGCGGGGTTGAATTTTTCCGGATTGCAAAAAAAACCCATCCCGATTCGGTGCGAATTGTTCTGAGCGGTTATACCGAACTCGAATCCGTCACAGCCGCCGTCAATGAAGGCTCCATCTATAAATTCCTGACCAAGCCCTGGGATGACGTCCAGCTATCCGAACAGATCGCGGAAGCATTCAGAAAGAAATTTTTTGAGGACGAAATTTTTCAGCTCACTGAAAAACTGAGCAAAGCCAATGCCGGACTGGAACTCATGAACGGACAGCTGGATGCCGTTCTCCAGCGCAAAGAAACCATGATCAGAACCCACGAAATCAGTCTGAAAATCGTGCATGAAATCCTGCAGCATCTGCCCGTGCCGGTAATTGGTCTGGATGAGACGGATACCATTGTCCTGGCCAACGCGGCGGCGCAATCGCTTTCAGGCCTGACCCGGCCGCTGCTGGGCGAGGACATCAAGCAATCCATGCCGGCCGCATGGGAACAACTGCGACAAGACGGCACACCTTCTACCGTCGAGATCAGCGGAGAACGGTTTGATGTACGCCTGCATTCGATGGGAGAGAGCTCGCAATCGCAGGGTAAATTAATGACCTTCATTAAGTCGCCGGGACGAGGGTCATGAGCACGCAGGAGCCGTACAGCACTCCATCGGCGCTGGAGCCGGTCGCTGAAAGCACGGCTATCAGCGACAATTGCGCACGTCAACTGCTTCGCTTGGATCGATTATTCCGCCGTTGCGGGAAGATCGCGCCAGCCGCGCTTTTGTACGAGTCACTGGTGCGCTACCGGCGAGGTGGGAAGTGAAACTGGAACTGAGCGATGTCATTACCGGCATTCACGACTTGCCCTCCCTGCCAGTAGTCGTACTTCAGTTGATGCAAAATCTGAACGATAAAGACGCGCATTACATCGCGCATAAAATCGAGCAGGATCAGGCATTGACTACCAAAATATTGCGCCTGGCAAACTCGGCGTTTTACGGAATGCAGCGGCAAGTGATGAGCATCCGGCAAGCGATCAGCATTCTCGGCCTCGATAGCGTACGGGTACTGGTGATGGCCGCAGTGGTCACGGAAAAATTCACAGGCTCGGCCGGCAGCAGTCTCGATTTCACTGTTTTCTGGCGGCATTCGATCGGTACCGCGCTGTGTGCCAGGGCGCTGGGAGCCAGATTGTCGGTCAATCCGGATCAGGCATTTATTGGCGGATTGCTGCACGACATAGGTCGGCTGGTGCTGGCGGCGCATGCTGCTCCTGCTTACGAAGAGGTCATCATTTACCGCAAGGAAAATGACTGTTATTTATTCGAGGCCGAAAGAGCCGTGCTGGGACTCGACCACATGCTTGTCGGCCGCGCCATGATGGAGCACTGGAATTTCCCCAGTCTGATTCTGGATGCGGTCGAACACCATCATTCCCCCGAAAAATGCAGCGCCAGTGGGCTTGTGGCAATTGTTAATCTGGCCGATTGCATTGCGCATGGACTTGATTTTTGCGGCAACGAAGAGGACCTCGTCCCGCCAGTCGCACCAGCAGCATGGAACAAAATACAGCTCAATGAGGACCTTCTCATTCATCTCTTCAGTGAAGTGGATCAGCAGTTTGAAGAAGTCTGCGCCATTCTTTTTTCCTAGTGAACACGAGGATCTGTTGACGTTTCATTTGTGAAATGTGTTTCCCTCCGGGACGCGTATCTGCAAGGCGCATGGCTCTATTCATCAGCGAAGAAAATTCACTTTTGAAATAAACCACTGGATTGCGCCGGATCTGCAACACCTCCACCTCCATCCCCTCCCAAAACTGCGCGCGCATGACAAATTGAGTCAAGCGGCGTACCTGAGTCGTCCCCCCTGTTCGTATTGCCAGGCAGGCAATCTCTTGCATTTGCGCAATCACACCGACTTGCCCGTACAACTGCGCCCGCAGTTAAGTCGATTTCAAAAGAATTTTTAATTTCATATTTGTATTCTTGTAAATAACTGGTCCGACCATTACTTTAAGGGTACACGCTGACAAAGTTATTTTTGTCTGCTACTGGAAAAACAAAATCACGATAAGCGCTCCATGGGCAGGCCCCGATTTGACTGCGTAGCCAATGTAGGCCCGCTGTTACAGGGGTTTGTGCGTACAGGGAAATAAGAGGGATACAGGGAAAAAGCTTTATAAACAGCCATTTTGCCCGGATGTTCCACATGAACTGTTTTAAAGAAAATATTGTAAATACAGGACGTCTCAAGTAAATCCGGCCAAACAACAAGCGGGTCATGGGAGAAATAAAAAATACGCTTCACGCGCACAACGCCAATCCTTATTGGCCGACAAGGTTTGCCATAAGCAGGCTGGGCTGGTCAATTTTTTTATCACGTACTCCCAAAAGGGGAACCTACCTTCACTCAGAAACTTGGCGGATGTTCCGCGCAGTAGATGTTCCCTGAGAACGGCAGGGGACGCGCTCCTTGAGCGCAAGTTACTTGTCGTTCCAGGGTCTTTATTCTTGTGCAGGGAAATGGGAATGGCACAGGAATTAATTGATTTCATTTATTTACGGTGAAAGAAACGCCATGCGCCTCTCTTTTATTTCAATGGCCTCGTCCTACTCTTTGGCTCAGTCTGACATTGCACGTCAGCCTGGAGGCCTCTCCAGACTCGCAGCAAGACTGCGTGGCGCCAAACCTGTTGACATCACGGTATTGAGTTCTCGATTCACCAGCTTCGACACCGACATTCCCTGCGCCGACAGCAAACGTACGCCAGTAAAAATACAGGCCAATGAACCTCTGTACGACACGCGTGGAGAACTCAATCCGGCAGCGATGAGCTGCCTGCTTGGCGACATAAAACAGACGATGGGCCACTATCAGCGCGCCGCAAAATACGGTCTCAGTCCGCTATCTGGCGCGGCGCTCAGACTGGCCGCGCATAAAACATCGGTGCTGAGCCGGAGTCTGAATCGTCAGGCCGTCAATGAAGATGAAAACCACCGCGTCAATCGCCGGCATCTTTACAGTGAATTGAAATCGATCGCGTGGAGTTTGCGCTTCGCGCATTATCTGAACAGAAAAAACGGACGCTCCAATTTCGCCATCGAGGAACTCGCCAATGTCATTACGCAAATGGCGCGGGTGGAATTTCATCAGCACGGCATCGGCATTTACGATCAGGATGCCGATGCCGCCACAGAAAGAATGCAGCACGCCTTGCCTCATCTTGATCATGAACTCAATAATTATGTAGAAGAGAATTCCACTACAGGACTGGATGTCAATCTCAAGCTCGGTTTCGATGCCTGTGCCGCCAGGATAGGGCTGAAAATGGGTGTCGGGGTGTCGCGAGATACCACCGATTTCATGGTCAAGGACCATGATGGCGATCTTATTTATGCCAGACTCAGAAGCCGGGGCGCCAGCGCTAATGTAAGCGCCACCGTCGGTGGTTCGGGCATGAAAGCCGCCAGACTGAAAGGCTCAGCCGGAGTGAAAAAAATCCGGGGAGACCTCTATGAAACCGCCGACGTGCGCACAATGAACCAGAAAGTAGTGCAGCTTGGTCGTGAACGCTACCGCCGCGGCAATGAAGAAGAAAAAAAACAGCGCGTCAATCTGACCACGACCGGCGCCGGCGTTGCCATAGGAAACGGCCTGAAACGCGTGCGGTATTCACTTAAGCAACGCTTCCTCGGCTGTTGTTTGCCGCAGGACATGCATCCCGAACTGACCTCTGAAAAATTGCAAAAAGGCGCAATGCCAGAACTGGTGCCGGAAATGCTGAGTACCCGGCGAACGTATTTCCGAGACTCGCGCAGTCTGTTCAAGGGCCCGGAAACAAAGATCCGTGAAAATTGCCATCAAAGTTTCAACCACTTGAAAAACAGACTGGAGACGTATTACGGCAACCTGTCCGCGCTGCAAAAACCGAGTGGACTCAATCGTATCGTTCTCGATGGTAAATGGGATGAAAGCCGTGTCGACGGCAGGGTCAGAGCAGATTTTTTAAAAACAGAAATGCTCAGTTCACTACCGGGTAATCAACCCTATATCTCCACCGGGGCGACGACCGCAGTGGCGGGTAGCGTGGCGTATCGTTTTGTGCCTGCCGGTCTGTGGATGGCTCCGCATGAAGCGATAAGTAAAGGCTGCGCCGATGCGAAACAAACCGAGCAGAGACTACAGACTATCTTTGCCAGCAATCCCCTGATTGCGGAATATCCGCAGCAAATCCGCCATGCTTTGACGGAGGGTCGGCATAAGCTGGCAGAGGTGCTGGCGCAGGTCAGGCTGGATATAGAGGGGTTCGAACAGCAAGCCCGGGGTTTGCTGGCAGGAAAATCGATGTCCATGAGTCGCCAGGGCGCGCGTCAGCTGGGCAGGCAGATTGCCGAAGAGAGCGCCGGAAAACTGGTAAAAGAATTTTTCGCCGCAGCAAGCAACACAAAAAAGAGCAATCAATATATGCGCGACATGACGGAACTGGCCCTCGCTCACCCAGAAGAATTTATCGGATGCTGCTGGAATGCGCTTTCGCTCAGTCTGGCCGTACTCCGGCAGCATATGGATGAACATGCCCTCTCAGAAGATTCTGTTCGCTTGGAATGGGAAAATCTCAGTCAGCGTGTGATTGAGCCTGCCTTGCTGATGTCGCCAGAATTTCTCTACAAAAAATCGGTGCTCTCCGTTTCTGCCGAACTGGAACGACGTAAGATTAACGCCTCGTTCAATGTAGGCATCAACCTTGGTCTCAGTGCTACCCCGGCTTTTACGGAGCAGGTATCGCAGAGTGGCGCGTTGGCACCCACACCGTTCAACGAGGCCCTGGTCACATCGCAACTGACGCAGACGGCCGCCATTTCCGTCGACGTGTCCTATCAAAAAATAGCGCAGCATCCGAACTACACCAGGAACGGCGAGTTCGTCGACCTCTCGTTTAAATTGACCGGAACCGGGCTGTTTGAATTACCGGTACGCAGTTTTATCGATCTGATCCAGCGTCGCTTCAGCGAACTCGGGCATGGCAACCTTGCCGACAGCGGCATCGCTGCCGGACTCGAGCTGTCGCTGGCCGGCGTATCCTGGACCGGCGGACATTCCTACACTCTGCGCCTGCATAAACCCAATCACTCTGACCGGTGGTTCCGGCAATACCTCCAGCAAGAGGTGAGCCGCACCATCAGCGGAAGAATCAATCCCGATCTGGGATTTTCCGCCGGTGCGGGAGGAAGCATCGCCCCCATGTTCAGCGCCGATCTGACCTCCAACGCGGTAGTGAAGACGGTGCTGGGCAATGACCCCGCAATTCATCTCTTGCAATATCCGACCCTGAAAAATTATCTGAAAGAAGCCGGTCTGATGCACAAGCTTGACGACACGCTGCAATTCCCTGCCGAGTTCCGGGAAGCGACGGATTTACGCACCATGCTGATCGATCATTATTTTTCCAACGACAACTTACTGGACGTGCTGACCACCATGCAGTGCATCAGACAGAATGGCCCTGGCCTTACGGGCGATGATTTCAATGCGCTCGCCGCTGAATCGTTCTCTGCCCCGGTGCTGGAGAGGTACCAGCAGAATGGCCTCGATGATGTCGAATTCAGGCGCAATATTGCGCTTGCCCGTGCGGCAACCAAGGAGATGAGCGCGACTGAGCGGTATGACTATTTCACCCAAAACAAGGGGGACAATACCGTCGGCAACAGTCTGCTGAAAAATTACCTGGAGGGTTTGCAATATTTTTCAGAAATGAAAAGTCTGGCGTCCTTCAACAAGGGGCTCAATTCGACGCCCTTTGAACTCAAGGTCAACCAGATTGATCGCTTATTGAATGCACCGGTCAAGAAAAAAATCCCGGAGACTCCCTCACGCCGTACGGCTATGCACGCATACGCCGGCTGAGTAGGTATGCGCAATTGCCCTATCATCGGCCAGAATAGCCAGCGCGAACAATTGCTCTTCCAGCGTGCCGGTAGTGGCGCTGCGGCGCGCCAGCAGCGGAGTCGATTGCAGGTCGACAACGATGAAGTCGGCATCGCAGCCGGCTACAAAATTGCCTATCGTTCCTTCGAGCTGCAAGGCGCGTGCGCCGCCCAGCGTTGCCATGTAAAACATGCGCAGCGCGGGTAGATGGGTGCCGCCCATGCGCCCTACCTTGTAGAGCGCATTCATGGTTTGCAGCATAGAAAAACTGGTGCCGCCGCCCACATCGGTCGCCAGAGAGACCGGCATGTGCATTCTGTCGGCCGCTTCAAAATCGAACAATCCGCTACCGAGGAACAGATTGGACGTCGGGCAGACGGCGGCCACCGATTGCGTGGCCGCCATACGGGCGCGGTCGGCATCGTCGAGCCAGATGCAGTGGGCAAACAAGGCCCGCGACCGCATCAGCCCGACCTGATCGTAGACATCCAGATAACTGCGGCTGTCTGGAAATAAGTCCCTGACCCACTTCACCTCATCGGTATTTTCAGCGACATGGGTTTGAATATAGGTATCGGGATACTGCGCCGCCAGTTCCCCCGCCAGCTTCAGTTGCGCCATGCTCGACGTCGGCGCGAAGCGGACGGTAATGGCGTAATGCTGACGTCCCTTGTTATGCCAGCGCTGGATCAGTTCCTCGCTTTCGCGCACGCCGCTCTCGGCGGTATCGAGCAGGAAGTCCGGCGCATGCCTGTCCATCAGACATTTCCCCGCCACCATGCGCAGATTGAGCGCATCGCTGCGCTGGAAAAACGCGTCTACCGATTGCGGATGCACGGTGCAATACACGGCTGCGGTGGTGGTGCCGTTACGCAGCAGTTCGCGCAGGAAAAAGTCAGCGACTTCGCTTGCATGGGCGCTGTTGTCAAAACGCCGTTCCGCCGGAAACGTATAGGTGTTGAGCCACGGCAGCAAGCCCGGTGCCGGCGAGCCGATGATGTCGGTTTGCGGATAATGCACATGGGTATCGATGAAGCCGGGCATGAGCAGTTTGCCGCGCCAGTCCTCAATCGCTGTGCCGACCGGCAGCGTGGGCAGCAGACGAGCGTAATCGCCGGCGTCCAGAATTTTTCCGTTCTGAACGAGCAGCAAGCCATCGGCATGCCATCGCACGGCCTGCTCGTCGAAAGCAGGATCGTTGACAAAATGCAGCACACTGGCGCGGTAGGCTTGCAGGGTGGGAGGGGTATCGTTCATATTTTTTTTGTCATTCTGCTTGCGATCGAAAAGGAAATGCCAGTCGCGATCGACGCTACTGTGTGAGAAGCCGGTGAATGTCCGGGCTATGTTGATGCAAGGCCTGCCGTTCCCATAATTGCAACAGTTGCGCCGCAACGGACAGGGCAATGCTGGCAGGCTCCTTGCCGTTGATGCCGGCGATACCAATCGGACAAGTCATGCGATTGACGGCTACATCGTCGAATCCGCGCTCGCGCAAACGGTGCTCGAACTGACGGCGCTTGCTCAGCGAGCCTATCAGCCCGAACCAGCCCATATCGCTACGCCGCAAAATACGCTCGGTCAATTGCTGGTCCAGTGCGTGGCTGTGCGTCATCACCACAAAATAAGCGCCGGGTTCGGCCAGATCGACAACGGCGTTCGGCGTGTCGGTCGCTTCGATCATAACGTGCGGCGGCAAGTCGGCAGGGAAGAGGTCGGTGCGCTCATCGACCCACAATACGCTGCAGGGAAGCGTGGAAAGCACACGCACCAGTGCCGTTCCGACATGTCCTGCGCCGAACAGCACGACTTGCGGCCTTTGCGCCCGGCAGTGGTCGTACAGCCAGCGGTTCCCCTGGGCATCTTGCGCGATATGCGTGTCACTTGCGGTATACGCCCCCGGCATAGCCAAGGAGTCGGCTTCTAGTGTGGGGGGGGCGGAAGGGTCGTCGATGGATACTTTGCGCCACAGATCGACACCTTGCTGTTCGTGGCGGTGGAGCGTATCCAGCATGCGGCTGTCCGCCGCATCCCTTGCGTCCATGCGCTCGAAGGCCAGCGTCACCGCGCCGCCGCAGCATTGCCCCAGACTGGGGCCGAGCGCGATGCGTTCCAGACGACGGCGGGCGGCGGGAGCGTCCGACTCGGCTTCCAGCGCATCTTCCAACATCCTGCGAGCAATCTGCGCGGCGCGCCATTCAAGATGACCGCCGCCTATGGTGTCGCACTGATCTCCCGCACTAAACACCATGCGTGCGCCTGCCTTGCGCGGGGTGGAGCCTTGCGTGTTGGCCACCGTCACCAACACCGCCGTAGTTCCCGCCGCGTGCCATTGCCTCAGTGCGCTAAGCCAGTTGTTCATATAGTTCAGCTTCCCCGATCAGGCCAGCGCGGCGCGCACAGCATCTACCGCGTCGAGTATCGCTTCGCAGGTAGCCGGTGCGCGCAGCGGTGGATGAATGCGGTTGTTGCCGACAGCGGCAATCGCGTCGCGCAGCGCCAGAAAAACTGCAAACGGCAGCAGCAGCGGCGGTTCGCCCACGGCCTTGGAACGATGGATGCTGTCCTGCACATTGCTGTTCTTGAACAGCGCGACGCGGAAATCGGCCGGGCAATCCGAGATCGCCGGGATCTTGTAGGTCGATGGCGCATGCGTCATCAGCTTGCCTTCCGGGTTCCACCACAGTTCTTCGGTAGTCAGCCAGCCCATGCCCTGAATGAAGCCGCCTTCAATCTGGCCGATATCGATGGCCGGATTGATCGATTCGCCGGCGTCGTACAGCACGTCGGCGCGCAGCACTTTGGATTCGCCGGTGAGCGTATCGATCACCACTTCCGCGACCGCCGCGCCGTAAGCGAAGTAATAGAAAGGGTGACCGGTCATGGTCTTGGGGTCCCAGTGCACCCGGGGCGTGGAGTAAAAACCGTCCGACCAGAGCTGGGTGCGGGCCAGATAGGCTTGCATTACCAATTCTGGAAATGGCATCGACGCCCCCGCAGCGCTCACGATGCCGTCGGCAAAAATCACCTCCGCCGGTGCGCAGTCAAACTTTTTCGCTGCGATTTCTGCCAGCCGCTCACGTATGCGCAAGGCCGCATTCTGCGCCGCTTTGCCGTTCAGATCGGTACCGGTGGAAGCGGCTGTGGCCGAGGTATTGGCGACCTTGCTGGTATCGGTAGCGGTACAGCGCACTTGCTCCAGCGCGACGCCCAGCGCCTGCGCCACGACTTGCGCGACTTTGGTGTTGAGCCCCTGACCCATTTCGGTGCCGCCATGATTGACCAGCACCGAGCCATCGGCATACACATGTACCAGCGCGCCCGCCTGATTCAGATGCGGCACGTTGAAGGAAATACCGAACTTCACCGGCGTTAGCGCCAGACCTTTTTTCAATATCGGACTACCGGCGTTGAATTGCCGTATTTCCTCGCGGCGCTGTTGATAATTGCTGCTGGTTTCCAGTTCATCGACCAGCGCGACGATCACATTGTCCTCAACTTTCTGGCCGTAGTGGGTGACGTTGCGATCTTCGCCATCGCTGTCGCCATAAAAATTGGCGCGTCGCACGGCCAGCGCATCCCGACCAAGGTCGCGGGCGATTTCATCGAGGATGTATTCGATGGCGATGGCCCCCTGCGGGCCGCCGAAACCGCGGAAGGCGGTGTTCGACTGGGTATTGGTTTTGCCGCACACGGCGCGGATATCGACATCCGACAAATAGTAGGCATTGTCGAAATGGCAGACGGCGCGGGTCGCTACCGGCGCCGATAGATCGGCCGAGTAACCGGCACGCGCAATCATTTGCACCCGCGCTGCGAGGATGCGGCCGCTCTCGTCGTAAGCCACGTCGTAGTCGTAGGCGAAGCAATGGCGTTTGCCGGTCACCATCATGTCGTCGTCGCGATCGGCGCGCAGTTTTACCGGACGACGCAAGCGCGCCGCTGCCAGCGCCGCGCAGCAGGCCCACAAGGCCGATTGCGATTCCTTGCCGCCGAAGCCGCCGCCCATGCGTCGGCATTCCACCAGCACATGGTGCGAAGACAAGCCCAGCATGTGCGCCACCAGATGCTGCATTTCGCTCGGGTGCTGCGTCGAGCAATGCACATGCAGCGCACCGCCTTCCTTGGGGATGGCGTAAGAAATCTGTCCTTCCAGATAAAACTGTTCCTGCCCGCCGACATCGAACTGCCCCTGCCGCCGGTGTGGGGCAGTGGCGAAAGCGGCATCGGGATCACCGCGTTGCAGACGCATCGGCGGCACTACATACGATTGCGCGGCATGCGCGGCGCGCGGGGTGAGTACTGCCGGTAATTCTTCATAGTCGATCACGGCCAGACGCGCAGCGCGGCGTGCCGCGTCATGGCTGTGCGCCACCACCAGAAAAATCGGCTGGCCGACGTATTGCACCAGTTCCTCGGCCAGGATGGGATCGTCATGCACGATGGGGCCGCAATCGTTGACGCCGGGAATATCGGCGGCGCTCAGGACGGCGATCACGCCGGGCGCGGCCCTGACCTTGTCGAGATTGACCGAGCGCAGACGGGCATGCGCCTTTTGCGACAGGCCCAGCGCGGCATGCAGGGTGCCGTGCAGTTCGGCGATGTCGTCGGTGTAGATCGCTTCGCCGGTGACGTGCAGGATGGCCGATTCATGCGGGTGCGCTTTGCCGGTTTCAGCCCATGCTGTTTCGGAGCTGGGGGAAAGGGCGTTCGGGAGGGATGTTGTGGGGAGACTCATGGCGCGACCTTCAGGCGATCTGCAGCGACGGCGAAAGCGCGCAGCGAACTGGGCGGCAAGGGCGCGTCGGCGCGGGTTTCCAGCCAGTAGCGGTAGAGCAGATTCTGCGCGGTTTTAAGACGATAGGCGGCCGAGGCGCGCATGTCCGACAGTGGCGCAAAATCCTGTGCCATCGCTGCCATGGCGGCGCGGACGTTTTCTTCGTTCCAGAGTTTTCCTTGCAGCGCGGCTTCGGCCAGCGCTGCGCGTTTGGGCGTGGCGGCCATGCCGCCGTAGGCGAGGCGGGCGTCGACTACCTTGCCGTTTTCCAGCGTGCAGGCGAAGGCGGCGCAGACGGCGGAAATATCCTGATCGAAGCGCTTCGCCAGTTTGTAGATGCGCAGTGCCACGCCCTTGCGCGGCAGCGGAATTCGCACTGCTCGAACGAACTCATCGGCTTGCAAGGCGGACTTTTGATAGGCCAGATAAAAATCTTCCAGCGGCATGCTGCGTGGTCCCCGACTGCCATGCAAGACGATATGCGCACCCAGCGCGATCAGCCACGGCATTGAATCGCCGATAGGCGAGCCGTTGGCGAGGTTGCCGCCTAAGGTGCCGGCATTGCGTACAGGCAGCGAGGCGAAGCGTTGCCACAGTTCGGACAGGGCTTCCGGATAGTGGGCATGCAGCGCGGCATAGGCTTTTTCCAGCGAGACGCCGGCACCGATGTCGATCCAGCCGTCTTGCTCTGAAAGGGTTTGCAATGCCGCGACCTGGCCGATGTAAATGAGGTCGCCGAGTTCGCGCAATTGTTTCGTCACCCACAGACCGACATCGGTGGAGCCGGCCAGAATGCGTGCGTTTGGTAGTGTGCTGCGCAGCGTGGTGAGTTGTTCCAGCGTGCGCGGGGCGTGGAAAGTCCGGCCGCCTTCTGTCACGCTGAGCGGTTCTTGCCGTTGCAGGCCGCGCAGGGCGGCGATGAGTTGTTCGCGGTCGAATGGAGCCGGCGGCAATGCACCCATGCGGTGCGCGGCGTCGATAATGGGGCGGTAGCCGGTGCAGCGGCACAGGTTGCCGGACAGGGCGTCATCGATCTGTCTGGCGCTGGGCGGCAGAGCGGCGTTTTCCTGTTCCAGATACAAGGCCCACAAGGACATGACGAAACCGGGGGTGCAGAATCCGCATTGCGAACCGTGGCATTCGACCATGGCCTGTTGCACCGGGTGCAATGCGCCGTCGGCTTGCTTCACATCTTCCACCGTCAACAGCGCCTTGCCGTCCAGCGTGGGCAGGAACTGGATGCAGGAGTTGATGGTAGTGAGGCTGAGGTGGTCGCCGTGCAATTCGCCGACCACGACCATGCACGCGCCGCAATCGCCTTCGGCGCAGCCTTCTTTGGTGCCGGTGCAGTGCAGGTCTTCGCGCAGGTATTGCAAGACAGTGCGGGTGATCGGAGTCGACGATGAGGCAGCCACTTCTTGAATGGCACCGCGATGATAAAAACGAATCGGTTCGGACATGATGATGTTTGCCAGGTTGTGTTGCAGTTTTTTCAGCTTACTGCAAAAGCGGCAGAATGCAGCCGGGTTTTTTTATGTCGTGCCTGACGGTTGCCCGCGCCTGCTTTTTATCCGAAATGGCCACGATTGTTATCAGAATGTCATAGCGGAAATCCCTATGAATATTCAGGCGACATTCCTGCGCAACAATGTCATCCGACAATAAAGAAAGTCACTTTTCGGGAACAAGACGGGAACAAAAAACGATGGGGCAAGGGATGACTGCCGGTCCAAACCTTAAAGCAGGAACCACGCCAGAGGGCAAGGTTGCTTTACATCCAGGAGTGAACCGGCAGCTTAGTTGGTAGCTGAGTTTGCAGCTTAGTTGTTACACCCGCGAAGAACGGGCGTATCGGATGACGGAAGGGGCTTCGGTGTTGGTGCCTTGCGTTCTGTAGGTAATGGCGACTTGCCCGGTGTTATCGGTCTGGCATTCCTTGTCGACCAAGACCACTTCATGTTGAACTGCGACATCTGCGGTAATGCGGAATATTGGGTGAGTTTGGGCTTCCATTTTCTTCAATTGTGCTGCCTGTCTATCAATATGGTCTCTGAAATAACGGCCGATGGTCGATGCGCTCACGCCATATTTCCATGCCACCGACTGCTGCGTTTTTCCCTCCATGATTTCATTGATGCACTGCTGGACTTCTTTTTCCGACAGTTTCGTGACGTTGTGTTTGGTGACAGGAGCCGGAGAGGTGTACTCCTGAAGCAATAGAGGGCTATCGAAACAATTGCCGGACGCCTTCAGAAAACCGCTGATTAAGCTACTTTGCGACAACAAATCAGCGCTGCCCGGTACGGTCGCGCTTCTTGGTCTGACCTTGCCTTGCGCGCCAGATCTCATTTGAAGCCCCTCTGGCTGGGCAGAGGATGCTGCCTTGGGGGGGCTGGTCATCGGGTTTTGATTCAGATCTTGTGTTCGCAGCTGGTGAGCTGCTGATGCAACAGAATGCGAGGAAGGGCCTGCGGAGGTGGGAGGCATCATGTTAAAAATCCTTACGAAAGTTGATGGAGAACCTCCGATGCAGTGACGGTGCGTCGCAACAGCAGGACCTGACGACGGTCCCTTTGCAGCGAAGCTTGCCAGGCTTCATCAGCGGTTCCAGAGTGCTTACTCAATGCCCGCCCCTTTTGAGGGCAGGGCACTTGCAGTATTGGCATTTTCAACAATGCGCACTATCAAATTTCAAGGTTCCATCGGGTCATGGCAGTCTAGTGGCCCCCTAATGCGCCGCTTCCGCCAGCGTATGCGCCAACGTATTGTGGCGTTCGCACAAGATGCCGGTATCGAGCGTGGTGCAGTGACCGTCGCGCACCACTATCCGGCCGTTGATGATGCTGTAGGCCACGTTGGGCGGGGTGCAAAAAACCAGCGCGGCAACCGGGTCGTGCAAGGCCCCGGCGAAACCGATGCCGTCCAGACTGAAGATCGCCAGATCGGCTGACATGCCCGGAGCCAGCGCGCCGATATCGTCGCGATTCAGTATTTTCGCACCGCCCAGCGTGGCGATTTCCAGCGCCTGCCGCGCAGTCATCGCGTCCGGCCCGAAACCGACTCGCTGCAGCAGCATCGCCTGCCGCACTTCGCCCAGCATATGACCGGCATCGTTCGAGGCGCTGCCATCGACCCCGAGACCCACCGCCACACCCATATCGAGCATCTTGCGGACAGGCGCGATGCCGGAGCCGAGTCTCATATTGGAGCAGGGACAGTGCGCCACCCCGGTGCCGGTCGCGGCAAACAGCCGGATGCCGTCGTCGTCGAGCTGCACGCAGTGGGCGTGCCAGACATCGTGGCCGACCCAGCCGCAGTCTTGCGCATATTGCGCCGGGGTCATGTTGAATTTCTCGCGGCTATAGGCAATGTCGTTGATGTTTTCCGCCAGATGCGTATGCAGCGACACGCCGTAGCTGCGCGCCAGAATGGCCGCTTCGCGCATCAGGTCACGCGATACCGAAAACGGCGAACAGGGCGCGACGACGATGCGCAGCATGGCGTGGCGACGGTCATCGTGCCAGGTTTCGATCAGCCGCTGGGTATCGCGCAGGATCGCTTTCTCTTCTTCGACCACGCGGTCGGGCGGCAAGCCGCCTTTGGACTGGCCGACGCTCATCGACCCGCGCGCGGCATGGAAACGCATGCCGATTTCCTGCGCTGCTTCGATGCTGTCGTCGAGGCGGCAGCCGTTCGGATAAATGTACAGATGGTCGCTGCTGGTGGTGCAGCCGGACAGCATCAGTTCCGCCATCGCTGTTTTCGTGGAGATGCGGATCATCTCCGGCGTCAGATTGGCCCAGATCGGATAAAGATTGTTGAGCCAGTTGAACAGTTCGCCGTTTTGCGCCGCAGGAATGACCCGCGTCAGGCTTTGATACATGTGATGGTGAGTGTTGATCAGACCGGGCAGCACGATGTGACCGGTGGCGTCGATCACTTCGTCGGCGCTGTCCGGCAGGGTATTGCTGGGGCCGACCTGTTCGATCACATGGTCGCGGATAAAGACAGCGCCATCGGCGATCTCCCGCCGTTGCGCATCCATGGTGACCAGCACGCGGGCGTTTTTGATGAGCAGGGTGGTGCTCATGACGCCGAGGAGGCAGTGCTGAAATGACGCAGGAAATCGAGCAGGATCTGCGCCGACACTTCGGCGTCGTCGGCAGTCATGGTTTCCAGCGGATTGTGACTGATGCCGCCATTGCCGCAGCGGGTAAATAGCATGGCGACGTCGCTGATGGCGGCAATCGCCATGGCGTCGTGACCGGCGCCGGAAGCGAGTGCGAACGGTGGCACACCGGCGCGTTCGGTCGCCGCCGAGAGTTGCTGCATCAGCCACGGCGCGCAAGGGGCGGCGGCGGCGCAGACGGTTTTTTCGACGGTGGATTCGATACGGCGGCGCTCGCAGATTTGTTCCAGTCTTTGCAAAACATCGGCAACGGCCGCATCGCGCACTTCATCGCGCGCGGCGCGGATATCGAGTGAAAAGACGCAGGCGCCCGGAATCACATTGGTCGAACCGTTCGGCACCTGCAACTGGCCGACGGTGCCAACCAGTGAATCTTCCTGGTTTTCAGCGCAGCGCTGTTCGACGTAGAGCAGTATTTCCGCCGCCGCGGCGGCAGCGTCCTTGCGCATGGACATCGGCGTAGTGCCGGAGTGACTGGCCACGCCGCGCAGTTCAACCAGATAGCGCGATGCCCCGGCAATCGAGGTGACGATACCTGCCGGTAAGCCGCGTTGCAGCAGCACCGGCCCCTGTTCGATATGCACTTCGACATAGCCGAGCAGGCTGGCCGGATCGCGGGCAATGGCGGGGATGGCGGCGACATCGTGACCGGCGGCGGTCAGCGCCTCGCGCATGCTGACACCGTCGCGGTCGCAGAGATCGAGTACCGCAGGGTCGAAATGGCCGCTGACGGCATTGCTGCCGAGGAAGGTGCTTTTGAAGCGCACCCCTTCTTCCTCCGAAAAAGCGATGACTTCCAGATGAAAGGGCAGGGTTTCGCCGCGTTCATGCAAATGCCGCACCACGGCGATCGGCAGCAGGATGCCTTCGCGGCCATCGTATTTGCCGCCATTGCGCACCGTGTCGTAATGCGAGCCGGTGAGCAGGGTTTTGGCGTGCGGATCGTGCGACAGGTAGCGGCCGACTACATTGCCGACCGCATCGATATGCGCTTGCATACCGGCGTCACGCATCCATTGCCGCAGCCTGTCTGCGGTGCGGCGGTGGGCTGCGCTCATGAAGGTGCAGGTCAGACCTTGCTCATCGTCGCTCCACTGGCCGATTTCTTCGGCCCATTCCATGATGGTGTTGCCTAGTGCGGGTGTGACATCGAACAGGCTATTGAGGCGGATTTCAGCAATGCGGCCGATCTGACGCAGCGCTTCGGCGAGTTCGTCTTCCGGCAGATTTTTCAGGCGACGCGCAAAGCGGCTGATGATTTCCTGCCGCGTCAGGCCGTTGCCGGTGGGGCCTTTGACGGCGACGATGAAGGGAAAGCCGAAGCGGGCGTGGTAATCCGCATTCAGTTGTTGCAAACGGGCGAATTCTTCCGGGCTGCACAGATGCAGGCCAGCTTTGGCTTGTTCGCCGGTGGATTCTTCGGTGAGTGTGCCGGCGAGGGCGGCTTTGCCGGCCAGTTCCGGGTGGGCGCGGACTAAACCCAGTTGTTCTTCCCGGGTGGCGGCGACGACAATGTCTTGCAAAGCCAGTTTCAGCGCGGTCAGGTTGCGGAACGGCCGCAGCGCAGCGGCGCGTTGCGGAATCCAGGGCGAATGCTCATAGATGCCTTGCAAGGTATCGACGAAAGCGGCGGTGTCGCAGCGGTTCAGTTGTTCCAGGGAGCTCATGTTGTCATCGGACGCTGATGCGGCCTGATCCTTTTTGTTGGGGGAGGCGTATTGAATAAGGTGGAGCCGTACTTAAAAACAAAGAGCAGGTCAACCTAGGCGGAATTCGAATTATTATAAGGCTCCGGTGAGCTACCGAAATAATGACTAAGGAAATGGCGATGGGAAAACTGAGTACGCATGTCTTGGATATCACCCAGGGCAAACCCGGCGTGGGCGTCGCCGTAAGCTTGTATCGGGTGACGGACAGCGGCAAAACGCTGATCAAAACGACGCTTACCAATCAGGACGGGCGCTGCGACGCGCCGCTGCTAGAGGGCGAGGCATTGGAGGTCGGGCGCTACGAACTGGTGTTTGGCGCGGGCGATTATTTTGCCGGACAGGGATTGCAGGTGCCGTCGCCGCGTTTTGTGGATCAGGTGGTGATTGCTTTTGGCATCGCTGATGCTAAGCAGAATTACCATGTGCCGCTGGTGGTATCGCCGTGGGCGTATTCGACTTATCGGGGGAGTTGATCGATAGGGAAAGTCCGGCCAATTATTCGCTGATCCGTGACAGAGAATTTGAATCATTGGAAATGGGCATTGCGTTGAGAACTGCGCCACTTTTCCCCTGTAAAAATGGCGCAGTTTCGATAATTGCGCCATTATCGCGTCATAATTGCGCCATAAATAACTCAAACTGCGCCAATTCTTCCATGTCCTCCACTACCGACTTACTCGACAGCATTCAGTTATCCGGCAGTGGAGTGACGCTGTCCGAGCTCTTGACCGGACACCCCGACATCCCGAGACGTACGGCACAGCGCCTGATCGCGAAGCTGATTGAGAGTGGGCAAGTTATCGCGCAGGGGGAGGGCAGAGCCCGTCGCTATTTCGGAGTGGGTACCCAAACCGGCTCTGCTATTTCGGTCGCCAGTGCCGATATCTTCCCCCGTTTTATCCCTCTGTCAGCGGACAGCCAGGACATCCTGGGCTATATCGACCAAGTCCCGGAGGCGCGTAAACCGGTGGCTTACCAGCGGGATTTTCTGGCGGCCTATCAGCCTAACGATACTTACTACCTGTCCGCCTCACTTCGCCGTCAATTGCACACGATGGGGAAAACTGCGGACGTGGACGAGCCTGCCGGCACTTACAGTCGCGCTATTCTTGACCGCTTGCTGATCGACTTGTCCTGGGCATCAAGTCATCTGGAAGGCAATACCTATTCGCGTCTCGATACGCGCGAGCTCATCGAGCATGGCAGAGCTGCGCGCGGCAAGGCGGTCATCGAAACACAGATGATTCTGAACCATAAGACGGCCATCGAATTGCTGGTCGAAAACATCGATAGTGCCGAGTTCAATCGCTATACCCTGATGAATCTGCACAGCGCCCTGGCGGAAAACTTGCTGCCGAATCCCGCAGATGAAGGGCGAATTCGTCAGCATGCGGTGGATATTGGTAAAAGCGTCTATCGCCCGTTATCAACGCCGCAGCAAATTGAAGACGCGCTGGATGCATTGCTCAACAAGGCCAATCAGATTCGCGATCCTTTTGAGCAGTCCTTTTTCATGATGGTGCACTTGCCTTACCTGCAACCCTTTGCCGACATCAATAAGCGCACATCGCGATTAGCGGCCAATCTGCCGCTGTTTCGCGCCAATTTATGCCCGCTGACTTTTCTGGATGTACCTGCGCAGGCTTATAGCCGCGCCACGCTCGGGGTGTGCGAAATGACCCGCGTCGAGCTTCTGCGCGACTTGTATGTGTGGGCCTATGAGCGCTCGACACAGGAATATCTGGTCATGAAGCAAGACCTGGTGGAACCCGACCCGCTTCGTTTGGCCTGGCGTGATTTCATCAAACAAACTATCCGTGAAGTCGTCACTCACCCCGAACGTGAACCGCTCTCCGGCATTCAGCGATCGGTGGAGGAGCATGTGCCAGAGAGCGAACAATCCAGTGTGCAGGCACTGATCATTGAAGAACTCAAGCGGCTGCATGAGGGGGTACTGGCGCGCTATGGGTTACGGCCTGCTCACTATGTGGTCTGGAAATTGGTGCATGGACATTGAGGCCTTAACGATTGAGCAGGTCGAATACGGTGTTATCGCTTTTCGCTGGAACAACGCAAACGCCGAATTGAAAAATTCTTCGTTGTAATAAGCTCTGGAATGCTGATCTAAAAATTTCTCATAAGGTAAAAAATAATGTCTGCTTTTTCTCGCGTATGTGCAATGGCGAGCCTCATGCTCGGTATGACCTTCTTTCACTCTTCAGTACTGGCGCAGCAAAGCCCTCCGCTTCCTGTCACTTCCGGTGTGAAATATGAGTTTCTGGAGCGCTGGGATATCAGCCGGCTCAACAAGATTCTTCAGGTCGATACGCAGAAATTTTCCGGCATTCCCGTTACTTACACTCCGGCGCGCAATGCGGTGCTGCTGTATCGGGTCACTTACCCCTCCGTGATTCCTGAGGCGGGCAACCGGCCGACGCTGGCCTCCGGTCTGCTGGCCATTCCCGATGTGCCGGGAAAATCGCTTCCCATGGTGTCGTATCAGCACGGGACGGTCTACGGGCGACATGAAGTGCCTTCCTTCCCCGACGAATCCTCCGAAACGCAATTGATGATTGCGCAGTTTGCGGGGCAGGGCTACTTGTTGATCGGTGCCGATTATTTCGGATTGGGCACCTCGACTGAGCACGAAGGCTATATGGTGAAGGGCAGCCATCAGCAGGCGACCTATGACATGCTCATCGCCGCGCGCAGCGTGCTCGACAAGATGGGAATTGCTAACAGCAAACTGTTTATCTCGGGCTGGTCTCAGGGCGGATTTGTGACCATGGCGTTTCTGGAAAAGCTCGAAAGCGCCGGCGTCAAAGTGCTGGGAGCGGCAACAGCCAGCGCGCCGCTGGACGTCTACGCATTGATGGAAGGCTTTCTGAACTTCCCCCGCAAGTTCGACGCGACCTGGCTCAACAGCATCATGCTCCTCTCGGCCTTTGCGTTTGAAAACTACTACAACGTACCGGGACTCGCGCATTCTGTGTTGACCGACGAGTACTACGACATCGCCAAGAAAGCCTACGACCGCGAGCCGTTCAATCCGGCAGACATTCCCGTCGATCTGCACAAACTGATCAAGCCGGCGTATTTTGATCCGCAGTATTTTGCGAACTCCGCCTTTGGCAAACTCATTGCCGCAACGCAGGCGTATCGCTGGGTGATTAAGTCGCCGGTGCGCAACTACTATGGCGAAACCGACGAGGCCATCACGGTCGGCGTAGGGCGCATGGCAATGACGTATGCGCAGGCTATGGGTACGGGCAATTCGACGGTAGAGGCCGTCTCTACCGGACCGACGACGCATCGCGGGACGTTTGCCACGGCTGTGCCGCAGTGGAAAATCTGGTTTGATCATCATTGACCATCATTGACCATCATTGATCATCATTGACTGAGAGGGGCGCTGGAGCCGGGCAGATTTTTTGTGTTGATCGATCGGTGATGGTCAAGGAAAGAGATGCAGGTTGCCACTTTTTTCGACCATAAAAAAAGTCAGGTATTGACCCACAACCAGGTGACATCGCGTCCTTTCGCCTGTGGCAGCACATCGCCTTCCACAAACCAGACTTTGTGAAGGTAGTCGCCTAACACGATCCAGTGACCGGTCCGGGAACACAGCTTGCCGGTTTTTAGCTCGGGATCGTTCCGGTAGGGAATCGGCGCGCTGACTCGTTCGACGACGGCCTTCTTAGGGGGGAAATACTGGGCTTCTTCTGCGGGAATGACGCCGTCAAGATAGCGGGTGTCTTGCCAGAGGAGTTTCCAGGTGACGGCAATTGGCGCGCCTTTTACGTAGGTGCCATCGGTGAGTTCCATGGTCGGCGCAGACGTGCCGGCATGGAGATAATTCATGCAGCCGTCTTTCATCTGCGGCTCATAGATGCCGGAAACCGGGACGGTTTCCTTGGTTCTGATGCGGACTTCTTTTTCCGGGACGGGGACCTCTGGCAAGCGGGTGGGGAGTGGCAGCTTGGCGAAGACATCGGGCCACCAGGTGGTCCAGCATTCCGGTGCGGGTCTGGTCGAATTTAGTGAATATAGCCCTCCTACTTCGGACGCAGCGTCGCCCCAGGCCTCAATTGATTTTTCTAATTCGGGAACATATTTTCCTTCGAAATATTTATCGCCCTGTGGTCCATGATTAAGCAAGTTATCAAACCAAGCATTTGCGCAAATTTGCGCTTTCCCCAAAACATCTCGTGGATTGGTAATCCATACGGAGCGATCCCCTTGCTTTAACCGTGTCAGACCTTCTTCGTATTCGACTTGTGCCCTGAGAATTCGTGGATAAAATGATTCCCAATTTGTACCCCACGGGCCCGTCACAGCCTCTGCAACGGGCTCCTCTATCATCTGTTTTTTATAGATCGCTGCAAACGCATCGAATGCATCCGCCTCAGTTTTCCAGGCGGTATAACTGGTTCGGCGTTGGAGATACCAAAACAGTTTTTTGCGATCTTCCTGCGTCATTTTTTCCGCTGACCACTGCGATTTAAAGATGTCGAACAATCCCATCATTACTCCTTATTTAGTATTCCGGTTTTCACTGGCGCGTTGCTCTTTAGGCCCTTGCTTGACGGTTGCGGTGGGTTGAAACAGGTGTGCAGCATTGTGTCGCGTGTCATATCGGTAAGATTGAGATGTCCGTCAGAAAATGATTTTCTCCGGCCATAAAAACAGTCAGGTATTGACCCACAACCAGGTGACATCGCGTCCTTTCGCCTGTGGCAGCACATCGCCTTCCACAAACCAGACTTTGTGAAGGTAGTCGCCTAACACGATCCAGTGACCGGTCCGGGAACACAGCTTGCCGGTTTTTAGCTCGGGATCGTTCCGGTAGGGAATCGGCGCGCTGACTCGTTCAACGACCTCTTTTTTAGGGGGGAAATACTGGGCTTCTTCTGCGGGAATGACGCCGTCAAGATAGCGGGTGTCTTGCCAGAGGAGTTTCCAGGTGACGGCAATTGGCGCGCCTTTTACGTAGGTACCATCGGTGAGTTCCATGGTCGGCGCAGACGTGCCGGCATGGAGATAATTCATGCAGCCGTCTTTCATCTGCGGCTCATAGATGCCGGAAACCGGGACGGTTTCCTTGGTTCTGATGCGGACTTCTTTTTCCGGGACGGGGACCTCTGGCAAGCGGGTGGGGAACGGCAGCTTGGCGAATTTAGCGGGCCACCAGGTGGACCAGCATTCCGGTGCGGGTCTGGTCGAATTAAACGAATGCAGTCCTCCTGTCTTAGACGCAGCGTCGCCCCAGGCCTCAATTGATTTTTCCAATTCGGGAAGATATTTGCCATCGAAAAATTTATCCCCTTGCGCCCCGTGATTAAGTAAATTATCAAACCAAATGCCAGCCCAAGTATTCGCTCTCCCCAAAACACCTTCTGGATTGACAAGCCAGACAGATCGATCACCGCATTTCAAATGCGCCAAACCTTCTTCGTACCAAACCTGTGGCTTGAGTACGTTGCTGTACAAAAACTCCCAATCCGTGCCCCACATCGTATTTATTTTTTCAGGAGTCGGTTCCTCCACCATCTGTTTTTTATAGATCGCTGCAAATGCATCGAATGCATCCGCTTCAGTTTTCCAGGCGGTATAACTGGTTCGGCGTTGGAGATACCAGAACAGTTTTTTGCGATCTTCCTGCGTCATTTTTTCCGCTGACCATTGCGATTTAAAGATGTCGAACAATCCCATCATTACTCCTTATTTAGTATTCCGGTTTTCGCTGGCACGCTGCTCTTTTGGTCCTTGCTTGACGGTTTCTCTTAGTATTTTTCTTTCTATTTCGTTGATCCCCAGTCTTTCCGTCATGGAGGCTCCGGGGATGACTTTGGTGTCGTAGCCGGTGGTTTCAGCCACGTTTTCCCACTGCGTTTTTCTGATTTCCACGTTAATCCACGAGCCATTCGCCAGTTTGACGCTGCCGCTTCCTCCGCCTTCTGCCTGAAGTCGCTTGGCCAGAGCGACCATCTCTTTTTCAAAAAACGCGGTAATCACTGCCTGCTTGCCACCGCCTTCCAGAAATTGCCCCGAAAGAGATTTGCCGTATTGTTCCGATACCGTACTGGTGCAGGCAGGTACTTTGGCACCGGGAGGAATGCGCACCAGCGTCAACCAGCCGTTGAGGTTCCACTCATCGATCACGGCGTAAAATTTCCGCCATTCCTCAGCCGTTGTCGGAGACGGGCCACGCCCCCAATACACCCCTATTGCCTCTGATTCGCTAACAGGTACGCTTCCGACTCGCCCTTTTTCGCCAAATGCTCTGAACAAGGTTTCCCCGCTCAGCATTTCATTTTTTATTGGCCCGGATGCAGAGGCAATTTGTGGATAGAAACTTATTTCCCCGACCTCGGTGGGCTTAGAAACCAAGTTGGGATAGCCGACTTGATATTCATAGACCTTCTTGATTTCGTCGGCATGCAGCGGATCGGCACTCGCAAAATTCTGAGGGTATTTGGTATCGCGCACTATTTTCAAGGCCGTGGTTTCTCGCAGGCGCGCCTCTTCCACGTAGGTCACGGTTTTCTGCCCGGTTTGCACGGCGATGGTGGGGGCTTTGTCGATGGGCAGGACGCCGCCGTTGTGAATCAGTTTTTGCAGCACCGCCAGTTTTTCGTGCAATTCCCTGAGCGCTTGCGGAAGCATTTTTCCACCCAGTTCTTTGAGTTGCTTGAATCCGTTCGACAACTGTTCCATGCGGGCTACCATGCTCGACGGCAGAACGGCGTGAAAGTGCAGGCTGTAGCGCGTAAGGATCAGGATGACGGTGTCGCAAAAAATCTGGAATTTTTTCAGGATCTCTTTTTCGTAGCGCAGGAGGTTCAGGTTTTTGATCCAGCTGCGTTCATCTTTTCGGCCGATATTGTTCAGGAACGCCACGATTTCATCGGCAATGCCGCTGAGCGCCTTGCTGTCTTGGGCCGCCTCGGGCGTCACTCTGAGCGCAATCCGCCCCACGCCTTTGATAACGCCGCCGAGTACCGGAATCAACGCAAATAAAAAAATCACCAGCAGCACCCATTCCATGACACGGGCGCGTTTTTCTGCGTGATTGACAAGGCCGATGCTGATGGCAAACAAATCACGCACCGCCGTGACATCGCCCAGCACCGGGATCATGCTGATGCCCGCATCCGTCATGATCTGCGCCAGCGTTTGTTTTTCGTTGAATGCGCCTTTCGCGGTACCCCATATCCATTCGCCGACTCCCACGGTGTAGAGCTCGAATTCTTTGAGGGTCAGTCCGCCGGGTGGATTGGTGGCCGCACTCATTGCGTATCTCCCGTACGGGTAAGTTGTGGTTGCGGTGGGGTGAAACAGGCGCGCATCAGTTATCTCCTGTGGTCGTGTGGTGCGTGTATTTTCCGATGAGGGCATCGATGGTTTGTGTGTCGCTCTGCTCCTGGTAATGCGGCGTCGGCTTGACATCTCTGCGTTCGAATTGCCCCGGCATGGAGCCGAAGCGGACATGTCCTGCGCCGGGAGGGACATCGGTGAGGACGGCGCGGCCGGCGGCGTCCAGCGTTCCGGAAACGGTGGCACCATTCGAGAAATCCACCTCGAACGGTGCGCCGACCAAGGGTTCGGCGTCGTGATAAAGATGCTCAAAGCTCAAGCGGTAGGGTGTTAATGCGGTGACCGGCAGTTCCGGCATGACAAAGAGCTGTTGCTGAGGCCCCGTCACATCCAACCCCGACGTATGAATCACCCGCTTGCCGCTGGTGATATCGGTAATGCCTTCGGCGCTGATCTTGATGGCGGAGCCGCCTGCGCCCAGCACGATTTCTTTTTTGGCGAAGATTTCGATGCGGTCGCTGGTGGAAATCAGTCGCAGGACCTGTTCGGCAATCAGCTCCATGCTGTTGTGCTGCGCCTGCACAGTGACTTTGCCTTTACCGGCAATCTGGCGCAGATCGCCTTCGACTGCGAGCTGTTCGATATCGCCGCGCGCGGTGTGCAGGATGTGGCCCATGGCGTAGTGCTGCTGGTTGTTGCCGGCAACGGTGTCGATGTTGTGACCGGCGTAATGGGTTTGATCTTTGGGGGTGGCGCTGGCGAGGCCGGCGGCGGCACTGATGGCAATGATGGGTTGTCCGGCGGCAGCGGTGCTGGTGGAGCTGGTTTCCGGGCCGCTGCCCTTGCCGAGCGCATCGACGGCCGCGCTCAGGTGCTGCTGCGGGGCAGTGTCACGGTGACTGCCGTGATGGGTGACGGCGGCACTGCCGAGTCCTTTGGCAATTTCGAGTGCTTGTTCCAGGCAATGCACCAGTTCGTCGCGACTGAGCGTGCCGCCGACCGCTTGGGCGCGACCGTCCGTCGTGAGCAGTAAACCCTTGCCGGCGCGCAGTGCGCCAGAGCCTTCGGTTTCCAGCGCATAGCCTTCTCCGCGCGCGTCCTTTCTTCCGTAGTTGTCCTCGATGCGGGTAATAAATCCCAGCGAAAGCTGACTATGCTGATGATCGCTTTTGAGCTGCGCCTGAATTTGCTCGAGCGTGTCGTCGAGAATAAGGTGGTTGCTGCGCCCACTCCCGAAGTTGCTTTTGCCGGGAATCAGTTCGCGACTGCGCAGGCCCATTAACGCTTTCTCGCTCGGTAAATTCCAGGGCGGCGGGTTGCAGCCGTTATGCACGCTGCCGAGAATGAGCGGATGGTCCGGGTTGCCATCGAGCCAGGTGACGACGACTTCCTGCCCGGGTCGCGGCAGCGTGTGCAGGCCGTGCATGTTGCCGGCCCACGGTGTGGCCATGCGCACCCAGGCCGAGCTGAGCGAGGTTTTCTTGCCCAGCAAGTCCCAGTGAAATTGCACGCGCAGACGGCCGTATTTGTCGGTGGCGATTTCGCCTTGCTCGTAGCCGACCACCAGTGCGGTCTGCGTGCCGTGGATGCGGGTGTCGTTGCTGCTGTAGCCGGGGCCGGGTCGCCAGACGATGCTTTTGCGGATGCAGTTGAGCGTGTTGCGGTAGTCGGCCGGTTCGTTTTCTTGCAGGTAGTTATTGGTGACGGTGTGACGCACGTCGATGATGAGGAAGCGTTGTTTTTCTTCGCGGACATCAAAGCCCAGCAGATCGCGCAGGCGCGGATGTTTGCGCATCTGGAACCAGCGGCCGGGTGAGACGTAGCGGTTGTTGCCGGCCATCGGGTGCTGTTTGGCCTGCGCGTCGGTTTCATCCATGCGGTAACGCGCCTGCGTTTCGCCGTAACCGTTTTGACTATGCTCGCGGCTGTAGGCACCGACGTAGTCGTGGCTTTCTATTTGGGGGACGTTGTTGCCTTGCGCATTGGGGCTCGTGGCCCAGGCTTGATGGCTGGGCAGATGCGCGGTTTTGAAATTGTAGGCGGTGGTGGTGCGGCTGTCGGGAGAGATGATGCGCCCGGGGCGCCAGGTGTGGATGGCCTCGTGCTGTTCGGCGTCGTTGTCTTCGGTATGGAAACGGATGTCGGGATTGCGTCCATCGATCGGTTGCGCTTCCTGCGCGGTGTTGTGACACAGCATGAGTTGATGGCCGCGCTCGGTGTGTTCGTAGCGATAACTGAGACCTAACGCTTCCCAACGGCGATGCAGGTAGTTGGCATCGGTTTCGTTGAACTGGCAGCCCATGTGCATGAGCTTGAGGTAACCGTGGCCGCTCGGGAACGCATAGCGGTAGTCGCAGCGGATGGAGGGATAGTGACGGAAGATTTCCATCGCCTGATCGTTGAGGGTCTGGTGACAAAACACGGCGTTGTTCTTGCGCTGGCGCAGGAAGGCCATCCACGGTTTGAGCACCATGCGGTAAAACACGACGTTGCCTTCGCAGCGCTCGAGGCCGAATTCGAAGACGTAGCCGTTGAAGTAACGCAGGCTGCCGTCTTTGCGTTTGAGTGAGAGCGTGACCAGCTTGCCTAGCACGTCGGTTAAAGGAATGCGCGGGTCGTCGGACAGGACTTCGACGGTGTAGGTGAAATCGCGGGAAAGGCCTTCGTCGGCATCGAGGCGATTGGGGACGAAGAGCGCGTCGCGCTGGTAGCGTTCGGGGCCGCTCTGGGGGCCGTTGTTATCGGGGAAATCGAGGGTGAGGATGCGTTTGTGCTGGCGGTTGTAGATCCAGCGTTCTAGGTCTTTGATGGGGGGCAGCATGCGGTGGATTCTGTGAAAGAAGAATCCTCGCTAGTGTAGGCATCGCCTGAAAAGGGTCAATCGGGGGTGGGGTGACTGGTCTGATAAAGGGTTTTTATATTTTTGGGGTTTATATTTTTAACGGGACGATCTGCGTTTGAGGACGTTCTGAAAAAAAAGCGTACATACCCCAAAGTTGGCAGGCTCATACAGCGCGATTAGCTAACTTTGACTTAGTCGGCGTAGTCGCTTTACCTTTTCATGCGCCAATAAACGCGTGGCTTATCGCAGTATGGCCACGCTCTTGACCTGGGCAAATATCGCCTTGCCGGGAGCCAATTCCATTTGCTCGGCTGATTTGCGGGTGATGCGTGCCAGCAGCCTGTCCTTGCCACAGAGAAGTGCCACCATCACTTCGCCGATGCCGTCGTCGACGATTTCGCTCACGATGGCGGGGAAGCGGTTGAGTGCGCTGGAATCGGTCGGCGCTTGCAGCGAGAGGCTGACGTCGCGCGCTTGTATTCGCAAATCGACATGGCTGCCGATTTCGGCTTGCGGCGAGGGAAAATTGCATACGCCGCCGCTGAATCCGGCGCTGGTTAAATGGTAGTGCGCATCGTATTCCTGCACCGTCGCGACGATCAGTGCGCAGGCGCTGTCACCATGCGCCAGCGGCAGGTCGAGGCGGGTCAGCAGATCGGCGGTGGGACCGCTGGCGATTTGCTTTCCTTTTTCGAGTAACACCAGATGATCGGCCAGTTGCGCGACTTCGTCTGCCGCGTGGCTGACGTAGATGACGGGGATGTCGAGTTGCCGGTGCAGACCTTGCAGATACGGCAGGATTTCCGCTTTACGTGCGGCATCGAGCGCGGCTAGCGGTTCGTCCATTAACAATAAGCGCGGCATGCCGGCCAGCGCACGGGCGATGGCGACGCGTTGCCGTTCGCCGCCCGAGAGCTTCGCTGGCATGCGCTTGAGCAGAGGCGCGATGCCCAGCAGTTCTATTGATTGTTCCAGCGCGGCGCGGCTGCGTGTGCCGTCAGTCTGCCCGCTGCGACGCATGCCGTATTCCAGATTTTTTTGGATGTCGAGATGGGCAAACAGGCTGGCTTCCTGAAACACGTAGCCGACCGTACGGCGATGGGTGGGGACGAAGATGCCTTGCGCATCGTCTTGCCAGATGTCCTCGCCGATACGCAGAGTGCTGCCGCGCGCAGTTTGCAAGCCGGCGATCAGGCGCAGGCAGGTGGTCTTGCCGCAACCGGAGGGGCCGAAGAGGGCGCTGATGCCGTGTCCCGGCAGTTGCAAGTCGAGATCGAGCGTGAAGTCTGGCATCGGGAGCCGGAAGCGGGCGTGCAAAGTGCTCATCGACGACCTCCGCTGGGGTGGAGTACGTAGAGCAGCAACAGAACCAGAAATGCGAAGCCCAGCATGCCGCCGGATAGCCAGTGCGCCTGTGTGTATTCCAGCGCTTCGACGTGGTCGTAAATCTGCACAGAAATCACCCGCGTGTGGCCCGGAATATTACCGCCTATCATCAACACGATACCGAATTCGCCGACTGTGTGGGCGAAGCCCATGACGGTTGCGCTCAGATAGCCGGGTCGCGCCAGCGGCAGTGCGACCGTGAAAAATCGATCCAGCGGCGAAGCGCCTAACGTGGCAGCGACTTCCAGCGGGCGGTCGCCCATGGCTTCAAATGCGTTCTGGATCGGCTGCACCACAAACGGCAGCGCATACAACACGGACGCCAATACCAGTCCGCCAAACGTGAACGGCAGCATGCCCAGATGCAGGGCTTGCGTCATTGCGCCTATCGGCCCTTGCGGCCCCATCAGTACCAGCAAATAAAAGCCGATCACTGTGGGCGGCAGCACGATGGGTAGCGCCACTACCGCCGCGACCGGGCCTTTCCACCAGGAACGGGTACGCGCCAGCCACCACGCTATCGGGGTACCGACGATCAATAAAATGAGCGTGGTCAGCGTGGCCAGTTTCAGCGTCAGGAAAATCGCTTGCAGATCGGCGGCATCGAAGGGGACGGTGGAATTCATGCGGTTCGGTCGATTACGGAACGGTATAGCCGAAGCTGCGGATTGCGCTTTTGGCGGGGGCGCTGCGCAGGTAATCGAGCAGTGCGATGGCGGCGGGATGGTCTTTGCCCTTCATCAGCAATACGGCGTCCTGGCGGATAGGAGCATGCAGCGCAGCGGGCACGATCCAGGCAGAGCCGGAAGTCAGTTTGCCGTTTTCCATCACTTGCGACAAAGCGACAAAACCCAGTTCGGCCGCGCCGCTGGCGATGAAGCTGTAAGTCTGACCTATGCTTTCTCCTTGCACCAGTTTGGCTTGCACGCCGTCGAGTAGTTTGAGCTTGGTGAGTGTTTCCAGCGCCGCCGCGCCGTAAGGGGCGAGTTTGGGGGCGGCAATCGCCAGATGTTGGAAGCGGCCTTGTTTTAGTACCTCGCCTTGGCTATCGACACCGGTGGGTGAGGCTGACCACAGCACCAGTGTGCCGGAGGCATAGGTAAAGCGACTGCCGGCGACGGCCTGTTGTTCTTTTTCCAGTCGAGCGGGCGTGGCTTCGTCTGCGGCGAGCAGGATATCGAAGGGCGCGCCGTTGCTGATTTGCGCATACAGCTTGCCGGTTGATTCGACAGTTATCTGAACTTGATGGCCGGTGGCTTTTTGAAAATCGGCAGCGAGCAGTTTCAGCGGTGCGGCGAAATTGGCGGCGACGGCCACCTGGACTTCATCGGCTTGCGCGGCAGCGGAAAAGGTAGCGGAAAAGGCAGCGGAAAATGCAAGGGCCGAGAAGGCCGTGAGCAGGAATCGGACAGGGGTAGTTGTCATGGGGCGTCGATGGGGGGAGGGCCGCCTTTCAGGCGCAGGCGATGTAGCGCCGGCTGTCTTTTGCTTGTATCGGCGGAAACACAGCGATTGTACAGATATCTGCGCAGATATCTGCGCAGAGACCGGCGCAGGGACAGACGCAGAGATCGGCGCAAGGCAGCTTGCTGCGCTGCGCCGAGGGGAACGGGAGGAAGCGGCTTACTGCAGGGCGACGCGCGTCGGCAGGCGTCTTTTGGCAGGCAGCTTTGAGCTATGGAAAGCGGGAACTGTGGCAGCGATAGGCGACGGTGCAGCACCGTCGTTTTCCAGTTTAAAGATGGCGACTGCTTGCCGCAGATGCGATCCCTGATCTTGCAAGCTGGCCGCCGCCGCGGCAGCTTCTTCCACCAAGGCGGAGTTTTGCTGCGTGAGATCGTCGATTTGCATCACGGCGCGATTGACTTCCGTAATCTCCTTGCTTTGCTCGCCGGTGGCGAGGGTGATTTCCTGGATGATGTCCGACACTTTATGAACGGCGTCCACGATGTCGCTCATGTTGCTGCTGGCGGTAGTGGCTTGTTTTGCACCCCCGTCGATCTTGCGCACCGAGTCGGCGATCAGAATCTGGATTTCTTTGGCCGCGCTGGCCGAGCGTTGTGCCAGATTGCGCACTTCCGTCGCCACCACCGCAAAGCCGCGTCCGGCATTGCCGGCGCGGGCCGCTTCGACTGCGGCGTTGAGCGCCAGAATATTGGTTTGGAATGCGATGCCGTCGATGGTACTGACGATGGAAGTCATTTGACGCGAGCTGTCTTTGATGGCGTCCATGGTGTGCTTCAGGGTGTCCACGATTTTATCGCCGTCCTTGGCAAAACCGGCGGCCGATTCCACCAGTTGCCGGGCCTGACGGGCGCTGGCGTCGCTGCGCTGGACAGTCTCGGTCAGATGGCCCATGGCGATGGTGGTGGTCTGGAGGCTGGCGGCTTGCTCTTCGGTACGTTGCGACAGATCGAGGTTGCCGGTGGCGATTTCGCCGGACGCCGTGGCCATGACGTCAATACTGGTGCGCACGTCGGCAATCAGGTCTGCCAGACCGACATTCATTGCGCCAAACGAGGCGGACAGTCGCGCCAGCTCGTCCTTGCCTTGCGACGGTGCGCTCGGACTGAGATCGCCGCCGGCGGCGCGTTGCACCAGTGCGCCCAGTGCCAGCACTTCTTTGGAAAACGACACGTAGAATCCGGCCAGCAAATAAGCGGCCAGCATCAGCGCTGCGACGATAACAAGCATGATCAGATTGCGTCTTTGCGCATACTGGTCAATGCGCTCGACCAGCGCATTGTCGAGGATTGCCGCGCTGGCTTCGGACAGCTTGCCCAGTTGCTTAATGCTGGCTGCGCCGGCGTTAAAAAATTCCTGGCCCGAAGTTTGATTCAGCGTTTTCAGCACTTCCTTATTGGTGCGTTCGAGGAAGTCATCGGCTTGTTTGATTGCGGGCAATTGCGGGGTGAGTTCGGTTTTCCAGGTAGGGGCTGCTGTGAAAATATTGGACAGCTTTGCGTTGAGCAGGGTCAGGTCATGACGGCTGAGCATCACGGTGGTGTTGAGCAGTAAATCTTCGTTCGCTTCCAGCAAGGCGGTATCGATATAGGACGCGCCGCGTCCGGCCAGCAAGGCCAGGTTTTCATTGATGCCGGGAAGCGTATCGAGCAGCAGATCGGCCAGATAACTGGTCTCGATTTGCGGGTCAAGTCGCAGCTTGGACCGTTCCGCCACGACGGCTTTGAGTTGCTGTAATTGTCCCAGCAGGGCGTTATGCGCGGTGTTGCTTGCGGCGGGTTTGCCTTCGTTTTGCTGACGCAATGCGGCCCAGCGGGTTTTGAGTCCCGCCATCTGCGCTTGCAAACCGAAACTGGCGTCGTTGGCCAGCATGGTGTCGAACTGCGCATCGATGGCGGTTTCGATCAGTTTGGTTTGCGGGCCGACCTGGGTATTGTTGTTCAGGGCCATATGGCGCAAGCCGCGATGTTGCAGCAGCAGCCGGATCAGACTGTCGGTCTGTACGGTGTAGTGCAGACCTGTCCGTTCTTGTTCAGTGGTGGAAATTGATTTTTGCAGCTCGTTGAATAAGAGTCCCGCGACCAATAGTAAGGGCAGCAGGAAGGTCAGACTGACGAGAAGGAATTTCGGCATCAGGCGCAAACGCGCCATCAGTGTTGCGGCGGGAGCCAGCAGGAACATCAGGGGACACCTTTTCAGAGTGAGTGGATGCGGCATGGTGCGCACCAACGGAGGAAACTGCCTCTGAAGTATGAAAGGGAATTGTTACCACCTTATGAATTGAAGACATTAAGGTGATAACAGATACCTATATGTTGTCTTTGGGCAATACAGCGGCCTAGCGCGCCAATTCGGCTGACCCGGCGATACGATCCGCGCGTCGGGTCGATATCAGAATGCAGCCGCTGGCATTGCGTTGCAAAGCGTGTTGCAGAATGCTGGCGGCTCCGGCTCCGCTAGTGGCTTCTGCCGTTTGTCCTGCCAGATAACCGTAGGTAAATTGCAAGGGTCTCTGATGGGATAGCAGCACATCGGCCTGATGCAGATTCAGGCTGTCCCTGACCTGCACGATGGGCGTCAGTCCCGGCGCAGCGGCCAGCATTGCCGCAATGCGTTCCGCTTCGCCGGCCACGCCCCAATAGCGTATTTTGCCGGCTTGTTGCAGATCTTCCAGCCAGCGTTGCCATTCTTCGCATTTCAGCAGGGCGAGTTCCGGTTCGTGCAGATACAGAATATCGAGAGTGTCGCGCTGCAGGCGGCGCAGACTGCGTTCCACGCTTAATCGCGCAGTGGCAACCGACCAGTCGGCCGCAGCGCGATTGAGCGCCGGCCACGCTTTGCCCAGAATTTTGCGTGCCACGATAGCGGCGCTGGCGGGCGTGGCACCCGGCGGGGCATACAGACCGACCTTGGTCGCTACCGTGATGCTGTGGCGCTGGGCAGGACTGAGCTTGCCGAGCGCTTCTTCGGCCAGACCGAAGCCGTACAGCGGGGAAGTATCGAAATGGCTGAAACCCGCTGCCAGCGCGGTCGTCAGCAACTCCTGTCGCTGCGTTTCGCGCATCAGATGATGCAGACTGGCGGTGCCGAAGGCGAGACGCGAGACTTGCAAGTCGGTGCCGGGAATCTGAACGGTCTGCATGGCATGGACTTTCAAAGAAGAAGAAAGGGGAGTGGCGTTCGCCTTGTTGCCAACTGAATTGCCAGCCAGTCCCGATAAATGCGCCGCCAGACGCGCCGCCAGTGCCGTTGCCAGCAGAGTCGGATTGGCTTCGCCTGCGGTGGCGAAGACGCTGCTTGAGGCCAGATAAAGATTGCTCAGACCATGCACCTTGCAATTCGCATCGACCACACCGTCACGCGGATCGGCGCTCATGCGGGTAGTGCCGATTTGATGGAAGCCGTCGCTGGCTTGCTGCATCACAGCGTCGACTCTTTGCTCCGGCGACTGACGATAGACCAGCCGGCCACGGCCGCTGGCGCGCAAACTGGCGTCGAGCAAGGCATGGGCGCGCAGCACCGAATCGACGTCGGCGGGCAGATAGCGGAAGTCGATAGCCAATCGCGATGGCTGGCCATCGACCGCCGGTGCCAGTTTTACCCGGCTGTCGGGATTGGGGATTTGTTCTGCGTGGTAATTCAGCGCATAGGTGCCACCCTCGTTGCGCAGAACGAAACCCGGTTTGCGGATCGCCGAGACATAGCGCAATTTCAAAATATCGATCACATCGGCGGCAGCGCGCCACGGACGTCGCACGATATTGCGCAGGTGACGGCCGTAAGCACGCGGTGCCGGCCCGATGTGCTTGATGCGGATTGCTTCGGCCAGCAGACGGCGTCCGATGGCCGGAATCGCCAGTGCCAGAAACACCAGCGACAGCGTGGCATTGCCATGCCGCGCATCGTGAAAGGCGGGATTGTCGGCAAAGAAGGAGGTGTTGAGCAAGCCGTGTTCGCGCTGGACTTCGGGTGGAAAACTGAAACGGCGGCGGCTGTACGCGCCGGTGGCATCCTGGAAAAAATCGAGGTCGGCAAAATCTTTGGGATGGGTGAGGACGACATCGGCGATGCTGCCGAAAATATGGCCCATATAGTAACGACCCAGTGCGCCTTCGCTACCGCCGCACAGCGCGGGTTGGCGCTGCTGCGCGTCCAGCAGCAGGCGCGTGGTTTCCAGTCCGCCGCAGGCCAGCACATAGCGCGGCGCGGTGATGAGCATGGTTTGTGCGCCATGCTGCACCCGCAGCCCGTTTATCTGCGTGCCGTTGATGCTGAGTGCGAGTTCCTGCACGACGGCATCAAACAGAAGATGCACGCCCGACGCAGCTATTGCGCGTGCGCCGAGACGTGCGGCTAGTTTCGGTTGGCGCGCCCAGCGTTCTGTGCGATCCATGCGAACGGCGTCCAGATCCGGCCAGCCGGGCGTGGCGGCGTCGAAATCGGAATTACCGCAATCGAGGGCCTCAGCGGCAACGACGTACCACGGCGCGATATCTTGCAGCGTGAGCGGCCAGCCGGAATGCGGGACGTAGTGGCGTGCTTCAAAATCGATGGCGTCGAACGGCACGCAGCGGCCGCCCCATAACCAGGAGGTGCCGCCCAATGCGCGGTGGGTGGCCAGTTCCAACGGCGCGTGGCGATTGGTGTCGAGGGCGGCGGCAGCGGCGGGTGGCAGGGCGGTTTCAGGCTGAGCCGGGCCGGCTTCCAGTACCAGCACTTGCAAACCGCGAGCCGCTGCTTGCAGGGCCAGAGTGAGTCCGACCGGGCCGCTGCCGACCACGCACAGATCGAAGCCGGAGCAGTCGGTCGGCAGGCTGTCGAGGATCGCCATCTTATTTCCGGCCGCTGAAAAAGCGTTTCAGACGCTGCATTTGCCAGTTGCGCAAATAGCGGCGGAATTCGGGGTGTTCATAGCGCGGCAAACCGCGCAGTGCCGACAGGAAGTAGCTGTAAATCATCAGCAGACCGCCGATGACGTAGGGTTTTTCGCGCATGCGGTTCAGGCCCGCGACCACGGCGTAGAGGGGGTGGTAGCCCATGTACCAGTTGCCGCGCCCCCAGCGCAGACGACCTTCGTATATGTGTTTGTCCGATGAGCCCATGATGCGGTGATGCCAGAGCCAGGCGTCGGGGTCGTAGTAGTTGAAGGTTTTCCAGCCCTTCATCCAGGCGGTATGGATATCGATGCCATCCCAGGCCAGATGTTCGACGAAGCCGCCGATATCTTCAAAGGCTTCGCGACGATACAGCTTGAACTGGCCGGCGACTTGCTCGGTGACCTGGATTTCCTCAATAAAGCGACCACCCTCATCGCGATACACCTGACCCGAGACGGTAGCCAGCTTCGGGTCTTCGTCCAGTTTGCGCAGCATGTGTTCTATATAGAGCGGGCCGAAGGACATATCGCCGTCGAGTTTGGCGATGTAGCGGTAATCCTGATGCTCAATGTGTTCGGTGCCGAAATTGAATGCGGCCACCACACCGCCGCCGAGCTTGCGGAATCCTCTGTCCTGGCGCAACACCAGTCGTATGAAGGGGTACTGCTGTGCGTATTCGCGCACGATATCGGGCGTGGCGTCGGTCGAGCCGTCGTCTACCACAATCCATTCCACCGGACGCATCGTTTGCGCCACCATCGCGTCCATCGTTAATCGCAGGTATTTAGCTTCATCACGCACCGGGGTAATGATGACGAGTGCAATAGTGCGGGGGTGGGTGGCCGGAGCGGCCGGGATAGGGTTGAGTCGGTTTTGCCTGGGGGTGCGGGACATGCGTTTTGCCTTGTGAGTCAAAGGAGACGGATTATTTTTTAATCGGTTTATTGCCGCATGAAAATATTTTGGTTAATCAAAAATTGTGTAATTCAAATTGTGTAATTCATTACTCTGGAGAATCCAAAAATAAACTAATGCCAATCAGAAAAATTACCTAGAAACAATTTGTTATAGTGCTGACAATATTTCAGTAATAGTACCAAAAACATTCATAAAGACGGCCTCTATTGCTATGCTTATTTCGGATACTTCCACTCTTGAGGCGCTTCCCACTGTCTGGCTCTTCGGGCAAGACATTTGCGCGGTGACTCTGAGGCAAGCCAGCGAACATTTGCTGGCGCAGGCAGCCGGACTCCGACTGGCTCCGCGTATTGTTCTTACCCCCAACGTCAGTAATCTGGTGCGGCTCGATCGTGATGCCGAATTCCGGGAACTCTATCAGCGCGCCGATTATATTTTTGCCGACGGTATGCCGCTGGTCTGGGCCAGCCGTTGCGCGGCACGCCGCCTGCCGGAGCGCGTTACCGGTGCCGATTTGTTCGTGTCGCTGGCGCATGGCGCGGCGGAACGTGGCCTGCCGGTGTTCATCCTTGGCGGCATGCCCGGGCAGGAGGCCATGCTGCTGGCCCGTTTTGCTTCAATCTACCCGGGGCTGAAGGTCACTATATTTTGTCCCTCTATGCAATTCGATCCGTTTGGCGAGGAAGGGCGCATAGCCCGGGACAAAGTCAATCAGGCCGGTCCGGCCATGGTATTCGTTTGCCTCACCATGCCGAAACAGGAACGCTGGGCGGAAGCTTTTCGCGACACGCTGGAAACCGCGTTGATTTTTTGCGTCGGGGCATCGATGGAATTTGCGCTGGGCTTCAAGAAGCGGGCGCCGCTCTGGATGCAGCGCGCCGGACTGGAATGGTCGTGGCGGCTGATGTCGGAGCCGCGGCGACTCTGGCGTCGCTACATCGTCGAGGGCGCTCGTTTCTGGACCTTGCTGCGGCGGGAAATCAGCGTGCAGCGCCAACGTCGCAGAGATGCGCAATAAACCACCGCGTACGCAAGCAGCAACAAAAATGCGCGCCAACCGGCGTCAAATGAATACCTGACAAAGAGACCCCCCTTGAGTTCATATCAGGATAAATCGACCCATCACACCACCTTGTTTGCGTTGGCGGTCGGTCTGGCCTGCGCGGTGACGATCGTAGCCACGCTGGCGCTGGTCGTGGGATGGTATCCACATGCCCAATTTTTTACTTTTCGTTTGGCCGCGCTGATTGCTGCGCTGGGGGGATTCGCAGCGTTCAGCGATCTGCGGCGTTTCGATGTCGATACGCGGGCGACCCTCTTGGCCGGATTTTTCAGTATTTTGCGGCTGTGGGGCGTAGTGTATTTTTCTGCCTTGTTTGTGCTCTATCTGACCAAAACGACGGAAGAAGTCTCGCGACTGGTCATGCTGATCTGGTTTCTGGCGACACCCTTCACTCTGCTGTTGACGGCGGCGCTATGTCGCGTCTTTGCCCGCCGTTTGTATAGCGGCAGCGACGCGGTGCGCAAAACGGTGTTCATCGGTTTCAGCGAAGATGCGCAGGAACTCGCTACGCGCTTGCAGGAATCCGGCCAGTTCGGTTTTCAGGTACTCGGTTATTTCGATAGTCGTGAGGGACCGTCACGCATCAATTCATTGCTGCCGCGTCTGGGACGACTCGAAGATGCCAATGACTGGGTGGCGATTAACGAAGTCGATGTGGTATTCGTCGGACTGGTGCATGCACGCAGCACGTTGATCGCACCGGTGGTGGAAGCCTTGCTCGATACGGTCGTGTCGATTTATTTCGTGCCTGAATCGCGCCTGTTTGGTTTGCGCGATATTCGCTTTACCGATATTGCCGGTCTGCCCGTGTTGGTGGCCTATGAAACGCCGTTCATCGGGTTAGCGCGGGTGCTCAAGCGCAGCTTCGATATCGGCGTGTCGCTGCTGCTGCTGATCTTGTTTAGTCCGGTGATGCTGGTCGTTGCCACCGGCGTCAAACTGACATCGTCGGGCCCGGTGCTGTTCCGCCAGAAACGGTATGGCGCGGGTGGTCAGGAAATTTCCATCTTCAAATTCCGCTCCATGCGCAACGAAGCCGCTGCGCCGGACGGTGTATTGCATCAGGCAACGGTCGGCGATGCACGAGTGACTGCTTTTGGCCGCTTTTTGCGCAAATCTTCGCTGGATGAATTGCCGCAGTTTTTCAATGTATTAGGTGGAAGCATGAGCATGGTCGGGCCGCGTCCGCACGCCGTGCAGCATAATGAGCTGTACCGCAAGCAGATCAAGGGTTACATGCTGCGTCACAAGGTCAAGCCGGGCATTACCGGATGGGCGCAGGTCAATGGCTTGCGCGGCGAAACCGATACCCTCGACAAGATGGAGCGCCGCATCCGCTATGACTTGCACTACATCAACAACTGGTCGATAGGACTGGATTTCCGCATCATCTTCATGACGGTCGGGGTGCTCTTTCGCGACCGGCACGCGTATTGAGGGCCTTGATTCGGCGCATGGGCTCCGCGCATTGACTCCAAATTTATATTCATAGGCTTGCCGATGCGCCACCATCCCCTTCCCGCCAGCCTCCGCATCGACCTCAGCGCCGCCGCGCAACTGACCGTCTATTCCACGCTGGACGCTGCCGCCGTACGCTGGCGTGCAGCGGAACAGACCTGCGCCGGATACGGTTTTCAAACCTTCGCCTGGCAGGCAGTCTGGCAACAAACGCTGGGACAGGCGCAAGGCTGGCAGCCCTGTGTGGCAGAACTGAGCGCTACCGACGGGCGCAGCCTGATATGGCTGCCGCTGGCTATTGTGCGTCGGCGCGGACTGCGCATGCTGGCGTTTGCCGGCGGCGAAGTCACCGACTATCTCGGTCCGCTGATCGAACCAGCCTTTGCTGCGGCGTTGACGCCGGACTCATTTGCAGCGCTATGGCAGTTCATTCTCGATTGCTTGCCTCCGCTCGATATCGTGCGCTTGCAGCGTCAGCCGCCTTACATGGTGCTGCGTGCGGAGCAAGTTCCCAACCCCTTTATCGGACTGACCGGAATGACCATCAGCGGTGTAGCGCATGCCGCCCACTTGCCGGCGACTTTCGAAGAATTCCAAAAGACCCGCAGCGCCCGCGTGTTTGCCGACACCCGCCGCTGTCTGCGACGACTGGGTGAAAGCGGCGCGGTGCGCATCGATATTCGGGTTGCGCCGGCGCAACGCGCCGCGGTGATTGACACCATGGCGCAGCAGAAGTCGCGCCGCTGGCAAGCCAGTGGCAGTCGCGATTTGTTTGCCGAACCCGCTTATCTGGCGTTTTATCAAAGCTTGGCAGAGCAGCAGATCAGCGATGGCGAGATTGTAGTGTCGGCGCTCTATGCGGGCGACGAGCTGATTGCCACCCACTGGGGCATGCGCCATGCGCAGCGTTTTTACTGGCTGATGCCGGGCTATGAAAACGGAATCTGGGCGCGTTATTCACCGGGTCGGATTTTGCTCGATGCCGTGGTGCAATGGTGCATCACCGAACGGCTGGCCGTATTCGATTTGACGGTCGGCGACGATGCCTACAAACGCGACTGGGCCGACAGCACGATGCTGTTATACGGCGCGGATGTGGGCCGCAGTTTGCGCGGCAAGCTGGCGGTGGCCGTGGCAGCGTTATGGAGTCGTTGCTATCGCTGGGCGCGAGAGCAGCCGGCGCTGCGCGCCTGGGTACGCCGCCTGCGCGGCAATCCTTAAGGAACCACTGATTAAGGCACTGTGCGACGCAATCTCAGGGCAGCAATGATTAATCATGGTCGCGGTACTCAAGGACGATTCTCCCGGCTTGCAGCCGGATCCTTCGATACGGGATTGCATCCCTACTCAGGACGAACGGGAAGTGGTGTGTTCTGCGGCAAGTGGTTTGCCTGGATTGGCGCATAGAGAACCGTTCGTCTGAGTAGGAGCGTCAGCTCCGTACCGAAGGATACGGCGACAAGCCGGGCTGCTGATTAAGCCACTGTGCGACGCAATCTCAGGGCAGCAATGATTAATCATGGTCGCGGTACTCAAGGACGATTCTCACGGCTTGCAGCCGGATCCTTCGATACGGGATTGCATCCCTACTCAGGACGAACGGGAAGTGGTGTGTTCTGCGGCAAGTGGTTTGCCTGGATTGGCACATAGAGAACCGTTCGTCTGAGTAGGAGCGTCAGCTCCGTATCGAAGGATACGGCGACAAGCCGGGCTGCTGTCAGCAGTCTGCGTGGTCATCAAGTACGGCACTGCTTAACTCTGACTTTCCCAATAATCAATCGCGGCATCCACCGGCAATACCTTGCAGCCCGCGGCCAGAGCGGCAGCGACGGCGGTGTTGAGCCGCTCCGGCGTGCAGCCGTAGCGGCTGGGGGAGGCCTGTACATCGTGGGTATTGATGATCAGCCAGCCTTTGGTTGCGACAGTCCGCTTCAGATGACTTTCATAGCTGCCCGCATCGACCGGGGTGGAATACAGACGGTAGGTTTTCAGGGCATTCAGATCGGCTGATTTTTCGTGGTGGCCGCCACCGCTGATGCGACTGGAGCGGAAGCGTTTTCTGCAGGTCAGTTTTGCTTCAAGAGAATAGGCACCGAAGGGATAAGCAAAATTGAGCCAGGCCGGGTCGATGCTCAGTTGGTCGAGGAAATCCGAATTGCGCTGGAGATCCAGTTTCAGCCGCGCATCGTTGAGGGTGTCGTAGTGAATATGAGAAAAACCATGACTCCCGATTTCATGTCCGCTTTCCTTGAGTAATTTGAGTTGCGCCAGGGAATGGCAGGGGATGCCCTGTTCCAGCCGGTCGGTCAGATCGCCTGCAATGTAAAACGTGCCGCGCACGCCGTGCTGTTCCAGCGTGTGCGCGCCGTTGGTGCAGGCAGAGGCCGGTACATCGTCAAAGGTGAAGCTGACGACGGCAGTGTCACCGCGCAAGGGAAGTTGATTGCGCACCAATTGGCGCGCCAGCCAGCGCGTCAACGGTCGGGTCATAGGATTATTCATGAGCTGTATTTCCAATGCGGGGTGGATGATCGTTGATCGAGGATGGATCGATGATATGCGCGCCAAACCGGCGTCGCAGGCTGAGAAAATTTTGTTCTATCCAGAAGTAGGACGCCAGTGCCAGCGCAAACGACAAGACGATGGCGGTCAGGGCGAATCCTGCGGAGTGCCACAGGCTCACCCGTTGCAGATCGGTGCTCTCCGGCCCCCATGCCATTTCCGCGATGACGATGGCGATAGGATGAAACAGGTAAAGCGAATACGACCATGCGCCGATGCGACGCAGCGGATGCGTTTCCAGAATCCGGGTCAGTCGGGCCAGCGCATCGGAAAAACAGAGCGTCGCCAGCAGCGGCATCAGGGCCAGTCCTTGCAGCGTATAGCGCCAGGTGTCGCGGAAGGCAGGATCGCGCACGAGGAAGCTGGCTGCCAGCAGCAGCACGGCAGCGCTCAGGACGATGCGTTGCGACAGGAAGCGCAGCAAGACGCCGCTAGCGTCGCGCGCCAATAACAGTGTCAGCAATGCGCCGTAAAGGATGGAGTCGATACGGGTGTCGGTACTCATGTAAATGCGATCCGCAGAGGCACCCGCCGCATGCAGGTTGATGCGCCAGAGCAGCGTCGCCAGCACGATGGCCGCCAGCAGCCAGGTCAGACTTTTTCGCCGTCCGGCCAGCGCCAGACAGAGCAGCGGAAACACCAGATAGTATTGTTCCTCCACCGCCAGTGACCACAGGATGGAGAAGGGGTCGAAACCTTCATGGCCCAGACTGTAACCGTAAGCAATGCCGTAATAATTGGCGTAATACAGCAGACTCGACAGGGCTTTGCCCCAGCTCATGGTGCCGCCATCGATCCAGTACACCAGGCTGGCGCAGGCAACCGCCGCTATGAGCGCCGGATACAGACGCAGCAGGCGGCGCACATAAAAACGACCCAGCGCAATGCCGCCGCCGGTATCGTGTTCGGCCAGCAGCAGCCGCGTGATCAGCATGCCGCTGATAAAAAAGAACAAGGTCACGCCGAACCCGCCCGGTACAAAGGCATGCAGCCCCAGATGCGCCAGCAGCACGATCAGAATCGCTACCGCACGCAAGCCGTCGAGTCCCGGAATGTAGCGCAAGGAGAGCCGCTGTGCATTACTCAGCGGGCTCAGCGGGCTCAACGGGCTCAACGGACTCAGCGGGCCAGTTCCGGTCATTGCAGGCCGTCGATCTGGGTTCTGGCCCGGTTGTTGCCGACCAGATTTTCAAAGGTGTAATGCAGACCGATCTGCACGCTGTTGCGGGAGTACTCGGTGCTGCCGCCATTGCTGACCGTTTTTTCCGTAAAGGCTTCAGTACGCAGTGCCAGTCGGGGGGTGATGTCGTAATCGATACGGGCGCCGAAGCGCTTGAGTTTGTCGGTGCCGTTGCCCACCACGGCATTGCCCAGATTGGCAAAGGTTTGATAGGTTTGCGTTTCCAGCGAGCCTTTGAGCGAGACCTTGATTTTTGGCGTTGCCTGCCATGTGGCCAGACCCTGTACTGCGCGTGAAACCGAATACAGGCGGCTATCGGCTTGTTCATTGGTCTGTGGCTGATCGATCAGGCGCAGGCCAAGTGAGCTGATCAGCGAATATTGCCAGTCCACGCCTATCAAGTAGGAGGGGATGTTGCTGTTGCGGTTGGGCAGCGTGGCGAATTGTCGCTGTACGTTGCCCAGATGTCCAAGAACGATGGTGTTTTCGGCAAAACGCCAGCGGGTGTCGAGAAACAGTTCGCGGTCGGTGTAGCCGGAATCGATGGCCGAGATATCGCTGGCGCTGCGGTCGGGGAAGTTGACCCGGCTTTGTTTGAAGCCTGTCGATAGCGTGGATTTAATGCCTGACTCGTAGCGCAGTGCGACTTGCGACACGTCGCTATTCATGTTGTAGAGCCGGGTGTTGGATGGGTCGGTGTAGCGTAGCGACTGGTTCGACAGCGTGACCGGAATGTCGAAGCGCGGCGTGATGCGCAAGGCCACTTCGCCCAGATTTTCTTTCAGATGCGGTAATTCCTGGTTGGTGAAATTGCCGCCGAAATAGGTGTACAGGCGCACATCGGTGCTGCGCGAAAAACGACCGCGCACCCAGTCGCTGTATTCCCAATCGTAATCGGCGATGTACTGCGTTTTCAAGTAGTCGAGATTGCGGAAGGTGTCGTACTGCATTTTCGAGACAGCGCCGGTCAGCGACAGGTGGCTGCGATCGGTCGGCAAGGGCAGAAAAAGAGCGGCCCGCAGATCGGTCGAATAGACATTGTCACTCGTTTTGAGGCCGTTGCCGCTGCTGCTCGGGAACTGATAGGGGTTGTAGATGCGGTAGGCAGTGGAGCCGGCCTGTACCGCATATTCCGCCTCGGCGTAGGCGGAAGCAGGAGTCAGCACCAACATCAAGGCACCGAGCCAGCAGGAAGATTTTTTATTCTGGATCATTGTGATATTTCCTTGTTTTCTTCTACTACTTCATACCAGGGACTGGTTTCCGCCACATCGGCTTGCAGGTGCAGTATTACTTCGCCATTTTTGAGGATGATGCGCGATGCCGGTAAGGGCGCGCGCCGCTGGCCGTTGCCGTCGAGCGGATAGACGCGCAGCGCGGTGAACGCGGTGCGCATGCCAAAGTTGAGTTCGGTGCGTTCCATCCAGACCGGCCCGGAGCCTGCTTCAGCGGCACCGGAGGGACTGCTGGCGGCATCACCGTCTGATTCCAGCGTCAGCCATTTGGCATCGCTTTTATAGCGTGCCAGTTCTTTGGGGCGCGGCGGGATGGAGCCGGGTTGCGTGCTGGTGACGGCGGCGGCGACGGCGATCAGGACATGTTTGGATGTTGCCAGTGGTTTGCCATCCAGCGAGCTGGCCAGGAGGCTGGTGTAAGCGCGTCCCTTGCCTTGTATTTTCAGCCAGGCGCGCTCATCGCCACTACGCTTGTTGCGATCGAAGAAACCGAAAAAGCCGACGCTGCGGGGACTGCGCAGCAGCACTACGCGTTGCTGTGACTGATATTCCAGTTCACCGTTGGCCGAGCGCAGCGGGGTGCCGGTGGTGGTCGTTTCGGTGGCAGCGGCAGCGGTGGCGGTCTGACGTGGGAACTGCTCTGGCTTGCCATTCAGATCCATCGACAGCCGCGCCTGCAGCGCGGTTTCCGGTGTGACGCCGTAGCGCAGCGCTAAATGCGTGTCTTGCGCACTGCGATCGAGCGAGGCGGCGATGGCGTAACGGGCGACCGGCGGCAGCGGTATTGCCAGCGCGTCGCGCAGTGGGGCGATCTCGCTCTGACGATACAGTTGCGCGCTTTGCCCGGTCAGGGCGAATTTGTTCCAGTTGCCGCTGAGAGTGAAGAAGTTCGGCGTAGTGGACCAGGTGTCGCCATCCATGTAGTCGAATAAAAACAAACCGTCCCAGTCCTGTTGCGCGGCGACGGCGGCCATCAGCGGCAGCATTTCGGGTGCTTGCCGGTTGGGGAAGGGCTGGTTGTATTCGCTGATGACGTAGGGTTTGCGGCTGTCCTTGTGCATCGACAAAGCCAGCAGGCGATTGAATTCGCCGCCGCTGAGTGAGCTGTCGTGCATGCGCCAGTCATGGCGGTCGCGGTCGACGCCGGGGAAATCGGGATGATCGACATAGAAATGCTCGTCGATGTAATCCATCTTTGCCTGCGAATCGAAATTGAGCACGCCGCCGTAGCCCATCTGCGTGCCGGTGACAGGCACCAGCGGATCGGTTTCCTGATGCACGACATCGCGCAGGCGATTGAAGTAAGCGCTATCCGTAGCGACGAGGAATTGCAGGAAGTCGCGTATCCGCAGTGCATTGCCGGAATTGCCCGGTTCGCCGGGGTCGCTGGCACCGAATAACTGGTCGGACAGCGCGCGCAGTTTGCCGTCGAGCCGGACGCCCCACTGACCGAGTTGATCGGTGGCCAGATAATCGGCGTCGGCAGGAGTGAGCAAGGGGACCGAGACGCTGGCGACGTCGCAGGTTTTCCATGCCTTGCAGGCGGCGGCGACGTTGCCGTAACGGGTGCTGACCCAGCGCTGCCATTGCCGCTGCAATTCGGCTTCGTAGGCTTTGGGGACGGCCTGCTTCCATTCGCGTCTTTGCCAGGCGGCCAGCAAGGAGGACTCATTGTTGATTTCCACCATTGCCAGCACCGGGTCGTTGCGCAGGTTCAGGGCGCGCAGCAATTGGCGGGCGTACTCTTCTTGCAGGGCAATCATGCGCGGGGTGTACACATACACTGGCGCGCCCAGCGCGGCGCGGTCGGCGTTGCCCTCGGCCGTTGGTACATGGTCGAGCGCGGCGCGGAAACGGTAGCCGACATGCAGGTTCAGGTTGACGTACAAGCCTTCCTGTTTCAGCGCAGCAATGAAATTTTTCAGTCTGGTTTGCGCCACCGGATTGAAGCTGGGATAGGCCCCCGGTGTGAGCAGACTTTTGGGATTGTCCATCGTGCCGGGAAGGGTGTCCATGTGGTGCAGACGCACGGCGTTGAAGCCCAGTTTGCGCAAACGGCGCGCGAGGCGCACGGCGTTTTCCGGCGTGGGGAAATTGGTGGCGAAAGAGAGGTTGATGCCGTACAGGCGCACCCGCGCATCGTCGCTGCTGTTGGCGCGCAGGTCGGGGCCGACGCGGTAAAAATGGCCGTCGCGCACGAAAATCCGGGCAGCGGCGTCCAGCTCCCGGTTCAGGGCAGAACGATCCGGCGCGCCGCGCAGTCCGTCCTGATCGATGGCGAACGGATAGAACTGCATGCCGCCTGCGGTGGTAAATGCGGTGGTGAACGCGGCAGGCGCGGTTCTGTTTTCTGCCCCTTGGCTGATGCTGGCGGCCAAGGCCAGACAGATTCCGGTCCCCATGTTTGCTGCACTCCGCCAAAGCATGCGTGATGTCATTATTTCTTTCAGGGATGTGTTCATGACTCGCGCTGCGCCAGGAAGCCGGCAGCCTCTTTGCGTTCCATCCGGTGCAGTGTCAGACGGGCTGAGATCGCGGTGGAGGAGTACAGAAAAAAAATATTCTGGAACAGCACGCCGCGGAACATTTCGCTTTCCGACAGGTTGCTGATGAGGATCAGAATCAGCATGGCCCAATGAATGGCGGCTTCTTCGCGGTCGATGATGGTCAGCCGGATCAGATGCAGGATATGGACCGTAAACACCAGTGCCAGCAAGACGAGACCGACGGCACCGAGTTCATTGAGAATATCCAGATAGCCATTGTGCGATTGCAGCGGCATCCAGTGCAGCGCATTGATGATGTATTGCGAGGGACTGCCGTCGCCCAGCCAGAACGCGCCGTAGCCGATGCCTAAAAGCGGATGACGGCTGATTTCCATCAGTACCAGCCGCCAGATATCGGTGCGTCCGGTCAGGTCGGCAGATTTGTTGAACAGGGCGGTAAATGGCGTGAGCAATTCGTCCCAGTTCGGCAGTCTGCTTTCGACAATGAAGAACAGCATCAGCGCCGCCAGCAGGATCATGATGATCATCAGTACCAGTCGTCGCACGGCGAATTCGCCCACCAGATAGCGCTTCCGGACGAGCAGATAAATCATGCTGCCCAGACCGGCAACCAGGATGGCGGTGCTGCTTTTGGCCATGATCAGCATGAACAGACTGAACACGGCACCGGCGAAGCACAGGCTGCGCGGCACGAGGGTGCCAAAACTTTCCTTGATGAACAGCACTACGCTCAGACCGGCGATGGCCCCTAGCGTGTTCTTTTGCGTCATCAGGCCGCGCCATGCGCCGCCCAGTTCATAGTCGACGCCGACGCTGGGAATGAGCAGCGAGACAAAGAAAGACACGATCAGTAGCGCCACCAGCGTGCCGAGCAAGACCCGAATCAATTGGTGGCGACCGCCTATCGGTGGCGAGATGGCGACACCGACCAGCGTCAGGCCGGCCAGTTGGGTGACGCGCTTGAGAGTCACGATAGGGTAGGGCGACCACAGCATGCTGGCGAGGCAGTACAGGATGATGAGTATCAGGAAGGGGTTCAGATGTTGCAGGTGACGCCGGCTCCAGTTGCGGTTGCGCCACGCCAGCCAGGTGCCGATCAGGAAAATCGAGCCGAACTGGATTTGAAATAGCAGCGACCCTTCTGCGAAGTTGCCATGCGGATCGTCCGCGCCCCAGTTGAAGCCCGGCGGCAGCAGTGAGAATGTCATGCTCAATACGATGAGCAAGCGCACTACGTAGGTATTGATGATTTGCGCGTGCGTGTCGTGCGGGGCGCGTTCAATCAGGCGGCGCTCGCTGCGGCGGCGGCGGTCTTCAGCGTCCGTATTCATGATAACGATGGCCGGCGAGGGCGCTTAATTTGCCGCATTGAGAAAGCCCGATGCGCAGCCATTTGACGGCCTTGACGGGGGATAAGGGGAGGCACAGCAAAGAACAGACCAGGGCGATAGCGCACTGGAGCAGCGCGCGCAGTCCTAGTAGCGCGCCGCGCAAGCAGCGGGCCGCGCCGCGCCGACGGACCAGTTCGCAGCGCATGTAGGTCTGGCCCTGCCGGTAGGAGCGGCGCAGCAGCCACCCCAGGGTGGCGCGCTGACTGGCCACTTCTTCGCTGACGGTGGCTTCGTCGCACCAGATCAGCACCGCGCCCAGGTCGATGAGGGCGTGGAACAGCAGCGTGTCTTCCGCGCCGCTGAGACCGAAGGCCGGGTCGAACGGGCCGGGGAGTTGCTGCAGCAGGCTGCGGCGAATCAGGACATTGCCGGTGCGGGCGTCGTTGATGCCGACTCGTGTGCCGGTGGCGAGGCGGCGGCGGTTGAAAAAATCGCCGCGCCGTATCCAGTCGGGGGTATCGCTGCGGTAGTTCGGCGTGACCGGGCCCAGCACGGCATCGGCCTGATACTGCGCTTGCGTAGCGACCATGCGCCGTATCCAGTCGGGATCGGGCAGTTCGTCGTCGTCGATGAACAAGATCCATGCGCCGCTGGCAGCATGCACGGCGGCATTGCGGGCGAGCGAGATATTGGGGGTCGGTTCGTGTCGCGCTTGCAAGGGCAGCGGCGAGCACTGTCGCCAATGTTCCAGCACGGTAGCTGCGGAGCCGGCGGGGTCGTTATCGACCACCACCACTTCGATGCGCAGGTCGTCGTAGGCTTGTGCCAGCAGTGCCACCAGCAAATGCGTCAGTTGCAGTGGACGGCGGAAGGTGCAGATGCAAATGCTGATATCGATATCGGCAGAGATCAGGGCAGGAATCGCCACAGGAATCGCGGCAGGCGTTTCAGCGTGCAGGTTCATGTCGGCGTTCCTTTCCGGCGGCGCTTGAGCATGGGCAGCAAGACCATCCAGATCAACACGAAATCGAACGCTTCAACGATCACCAGCGCCAGGATGGCTCCCCAGGCGCCATACAGCGGTATCACAATCGAGGTGGCCGCCAGCATCACCAGCAGGCAGGCTATGCCGCTGATGAGCAGCAGCGGATATTGGTCGTTGCTGGTCAGCCAGGACGAGCCTATCCAGCGCGCAGCATTGATGGCGAAATACAGGCCCCATGCGAGTACCAGCGGATCGAGCCCGCTGTATTTGCTGCCCAGCAGATGACTGACCAGCCACGGCAGCGACCACCATAGGACGGCGACGTAGGCCACTGTCAGCAGTTCGATGCACAGCACCGAGACCCACGCCAGCCGGTCGAGATTTTTCCAGTCGCCGGCGGCGAGCAGTCGGGTGACCATTGGTCGCGCTACCCGCGACCAGGCCAGCACGCTGAGGGAAATCGGCATGAGCAGCAGGCGCGAGGCGTTCAGTTCCGCGCTGGCGGCGACGCCCAGCCAGAGGGCGGCCAGATACAGGTAACTGTAATTGGTGAACCAGGCCACCATGGCCCCCGGCAAGGCCCAGCGGCCGCGCCGCCAGATATCGCGGAGGTCGGCGCGGTAGTCGCTTTTGGCATCGGGGGTCGAGAGCGATGGTATCGGTGTTTTGCCGCGCCACAGTGCCAGCACGTTGGCCAGTCCCAGCACCAGCAGCACGCCGGGGATGCTGAGCTGGCGCAGCAGTACCAGCAGGGAAATGCCGACGGCCAGCCCCAGTCCGTAGGCGATATCAATTTGCAGCGCGTGGTGCGGTTTGCCTTCGATGAAGGCGATACTGCGCCGGTATTCGCGCAAGGCATTGGCGAAGATGTAAATGGCGAAGGCGGCACCGAGTTGCAGCGGATGGGCGTCGGCACCGGCAGTCAGCAGCGCGGCGGCGACGCCGAACAGCAGCGCCAGCGCGGCGCTCACTTGCCATTGAAAAATAGTGAGATGGGCGATCAGTCGGGCGCGGCTATCGTCGCTGCGCGCCGGTGCCAGTGTAGTGAGCGGCCCGGTGATGAGCGCTTCCAGAATGGTGAAGGCAAAAATGCCGCCGACGATCAGTTGCGAATACACCCCATAGGCGGTCTTGCTGGCAAGGCGGATCAGCAGCAAACCCAGCAGCAGGTTCAGGCCGCTGAGCAGGGCCTGATCGCCCAGTGAGGCCAGCGAGTGAACGAGCAGCTTGCGCCGGCTCACCGGTTGCGGATGTGGGCGAGCCATTGGCGCAGTCGGGACCATCGTTGAGTACCGGCTGCGGCTGCAGTGTTGCGATTGCTGTAACTGTTGTAGATGGTGCCGATGACTTGCGCGCCGGCAGTTTTCATTTGCTCCTGGGTGCGGCGCAGGTTGCTCAGCGTGGAGACGTGCTGCTGGCCCACCAGCAGGCAGACGCCGACTTGTTGCGCAATCGCTTGCGCGTCGGATGAGGTATTGGCAGGGGGCGTATCGACGATGAAGACGTCGAAATCGTCGTGCAGCTTGGCAATCAGATCGCTGAGCGCGGGTTTGGCCAGAATTTCCAGCGGGTTAGGCGGCTTGGGTCCGGCGCACAGCACATGCAGCAATGGAAAGCTGGCCGGGATTTCACCGGCGTCGACCGAGGTGCGTCCGGCCAGGATGGTCGACAAGCCAGTCTTGCCGCTGATGCCGAACAGTGTTTGCTGGCGTGGCGCGCGCATGTTGGCGTCGATCAGCAGGGTGCGTTTGCCGGTTTGCGAAAAGGCGATGGCCAGACTGGCGGCCAGATAGCTTTTGCCTTCGCCTTCGTTGGGACTGACGATGGCGAGCGATATTTTCGATTCGTCGCCGAGGCGGATGCCCAGTTCGGCGCGGATCTGACGGATGGCTTCCGCTTCCAGGCTGAAGGGAGCGTGGGCGATTTCCAGCGAGGCATCGATATTGGCGCTGGGCAGGGCGGTGGCGTAGTTGAATTGCTTGGACAGGACGGCTTGCACGTCCTGTTCCGACAGCAGGCCGAGGCGCACGGCGGCTTCGCCGAAGCGGATATTTTCGGCGTTCTGCAATTCCATGACGCGGACGACCTGGATTTCAGTCAGCAGGCCCGCTGTGATGAAGCGGGTGCCCATTTTGTCGGTGCCGTCATTGATGACGTTGGCGTGGCCGGTATTTTTGTTCATAGCGGGTCCGCGCCTATCTGGCCTAACATTGGCAGATGGATGCCGCGCAGGAGATCGTCCAGACTACGCAGGCGACGCTGACTGATTTCGTACAGCAGGGCCAGGGAGAGTCCCAGCAACAGGCCGATGATGACGCTGGCGGCGAGGTTTTGCAGCATCAGCGGTTTGGCGTGTGAGGTGGGTTCTTCGGCAATGCGCAATACGGTCAGATTGGGGGTGCTGATATTGCTGGCCATCAGGACGCTATCGTATTTTTGCAGCGCGGCGTTGTAGACGCGGTCCACGCTTTCGAGCTGGCGCTGGTAAGAGGTGATGACGTCGCGGTCTTTTTTGTCGGCCAACAGCTTGGCGGTTTGCTCATCGATTTGTTGCTGAATTGTCTGTTGCTGGATTTTCATGCGCTGGGCGTCGCTTTGCCGCGCCTCGAGCGTGCTGCGCGCTTCGCGGGCAATGCGCTGCGTCAGACTGGCGCGCTCGGCAATGGCGGCCAGAGTTTTCGGATGCTGGGGGCCGAGTACCGATTCAATATCGCTGAGTCGTTTATTCGCGTCGCTCAGTTTGGTTTTGAGATCGTTGATGTTGGGCCGTTCGGCAATTTCCGGCAGTTCGTCCACACGCACGCCGCGCTTGAGCAAGATGTTGGTGGCGTTATTGCGCGCTTCTGCTTCTTCCTGCTGGTTTTGAATCGTGGTCAGGGCGGTGACGTTGTCGTTGAGTGCGCGCGAGAGGATGTCGTTGTGTTCGTTGACATCGAGGATGCCCACTTCTTGCTGGTACTGCGTCAGTTTCTGCTGGATGTTGTCGGCTTCCTTGCGCAGATTTTCGAGCTGGATGTTGTATTGCTCGGTGCGCGAACGGGCGGCTTTCGATTCGATTTCCTGTGTCAGTCCGATGTAGGCGGTGACGACGGCATTGGCAAAGTCGCGCGATTTGATGGCCGAGCGTGCGGCGTATTCGACTTCGATCACGCGGCTGGAGCGGTGGGTGATGATCAGGGTGTGGTCGATAATGTTTTTGAGCAGGTTGGCGTGCGCGCGCGGTTCACCCTGGCTTTGCACGGCATTTTGATAATCGGCTGAGGCGGTCAGGTCCAGGCTGTCGATCACGCGATCGGCCACTGCCTGGCTTTTGATCATGTCGAACTGGGTCTGCATGTAGCTTTCATCGAGCATCGGTGAAATGGCAGCGGCTGCGGAGATCGCATTGCTGCCTTTGTAGTCGATGTAGATATCCGATGAGGCGGTATAGGTTTTTGGCAAGACCAGTGTAATTACGAAGGTGAGAGCGACCGTAATCAGCGTGGTCTTCAAAATGGTGCCGCGCCGGGCGGAAATCATCGCGGCCAGCTGGCCGGAAGACAGACCAGAATCCGGCGCTTGTACGTTGGTACTTACTCTGTTGTCACTCATGGATCAGAACAAACTTTCATTGACGTAGACCACATCGCCGGGTTCGAGCGCTTCGCTCATGCCGGCTTTGAATTCTTGCAATCCCTGGGATTCGGTTTTGCGGTTGATCGTCATGCGTCGGGTTGAGGCGCGTTGCGTCATGCCTCCGCCCAGCGCAATGGCGCGCATGACGTTCATGCCGGGTTCCATCTGATAGGAGCCGGGGCGGTTGACTTCGCCGTGGATATAAAACAGTTTTTTGCTGGCGACATACACCACGTCACCGCTGCGCAGTTCAACATCGAGCGGAGTGCGTCGGGCGAGTTGCGCAGGGCCGGCTTCGCCGAGCTGAATCGGGATGCGTTGGCCGGCGTCGTTAGTGTCGTTGGGATCCGGGCGACGCAGCAGGGTGACGGTTTGTTCGGCACGCTCGGTCAGCCCACCGGCGATAGCCAGCAATTCCAGCACGGTCATGTGACCAGGGATGGGGTAGCGGCCGGGGCGGCTGATTTCTCCCAGTACTGACACCATCTGACTGCGCGATTGAATGACTTCGACCGACACCTGGGGATTGCGCACGTAACCGCCTTTCAGCAGAGCATCCGTCACTTTGAGGGCGAGTTCGCTGGTGGACAGGCCGTTCGCTCCGAGCGGGCCGATCAGCGGCAGCGTGATGTATCCCTTGTCATTGACGCCGATTTCGGCGGACAGGTCTTCCTGGCCGAATACGGTTACGCGCAGGATGTCGCCGGCGCCGACGCGGGTATTGGCAATGACCGATGAAGGCAGGGACAACGTGGACAGGGAGCCGGGTGTGGCGGGAATCAGTTCGCCGGTTTTGCTGGGATCGGTGGGGACCTGAGCGTGGACGCTGGCGGCAAAAATACCACACAGGAAGGTTGCGGAAAAACAACGCTTGCACGCGCGGAGAAATAAACGGGGGGTGGTAGTGACACGCATGTGATGCTCTGTTTCTCACTCAAAGAGAGTGTGGTTATTATTTTGTAATCGCTGCAATCACAAAAAGTAGATTTTTCAGGGCAATTTTTTCACGAATTTTAGATGAAAAATTGTCAAAAAAACAATGTTTTGTCCAAAATACAATTTTCTTTGTGGAATTGTATTTTTTTATCAAATCAATTTCTCTCTTTGGTCGATGTGCCACTTTTATGCTATTTCCCGAGCGAAACAACTGTACCCTATATATCGAATTCCACTAATATTTTAAATACAACTGGTGGTCTTGATTGCTTGCTTGATTGCTTGCGCGGCGCTGGCAATTTTCCATAGTTGGGCGAGCTGTTCTGCGCGATCACGGAGCAGCTGTTCGGCATTGGCAATGGCGTCCTGCAAACTGATCGGGCCAAAGACGATGGAAAAGCAACCGCTGAAATGCCGGTTCAGTTCAGGCAGGGCCTGTGGCTCGATTCCTCCCGACAGCAGCGTGGCGGCGACACCGGCCTGACGCGCGCGCCGGCTGGCGATAAACGGCGCTTTGCCGTGTAGCGTTTGCGCATCGCTGCGACCTTCGCCGGTAATAAGCCAGTCCGCACCGCTGAGGGCGGCATCCAGGCCGATATGGTTGGCGACGGTTTCCGCGCCCGATTCAAAATGCGCTCCTAACATCAGCAAACCAAAACCGATGCCGCCGGCCGCGCCGGCTCCCGGCAGGTCTGCCGCCTGACGTCCCATTGCCGTTTGCAGCAGGCTGGCGAAGTGGGCCAGTGATGCATCGAGTGGTTTGACTTGTTCCGGCAAAACGCCTTTTTGAGGGCCGAACACGGCGGTGGCGCCGGTCGGTCCGCACAAGGGATTGTTGACGTCGGACATGGCAACCAGTTCAAGTTCGGGGATGCGCTTGTCCAGGCCACTGGCGTCTATTCTCGCCAGTCGGGCTAATTCGGAGGGAATCGGCGCGAGCTCATGCTCTTGGCTATCGTAGAGCCGGATGCCGAGCGCGTGCAGCATGCCCATGCCGGCGTCATTGGTGCTGCTGCCGCCGAGTCCGATTAAAAACCGCCGCTGGCCTTTGTCCATTAGCGACAGCAGAGCGTCGCCGATGCCGAAGGTGCTGCGGTTTTCAACGCTAACAGCCGTTCCGACCGGGTCGGTGAGGCTGACGATTTCTGCCGATTCGATGACGGCGCTGCCGTCGCTCAGTACACCGGCCGCTGCCAGAATCGGCGCGCCGCCGGCACCGCGCACCGGAAGGCGCAGGACTTCACCGCCGGCGTGCATCAACGCATCGAGCGTACCTTCGCCACCATCGGCAATCGGACATAGGCGCACGACCGCATCGGGGAGGGCGCGCAGGATGCCCTCGCCGATGGCGGCGGCAACCTGTTGCGCGCTCAACGAACCTTTGAATGAGTCGGGGGCAATGACGATGACGGGGGCGACGACGCTAGTGGCAATAGCGGGGCTGAAAACGGCCATGACTCTTTTCCTTGGAAAAACAGAGAATGCGCAGGACGCTGTTAAGACATCGACGGCAAGCCGTCGCTTGCCGTGTTGTCCATGCAAAGCCGGATTATATGTTTTTCCTGCTGCGGCTGTTTCCCGGAGTCGATGCGGGAAAGAGTCGCGGCCCGGTTTGGTCAGTGTCGACCGCGGCCATGCCGACGGTGGTTACGGCGGTCACGATCGCGTCGCCATTGACGTTCGCGCCATTCGCGTCGATCGCGCCGTTCACGCCAGCCCGGACCCGCATAAACAGGCGCTTGGCGATAATAGGCCAGGGGCGGGGCATAAACTACCGGGGACGGACTATAATACTGCGCTGGTGCACCAGCATAAACGCCAACCGATACTTGTGCGGCGGAGGCGTTGGCGGTAAACCCGGCGGCTGCCGCGCTGAGAGCCAGGATGGCAAGAATTTTTTTCATGACATTTCTCTTTCAATAAGGGGATGTGAACTGTGGTGTGATGCATGGAGCAATCATGCATTCTGGGCTGAAAGCAGCTGGAACGGTGATAGCCAGACACTACAGACGTAACAAAAAAAACAGGATGGTTCTGCGATGAGGTGGGCAGAAGGCACTTGCTCGCAGTCCCTTAAAATTCCATTCACACACGAAGACTGATTTTCCTTCCCTTGCCGGCCCTATGGAGCGTTGATGCTGTTTGCACCCGCCGGATACCGAGAGTGTAGTTATCCCTCATGAAGATGTTTAAACCCGCCACTCTGAGCCTGGAAGAGCGTCGCGCGCGTTGGCGCGTCGGCGGCGGTATTGCCCTTTCGATTCTGGTGCATGCGTCCCTTTTCATGTTGATTCATCTGGCCACGCCGCAGACCCAGGGGACGAATGAGCAGACGCCGCAAGGTCCGCTGGAAGTTTCTTTAGTCTCGCCGCCCCGCAAACCGGCGAAGCAGCCCGAAACGCCCAAGCCGGACCCTGCCCCCAAGCCAGCACCGAAAAAACCGACGGCGACCAAACGGCCGTTGCTGGCAGAGAAAAAAGCCAATTCACGGTTCGAAATGCCGGGCAAGGCGGCGGTGTCTGCGCCGACCTCCAGAAGCGACATTACTCCTGATATGGATATGTCGACCATGGTCAACGCCTCGCGAGAACGACGACAATCGGCCGAATCGTCCGCCGCGCAGGAGAATGCCGCTGCCAGAGCGGCTGAGGCAGGGCCTTCGGCCAATGAGATTGCGAGCGCCAATATCAATTTCCAAAAGCGTAAAGCCAATGGCGGTACCAACGGCATATTCCAGGTCACGAGCAAAGGGCCGCGTCTGGCGCGCTATACCTTCCGCGGCTGGACCAACGACCGTAACAATAGTCAGGTGCAGTCGATTGAAGTCGATGCCGGGCCGGATGGCAATGTTGAACTGGCCATCATCAGGAGCATGATCGTCATCATACGCAAACATTATTCAGGCGATTTCAACTGGGAATCGCAACGGCTGGGCAAGGTGGTCGGCTTGTCGGCGCGCCAACAGGATACCGCCGGGCTGGAAGCTTTCATGATGCGCGAATTTTTCGGGTCCTGACGCGACCTTATCTTTTTGCGCCGGCTTACTCGCCAAGGTTTTTTGTCTGGCGGGTAAGCCGGGGAGACCTACTCCTGCGCTTCAATATGATCGACCTGATTACTGATCGGATGGTCTTCCGCTGCGGGTGCCATTTCCGGGGCTTTATCTATTCGCGTGATGTTCGACGCAGAGATAGGGTCGCTGGCAGGGAAGGACATTTCATTGGCATCGTCCAGCGTGATTTCGCTGGCGCTATCGTATTTCGCTGGACTGGGGACAGACTTGTTCATGCGGGATTCCTTGCTCGGGAGAGTGGCGGAAGGGACGTTGGCCGGGCGGTTTTCGAGGCCGTAACGGCAGTGATGATCAACAATAGCCGTATCGTCTTCTGTCGGACAGAGGGCCTTGTCTGATAGTGGCGTAAGACATGCGGAAGCGGATTTTGACAGGCAGGCCAACAATGAACTCCAGTTCGTACCCATGACTATCGGCACCATAAGAGCCATAAGAGCCATAAGAGCCATAAGAGCTATAAGAGCCATCAGAGCCATCAGAGCCGTCGTGACCATCAGACCCCTGCGCATTCGCAAGGTCTTCTGGCCGCTTTTCGTTCTGGCGCTGCTGGGACTGATTTTCTGGCTTGGCCAGTTGGCAGCGTATAACGAGGCGCAGACTCAGCTCGACTCGCTGCATCGCTCCATCGAAATTCACACGCTGGCTTTGCGCGGCGCGGCCGCCAAATATAACTACCTGCCATTCACGGCAGCGCGTCATCCCGAAGTCATTGCTGCGCTTGTTTCCCCTCTCGATCCTGAGACCAAAAGAAAAGCCAATCATTATCTGGAAGAGATTAACCGGAGCGCCGGGTCCGACGCCCTGTACGTGATGAATCGCGAAGGCAATACGCTGGTTTCCAGCAACTGGAATACGGCGCAGAGCTTCGTGGGCCAGGATTACGCTAATCGTCCGTACACCAGCGACGCCCTTGAGGGCCGCCGCAGCCAGTTTTACGGCGTGGGTAAAACGACCGGAGAGCCGGGTCTGTTCATGTCTGCGCCCGTGCGCCGGAACGGGGCGGTGATCGGGGTCGTCGCGGTCAAAGTAAGTTTGCGCGCCATCCAGGAAACCTGGTCCAACGCCGATGCGCCCATCATGCTGGCCGATGCCAAGGGGGTTTTCTTTCTCGGCTCCGAACCGAGCTGGATGTATCGCGCGGCCAAGGCTTTGAGCAGCGACGATCTCGAGTGGATACGAAGCCACGATGTGTATGGCCTCTACCGAACTTTTCCGGTCATACCGTGGGCGGTCAGGCAGATGCAGGACCAGCTGGGCTACGAATTGAAAACCAGCATCAATGGACATCCGCGCCGCTTTCTCGCCGTCGATGAGTTGCTGCCTGAACTGGGCTGGACGCTCACCGTCACCACCGATTACGCCGTCGTCACCTATGCCCGCAATCGCGCCTGGATGCTGGCGTGCATGGGCGCTGGCCTGCTGATGTTATTGGGACTGTATTTGCAACTGCGGGAACGCCGCTTCGTCGAACAGCGCGACGCCCGGCGCGAGCTGGAAGTGAGTGTGCGCCAGCGCACGCAGGAACTGGGGCAGGCGCATGCCTTTCGCAAAGCAATGGAAGATTCTTTGCTGGTCGGGATGCGGGCGCGCGATCTGGAGGGCCGCATCATCTACGTCAATCCTGCTTTGTGCGAGATGACCGGTTACTCAGTGGATGAACTGGTCGGCCGCTTGCCGCCCTATCCCTACTGGCATCCTGACGATATGGAAAAACACTGGCGCGACAATGATGCCGCCCTGAGCGGGCAGGCCGCTGCCACAGGATACGAGTCGCGCATACGCCATCGCGACGGGCACGACGTGTACTCCATGGTGTACATGGCACCGCTGATCGATGTCACCGGCAAGCACTTTGGCTGGATGAGTTCGGTGGTGGATATCTCCGCCCAAAAACGGGCGGAAACCCGGGAGCGCGAGCAGACTGAGCAGTTGCAGCATGCGCAGCGTCTGGCCAGTCTGGGTGAAATGGCCTCCACGCTGGCGCATGAACTGAATCAGCCACTCATGGCGCTGGGCAGTTTTGCCAGCGCGGCGAAGCGCTTTGAAGAGTTGGGTAATCAGGCCATGCTGGTCAGCAGCCTCAACGAAATCACCGCCCAAACCCAACGCGCCGCCGAGATCGTGCAATGGATACGCGGGTTTGTGCGGCCGAGGACGCAAGGGGCCGAGCAGTGCCAGTTGCAAGAAATCGTCAACAACGCGCTGGCGCTGCTGAATGCCGAAATTCGCCGTCATCGCATCAAAATCATTGTGCGGATAGACGCATCGCTGCCGCTGGTTTCCGGCGACCGCGTGCTGCTGGAACAACTGGTGCTCAATCTGGTGCTCAACAGCGTGCATGCCATGCAGAACACCGTACCGCATCTGCGCGAAATCGAGATCGCCGCGCGACAGGTTGAGGCCGTCGTCGTCGTCACCATTTCCGACCGCGGGCCGGGGATTGCTGCCGACCTTGCCGATAAAGTGTTCGACACCTTCTTCACCACCAAGGCCGATGGTCTTGGGCTCGGTCTCAATATTTGCCGCACGATTGTGGAACGCCACGGCGGGCAATTGAATTTTCATAACCGCGCAGACGGCGGCGTGGTCTTTACCTTCCAGTTGAAAGGAGCGGCATGAACGTCAGCATTCCGAATACCAATAATTTGATTTTGTATGTCGTGGACGACGACGAGGCCGTGCGCAAAGGACTGGTCTATTTGCTCGCCTCGCGCAGCTACCAGGTGCAGTTGTTCGAGTCAGGCGAGGCATTCCTCGCTTCTGCCGATCTGGAGCGTTGCGGCTGCGTCATTCTGGATTTACGGATGGTTGGGATTAGCGGACTTCAGGTGTTCGATGCGCTCCGTCAGCGCAATAGCCCGCTGGTGGTGCTGTTTCTGTCCGGGCATGGCGATATAGGCATGGCGGTGGAAGCCACTAAAAAAGGCGCTTTCGGCTGGCTGGTCAAGCCCTGTGACGATGTGACCTTGCTCGACCATGTCGCGCAAGCGCTTCAGGCGGCGGCGGAAGTGGCAGCCAGATTGCCGCTCACGCGCGCGGCGCAAGCGCGCTGGCAGACGCTCACGCCCAAAGAAAAGGAAGTCGCCAGTCTGGTCAGGGAAGGCCCGCACAATAAAGACATCGCGCTGGCGCTGCAATCGGCGGTGCGCACGGTAGAAGCGCACCGCGCAAAGGTGTACGCCAAGCTCGACGTTTCCAACCCAACCGAGTTAGACCGCTTCATGCGCGACCACCACCTTGGAACCGCTGAGTAAGCTACTGCGCGGTGCAATCTCAGGGCGGCAAGGATTCAAAATCGTCGCCGTACTCAAGTACGGCTGCGCTTCTTACCCTGACCTGGCGTCGCTCGCTACGCTTACTCAGCGGTTCTGCTGTTGTGTGTGGGTCGGAGGGCTCTTGCACGGCGTAACTCTGTTCTACCGGCTTGCAGCCGGGTCCTTCGATACGGGATTTCATCCCTACTCAGGACGAACGGTTCCCTTTGCATCAAGCTGATACACCACTTGCGGCTGATTGCGCCAAGCACACATCGTCCACTGGCGCGACCGGTTCGTCCTGAGCAGGAACGTGAGCTCCGTATCGAAGGATCCGGCGGCAAGCCGGGCGGCAGTGAGCAGTGTGCATCCGATTCAAATACCGTTGCGATTTTTACCCGGAGCTTGTGCGCTTGCCACGAGTGCGTGGGGGAGGGCTCTTGCACGGCGTAACGCTGTTCTACCGGCTTGCAGCCGGGTCCTGCGATACGGGATTTCATCCCTACTCAGGACGAACGGTTCCCTTTGCCTCAAGCTGATACACCACTTGCGGCTGATTGCGCCAAGCACACATCGTCCACTGGCGCGACCCGTTCGTCCTGAGCAGGAGCGTGAGCTCCGTATCGAAGGATCCGGCTGCAAGCCGGGCGGCAGTGAGCAGTGTGCATCCGATTCAAATGCAGTTGCGATTTTTACCCGGAGCTTGTGCGCTTGCCACGAGGTTTCTGTGCAGATAAGGAAAATCCATGCGCTTGATCGTCAACCAATCGGTATCAGACCGGCGCTACCGAGGCGCCCTCGATGCCATGCCGTTTCAATGCCTCATCGACGAAGCCGGATGCTTTCATTTCCTGAATGAAGGTGCGTAAGTAAGCGGCGGCTTCTTCTCCGCGCGTTTTGGGTAATCCCATGGCTTGCTGGATTTCCATGAAGCGTTCGTTGAGCAGGCGCAGGCCGCCCAGGCGTTGCGCATCGGCTTCCAGTTGCTGCTTCACTCCGGCGGCGACTTCGGCTTGTTGTTCGATGAAGGTACTGACGACGGTGGGCGAGGAGGGGGCGCGGACGATGTGCGCTTGCTTCAGTTCCCGCGTCAGAAAGAGGTCATATGCGCTGCCCAGACCCACGACGACACGGTTTTCAGATTGGTCGACCGCTGCATTGCTCATGATGGGTGAGGCGTTTGGTACCAGATAGTAGCCTTCGATCAGGACATAAGGTGCGGTGAAGGCGATCTCTGCGCCGCGAATCGGGTCGATGGCAAAAAAGCCGATATCGGCCTGGTCTTTGCTGACGGCTTCGACGGATTTTCCGGCGGTATCGAACACCTTCAATTCCACATCGACCTTGAGCCGGCGGGCTAATTCGCGTGCCAGATCGACGGAAACGCCTTCGGGCTGGCCGTTGGCGTTAAGGTGGGCGAGGATGGGATTGCCGGTGTTGATGGAGGCGCGCAATTTTCCCGTCGGGCAAAGTGCGGCGATGATGGCGGCGGAGGCAATCAGGGTGGTCATGGTAAGCATGGGGGGTGTTGTTCCTCAGTTGAGTCAAGCCGTTTTCTCTTCCCGGAGGAAACGGTGAAGGGAGTGATGGTCATTGCTTGGCGGCATTTTCTTGTCGCCGGATCGCATGCTTGCGTTGTGGTTCTTCCGCAAGAGGGGCTGTGTAGTCTACGACTATTTTGTAATCAGGCAGATTTCCTTGAAATCTATGGCGTTTCGTTAGCTAATGAACGTCAATACGCCGTAAGTAAATATACGTATACGCATTCGTCGTCCTTACGGACGACAATCGATTCTGAAATTGGGACACTGCGCGACAGTTATTCGGACGTAGTACGTCCATTGAAATGCCATCTATAGAAAGAGACTCCCTTTATGTCCGAGACACTGAAGCCTTACACGCCAGAAGAAAAGCGCAAACGCATCTTCGCTATTGTTGCCGCCTCGTCAGGCAATCTGGTCGAATGGTTCGATTTTTATATCTATGCTTTCTGCGCAATTTACTTTGCGCCAGCGTTTTTCCCGAAATCCGATCCGACTGTGCAATTGCTCAATACCGCTGGGGTGTTTGCCGCTGGTTTCCTGATGCGTCCTATCGGCGGCTGGTTGTTTGGCCGTATCGCTGACCGTCATGGTCGCAAAACTTCGATGGTGATTTCGGTCGTCATGATGTGCGCCGGTTCTCTGGTGATCGCCTGTTTGCCGACTTATGCCAGCATTGGTGCCGCTGCGCCGCTGTTCTTGCTGCTGGCACGCTTGCTTCAGGGTTTGTCGGTCGGTGGCGAATACGGTACGACGGCTACTTACATGAGTGAAGTCGCTATGCGCGGACAGCGCGGATTTTTTTCTTCGTTCCAATATGTGACGCTGATCGGCGGCCAGTTGCTGGCGGTGCTCACCGTGGTGATCTTGCAGCAGCTGCTGACTGATGTTGAACTAAAGGCATGGGGATGGCGTATTCCTTTCGTGCTGGGCGCGGTAACCGCAGTCGTGGCACTGCTGTTGCGCCGTACCTTGCAGGAAACGACGACTGCCGAGTCGCGCAGTAACAAGGCGGCCGGCAGCATTGCAGAATTGTTCAAACATCACAAAGCGGCATTTTGTACCGTACTCGGTTACACCGCCGGCGGTTCGCTGATTTTCTACACGTTCACCACCTACATGCAAAAGTATCTGGTCAATTCGGCCGGGATGACGATCAAGACCGCCAGCAACGTCATGACCATTTGCCTGTTTCTGTACATGTGCATGCAGCCGGTGTTCGGCGCTTTGTCGGATCGCATCGGCCGCAGGAAAAACATGCTCTTGTTCGGCGCGCTGGGTACGGTGGCGACCTTGCCGATTCTGAGTACGTTGCAAGGAGTGACTAGCCCGTTCATTGCCGGCTCGCTGATTGTGCTGGCGCTGCTCATCGTGAGTTTTTACACCTCGATCAGCGGCATCGTGAAGGCGGAAATGTTCCCGACCGAGGTGCGCGCGCTGGGAGTCGGACTTTCTTACGCCGTGGCCAATGCCATTTTCGGCGGTTCGGCGGAGTATGTGGCGCTGGGCTTGAAGTCGGTCGGGATGGAATCTACTTTTTATTGGTACGTGACGGCGATGATGGCGATTGTGTTCCTGGTCAGTTTGCGTCTGCCTAAGCACGCCAGCTATTTGCAGAACGATCACTAAACCTCCCCCCGGAGTGGAATGAAAAAATAGCATGGTGACATGCTATTTTTTTTGCCCTGAAGGGGGGCTGATGTTGCTGATAAAGCTGCTGCGAGGTGTCATTTCAAGACAGGGATGCTTAAGGATGCTTAAGGATGCTTAAGGAATGCCCAAGGGATGCTTACGGATGAGTCAGCTTTTACCTGGATTTACCTCGCCGGGCAAAATTCAGTGAAGATTCTTTCATTCTCCATCTGTATCTTGTATTATCTCGAAAAATTTCTATAGTGCAACTAAAATAAGGCTATATTGAATTAGGCATTTTTTATCGATAGGGCAGCATAGTGATCCGAGTTTACATGGCGAGTGCCTTATTGATGGTGTGTGGCATTGCTAACGCATTTGCGGCCAGCCCTGACTGTTCCCGTTCCTTTACGCTCGCCCTGCACGATCACGGTTTGCTCTATTCGGCCGCGACAGATGCGGGTATCGACAAAGATTTTGCCGACGAACTGATTCGTCGCAGCGGTTGTAAATTTAGCGTCAGCCTTATGTCGCGTGATCGGATCTGGCAATTGATTGAGTCCGGTGCGCTCGATTTCAGCCTGTCCGGTATTGCCAACGAAAAGCGTCATCACTTTGCGGCATTCGCCTGGTATTTCAGCAATAAATATTATTTATTAGTGCGCAAGGATACCGATGCGCGGCAGCTGGCTGAGTTCGAGCGCAGCAATCGGTTCCGGCTCGGCGTGATTCGCAGTTTTCGCTATAGTGAATCTGCCAATCGCCTGGTTGACCGGCTGCAGTCGGAAAATCGCGTCAGTCAGTCCACCGGACTTGCCCCGCTGTATGAGGCGCTGGCGCTGAACCAGATTCAGGGAATGATCATGGAGCCGTTTGATTACCCTGCACTGGAACAAAAAAATATCCGGGGCATGACGAGGGTAATCGAGCTGAATGATCCGGCGGTGCCGCACGGGTTGATTATGTCGAAGGCCGCGCTGTCGGAGGAGGAACAAAAAAAATGGCGCGAGCTGGTCAATGGCATGCGTGCTGACGGCACCGTTCGGCACATTTTTGGCAAATATTTTTCTTCGGCGCAGGCAAATGCCATGGTCGGCATGCTGGTGGTGAAATGAGCTGGGTGAGGCGGTTTCTGCCACCCGCTGGCATTTTGGTGGCGGGACTCATTGTTACGGGGGGCGCCTGGGAACACGAGCGGGAAGCTTCTCGTGACGATGTACGCATCCAGTTTGAGTTTTCCATGCGCGAAACGGTGGCCCGTGTCGAACAGCGCATGGCCTCCTATGCGGACATGCTGCGCGGCGTGCAGGGGCTGGTGAATGCGACCGGTAAGTTGGAGGGAACGGCTCTCCACGAATATGTTGATGCGCTGAATATGGAATCCAATTATCTCGGTATCCAGGCAGTCAGCGTCAACAGATGGATTCCTGCTGCGGAAAAAAACGCCCATGTAGACCGTATGCGGCAGCTTGGTATCAAGGACTATGCGGTCAAGCCCGATGGTGTGCGCGACAACTATGCCCCTGTGACGCAACGCGAGCCGAGTGGCGGCGTCAACGATGCGCTGGTCGGTTTCGATCCCTGGTCGGATCCTGTCCGACGGCTCGCCATGGAACATGCGCGCGATTCTGGCATGTCCACTATTTCCGGGCGAGTCAGACTGGCGGCCGATAAGAGCGAAGAATTCAAGCCCAGTTTCATCATGTACCAACCCATTTTTGCCCCCGGCAAGCCGCATGACAGCATTGATCAGCGTCGCGCCAGTCTGCTCGGTTGGGCGTATCTCTCTTTCCGCATCAAAGATGTGATGGACAGTTTGTACGGCAATCAATTGCCAGGCCTCGTGTTTGCTATTTACGATGGTGTCGAATCGTCTGCCGCCATTCCTTTTTACAATTCCGCCAAGGGAAAAACTCCCGCCACGACGCTATCGGCCAATGAATACCTGGTGATCGGTGGACATAACTGGACGCTTTCCCTGAGCGCGCTGGATGATTTCAGCAGTCGTTACGGCCGGAATTCTGAATACATTATTGCGTTTACCGGCATCAGCCTGACTGTGTTGCTTTCGCTGTTGGCCTGGTTAATTTTGTCGAGTCGGAATCGAACCCTCGAATTTGCGGCAGGCATGACCAAGGAATTACGCGCCAGCGAAGAGCAGTTCCGGGCCATTGCCGATGCCACTGTTAACTGGGAAATCTGGTGGGGGCTCGATGGCAAGCCACGCTGGATCAATCCTTCGGTAAAAGCCTATACCGGATATTCGGTGGAAGAATGCATGGCCATGCCTGATTTGCTCGGCAGCCTGTTGTATTCGGAAGACCTGTCACGTATCTCGCTGGAATTTAGCAAGGGATTGCAAGGATTTCGTCTGGACGATCTGGAGTTGCGGATTGTTCATAGGGACCAGCGTCTGATCTGGCTTTCCGTGTCCTGGGCTCCTACGCTCGATGCGAACGGCATTGTGACCGGCTTTCGTTCCAGCGGCCGCGATATTACCGAGCGCAAACAGGTGGAGGAAGAACTGCGCATTGCCGCATTTGCCTTCGATTCGGAGGAGGGCATCATGATTACCGATGCGCAGCTCAAGATACTGCGCGTGAACCGGGGATTCATCGAGGATACCGGCTACTCTGCCGAGGAAGTCATCGGTCAGACACCGAAACTGCTTAAATCCGACCGGCATGATGCCGCTTTTTACGACGCTATGTGGCTGTCCATCCGCACCACTGGCGTATGGAAAGGAGAAATCTGGGATCGCCGTAAAAATGGCGAGCAGTATCCGAAATGGCTCACCATCTCGTCGGTGAAAGGGGACGGCGGCGACGTCACCCATTATGTCGCTACGCATCATGATATTAGCGAGCGGAAGATGGCCGAAGAGCGGATTCGCGAGCTGGCCTTCTTTGATGCGCTCACCCGTTTGCCCAACCGGACTTTGCTGGCAGACCGCATCCGGCAAGCCATGGCGCTGAGCGTTCGCAATGAAAGCGGTGGCGCTTTGCTGTGTATCGACCTCGATCATTTCAAGACACTCAACGATACGCTGGGCCATGGCAAGGGCGATCTGCTGTTGCAGCAAGTGGCGCATCGCCTCCTGAACGCTGTCCAGGAAGACGATACGGTGGCGCGAATAGGGGGGGATGAGTTTGTGGTGGTACTGGAAAATCTGAAAGGAATTCCGAGCGAGGCGGCCAATCAGACTAAGGCTGTGGGCGAGAGAATTCTGTCCATTCTCGGTGTGCCATATTCTCTGGACGGTGTCGAATACCGTAGTACGGCAAGCATTGGCGCGACCTTGTTCAAAGGACAGGCAACGTCGATTGACGACCTCCTGACGCAGTCCGATCTGGCGATGTACAAATCAAAGGAAACCGGTCGCAACGCCCTGCGTTTCTTCGATCCGACCATGCAAACGATTGTGCTGGCGCGGGCAGAGCTGGAGGCCGGTCTGCGCAAGGCCATCGAAGCGAATCAGTTTGTTTTGTACTATCAGGCGCAGGTGGCCGACGGCGGCCGTGTTGTGGGTGCTGAGGCATTGGTGCGTTGGCAGCACCCTGAGCGAGGACTGGTATCTCCGGCCGATTTTATTCCGCTGGCGGAAGAAACCGGTTTGATCTTGCCGCTGGGGAATTGGGTGCTGAAAACGGCGTGTCGCCAGTTGGCGCTGTGGGCGAATCAACGCGACATGGCGGAGATGACACTGGCCGTCAATGTCAGCGCGCAACAGTTTCGAGAACCGGATTTCGTTGCCAAGGTATTGGCCATCCTCGCGCAGAACGGTGCGAATCCAAGCCGCCTGAAAGTCGAACTGACCGAGAGCTTGCTGGTGGACAATGTCGAGGACATCATCCAGAAGATGTATGAGCTCAAAGCGCAGGGCGTGGTGTTTTCGCTGGACGATTTTGGCACCGGTTACTCTTCGCTTTCCTATCTGAAACGTCTACCGCTGGATCAGTTGAAGATCGATCAGTCGTTTGTGCGTGATGTGCTGGTAGACCCCAATGATGCTGCCATTGCCAAGACCATCGTGACGCTGGGGCAGAGTCTTGGCCTGGGCGTGATCGCCGAAGGGGTGGAAAACAAGGCGCAGCGTGATTTCCTTGCAGGGGCTGGTTGCCACTTGTATCAGGGCTATTATTTCTGCCGTCCTTTACCCATTGCCGGGTTTGAAGAGTTTGCCCGGCAATATCAATAATCGCTGCGGATTCTTGTTGTCCAAGGCTATCGTGTACCGCAGGAAATTTCCTTGCGGCAAGCTCCGGCTGAAAATCAAATGTCCCCTCCCCGTGGAAGCGGCGCTCCGGCGTTGCCTTTCGTCATTCGGTGTTACTGTAGAACAGCATGTTCTTATCGCGTCCAAATCGTCGCCAGTGAATGAGTAGATTTAGTTTTCCTGCAAAAGCAGGGAAACCAAGTGGAAATGCAGTCCTGCGCGACTCATACACTAAAGCTATCGCTTTTATTAAATCAATTAAATTTACGGATGATTGGATTGTGGCTATGATTCGTTCATGCACTTCGATTAACCAACCACAGAGAGAGTCCCCATGTCTTTGATCAACACTAAAGTTCTGCCATTTACCGCCAACGCCTTTCATAACGGCAAGTTCGTTACCGTTACCGATGCTGACCTGAAGGGCAAATGGTCTGTCGTCGTGTTTTACCCAGCCGATTTCACTTTCGTTTGCCCAACTGAACTGGGCGATCTGGCTGACAACTACGCTACTTTCCAGAAGCTCGGCGTTGAAGTCTATAGCGTTTCCACCGACACGCATTTCACCCACAAAGCCTGGCACGACACTTCCGACACCATCGGCAAAATCACTTACCCGATGATTGCTGATCCAACTGGTTTGCTGACACGCAATTTTGACGTCATGATCGAAGAAGAAGGTCTGGCACTGCGCGGCACTTTCGTCATCAATCCAGAAGGCGAAATCAAGCTGTGCGAAATCCATGACAACGGTATTGGCCGTGACGCCAGCGAACTGCTGCGTAAAGTCCAGGCTGCACAGTATGTTGCTTCGCATCCGGGTGAAGTCTGCCCAGCCAAGTGGACTCCAGGTGCAGAAACACTGGCTCCATCGTTGGATCTGGTCGGCAAGATCTAAGCAGCAAGCAATGCAGTAACCGTAGTTGTAGTTTTAGTAACAGTAGTTAGATCCGCGCGTCATGCACAAGGCATGACGCGCAGCACTATCCCTTAAACGCAGCGCCACTCCCCGATCAGCTTGAGTTGCCGAAAAAGTCACAGGCTGACCCGGCGGTGGTACCACGCCCCCCTATCCCTGAGGGATGTCTGAATAAGCGCAGCGAGCGGTGCAAGCTCAAGGCAGAAAGTGCGGCTCTGAGAGAGCATCGCGCAGCAGACGAATCAGAGATTCCTTGAATGTTAATTTTTTGTGAAGCGAGCCAATCATGCTGGATGTCAACCTCAAGAATCAATTAAAAACCTATCTCGAAAAAGTCACTCTGCCAATCGAGATCACCGCGTCCCTGGATGATGGTGAAAAGTCGCAGGAAATGCTGAGTCTGCTGCAAGAGATTCAGGGTCTGTCCACGCTCATTACGCTGACTGAAAGCCGCGACGACGATCAACGCAAGCCTTCCTTTGCGATCAACCGCATCGGTAGCGACATGGGTATCCGTTTTGCCGGTATCCCTATGGGACATGAATTCACTTCGCTGATACTGGCGCTGTTGCAGGCCGGTGGCCATCCGCCTAAAGCCGATGCCGAAGTGCTGGAGCAGATCCGTCAGTTGGATGGCGACTACCTGTTTGAAACCTATATCTCGCTGAGCTGCCAGAACTGCCCTGAAGTCGTTCAGGCGCTCAATCTGATGGCAGTGATTAACCCCCGCATCCGGCACGTGATGATTGACGGCGCTTTGTTCCAGGACGAAGTCAATGCGCGTCAGATCATGGCGGTACCAACGCTGTTTCTGAACGGTCAGGTATTAGGCCAGGGTCGTATGGGACTGGAAGAAATTCTGGCCAAGCTCGATAGCGGTACGGCTACGCGTGACGCGGCCAAACTGTCGAAAAAAGACGTGTTTGATGTGTTGATTGTCGGCGGTGGCCCGGCCGGTGCTTCGGCCGCCATTTATGCCGCACGCAAAGGCATCCGCACTGGCGTGCTGGCAGAACGCTTCGGCGGCCAGGTGCTCGACACTATGGGGATTGAGAATTTCATCTCGGTCAAGGAAACCGAAGGACCTAAGCTGGTTGCCGCGCTGGAACAGCACGTCAAGGAATACGACGTCGATGTGATGAACCTGCAACGCGCCAGCAAACTGGTGCCGGGCGATCTGATCGAAATCCAGTTGGCAAATGGTGGCAGCCTGAAGGCCAAAACCGTGATTCTGGCGACCGGTGCGCGCTGGCGCGAAATGAATGTGCCGGGCGAAACGGAATACCGCAATCGCGGTGTTGCCTATTGCCCGCACTGCGATGGTCCGCTGTACAAAGGCAAGCGCGTTGCGGTCATCGGCGGCGGTAATTCCGGCGTCGAAGCAGCGATCGATCTGGCCGGTATCGTTGCCCATGTCACGCTGGTGGAATTCGATAGCCAATTGCGTGCCGATGCCGTGTTGCAGCGCAAGTTGCACAGTCTGCCGAACGTGACCGTGATCACGCAAGCGCTCAGCACCGAAGTGACCGGCGACGGCAAGCGTGTTAATGGTTTGGTCTACACCGATCGTCCTAGCGGCAAGTCGCACACGGTCGAGCTGGAAGGGATTTTCGTGCAAATCGGTTTGTTGCCGAATACCGACTGGCTCAAAGGTACGGTGGCGCTCAGCCCGCGTGGTGAAATCGAAATCGATGCGCGCGGCCAGACTTCGGTACCGGGTGTGTTCGCTGCCGGCGATGTGACGACGGTACCGTACAAGCAGATCATCATCGCTATGGGTGAGGGTTCGAAGTCTGCCTTGAGTGCTTTTGACCATTTGATCCGCACGTCGGCACCGGCGGAGCAGGTACAGGAAGCGGTTGCTGCCTGATGGTAGGTTTAAAACGGATGCCTGAGGTGAAAGCCTCTGGCAAAAGTGAGTAGGAATAAAAAGGCCGGGCGGCATGTCCGGCTTTTTTTATGTGTCTTCGCAATGCGGTGGATCGCAATGAATTCGCTTGTTGAGGCGATTGCCGCGATTAGTGATGGCGGATAGTGATGGCGGATAGTGCCCTTGATACCGCGCTAAATGGCTTGCCACCGGCTATCTCTTTCGATACCCTCCTGCGCAGCGATTAAGCGGATATCTGAAAGAAGAAATGGCTATCACCGAACTCCCTTACCGGGCTACAACGGCGCAGGCTTGTGACTGGTTGGCGCAGCAAACCGGGACCTCGTGGACCCTGGCGAGTCTGATCGGAGAGGGCCTTACTCCCTTCGTCTGGCTGGACTACGATGCGGATTACCCGGAGCTGTTCGGCGATGCGAACGGCGGTTATGCCGCGCCGATTTTTTTTGAGGGCGACATCGCGCGTATCGTCGCCGGTAGTGCGGATGTGCTCATCACCACCACCAAAGACGCGTACAAGATCGTGACGCAACTCAAATCGCCGGGATTTCGACGGGAATTGGATGCGCTGCGTTTCATGAAGAAGGATCTGGAGCGGCTTGCCGGCAAGCTTAAGCACGCCTCTGAAGCGGCGCTAAAATCGGCGTTAAACCCGGAACCGGTCATCACCGAGGGCGCAACGGAATCGCAGATGGGCATTAATAAAAAGCAGGTATTGCTGGCGTTTTCTGCTTTGCTAAAAATGGATATGGAGCAGGCGCTGGTCAGCGGCGATGGCCTGTTTGGCGACGAGGGCTCCAGGATCAAAGCGACGACCAAAAAAGCAAAGAACAAAATCGAGTGGAATCCGGTGACTTTGGCGCTGGGATTGAACGAGGTCTACCGCGTGCCGATGTCGCATCTTAAAAGAGCGTTTGCCACGCATGATTTTTTACTGGAATGGCAGGCAGATTGGAATGAGAGTCTGCTGCTTCTGGGGAAATGAGTGGTGAAGCGAGTAGCGAAGTGGGTGGCGGGCGGTGAGCCGGCTGGCCTGCATATCAAGCGAGCGGTTGTCGTTTGAGAATCGCAGTTGGCACGCGATTAGTTGGATTAATCGTTTTCCTGCTGCAGCGTCCCGATTCAAGAGGTGGCGCTAAAAAAGAAAAAGCCGGATTTCTCCGGCTTTCAGCAAAGCGCTATCTTCAAATCTCAAATCGCGCTTTAAATTTCTCTTTAAATTCCTCTTCAAATCTATTGGTCGGGACGGAGTGATTCGAACACTCGACCCCTTGCACCCCATGCAAGTACGCTACCAGGCTGCGCTACGCCCCGACGAACGCAAGATTATAGCAGAGCGATCCGGTTCCCGCACTGTAAATCAGACCGCGGTGTAAAAGCCGATAGACGTGGGTGATGGCAGGGCAGTCATTCGCTCCCAGCCTATCGGATATAACTGTATCCGCCTCCTCTGGAATTGGCATTTCGGCAGGGCAAATCTCTTTCTTCCCGGCGCTTGACCTAGCGTTGTTTGTTAGTGGATGATGCGATCATGCGAGTCGTATAGATACTAAAAATTGCAATACTTATCGGTAAGGGATGGCAACTTGACGTCAACACAGCACGGCAAATCGGACACAGGTAAGGAATTCGATTTTACAGCCCGCGATTTTGAGCGTGTGCGTAGTCTGATTTATGACCGGGCGGGGATTGCACTAGCCGATAGCAAGCAGGAAATGGTCTATAGCCGGCTGGCGCGTCGTTTGCGCGCGCTGGGCGTTTCTTCTTTTGTAACCTATCTGGATAGTCTGGAGCGACAGCGCGAATCTTCCGAGTGGGAGGCATTCACCAATGCATTGACGACCAATCTGACATCGTTTTTTCGTGAGGCGCATCACTTTCCGGTACTGGCTGATTTCGCCAAAACGCATAAGGATGGCATGACCGTCTGGTGTTCTGCCGCATCGACCGGCGAAGAGCCTTACTCCATTGCGATGACCTTGTGCGAAGCCTATGGCAGCATGACGCCGCCGGTGCAAATCGTGGCGACGGATATCGATACGAACGTGCTGGCAACTGCAGAAAATGGCGTGTATCCGCTGGAGCGAATTGAAAAAATGTCGGCCGAACGGCTCAAGAAATTTTTTCTGAAAGGCAAGGATGGTCAGTTGGGCATGGTGCGTATGCGTCCCGAGTTGCGCAAACTGATCACCTTCAAGCAACTGAATTTGCTGGGTAATGATTGGCCCCTCAGTGGCCCGTTCGATGTGGTTTTTTGCCGCAATGTGATGATTTATTTCGACAAGCCGACCCAGGGGAAAATACTGTCCCGTTTTGTGCCGTTGATGAAGCCAGATGCCTTGTTGTTTGCCGGACATTCGGAAAATTTCCTCTATGTCTCTGACGCCTTTAAATTAAAAGGCAAGACCGTCTACGAATTGAATAATGCAGCGTCACGGCGAACGGGGAAATAATGACTAGCGCAAATCAAGAGCAATTTGCGACCAATTTTTATTACGACCGTACCTTCGATTGCGAAGCGGCCAAAATATTACCTGGCGAATATTTTTTCACGCACAAGGACATGATGATTGTCACGGTGCTGGGCTCCTGCGTATCGGCTTGCATCCGCGATCGTGTCAGTGGCATCGGCGGCATGAACCATTTCATGCTGCCCGATGGCGGTGACGCCGATAGTCCGGTTTCCGCATCGATGCGCTACGGCACCTATGCGATGGAAGTGCTGATCAATGATTTGCTCAAGGCTGGCGCACGGCGTGAAAATCTGGAGGCCAAAGTATTCGGCGGCGGCAATGTATTGCGCGGTTTCGTCGCTATTAACGTCGGGGAACGCAACGCCCAATTCGTGCGCAGTTTTCTGCGGGCGGAGCAGATTAAAGTGGTTGCGGAAGATCTGAACGATATCCATCCACGCAAGGTTTATTTTTTCCCGCGAACCGGCAAGGTACTGGTCAAGAAGCTCAAGCAGATGAACAACAATACTCTGGTCAACAGGGAACAGGATTACGCCAGCCGTCTGCAAACCAAGCCGGTTGGTGGCGAGGTCGATTTGTTTTAGCGGCGGTACGATGATCCGGCACTGCGAAGCTGTCCTCGGGATATGAAATTTGGCCCTGTCAGTTGATTCTTCTGGTGTCGCTGAAGTTACGGCTTCCAGGCATCAGGCGCGGTAAAAAATAAGGTCCCCTGCTATTGCTGGCAGGCATTCACCGTATTGCTAGAAATAACAACCAAACCCGGCAGCAGGCAAAGCAATAAGCAGCGCCTGCTGTTCACAGAACGAATGAAATAACACGCACAATGAAAATCAAAGTACTGATCGTCGATGACTCCGCATTGATCCGCGGCTTGATGAAAGAAATTATCAGTAGCCAGCCTGATATGGAAGTGGTCGGCGTTGCGCCTGACCCGATCATCGCGCGCGAACTGATCAAGCAGACCAATCCGGACGTATTGACGCTGGATGTTGAAATGCCAAGAATGGACGGTCTGGATTTCCTCGAAAAACTGATGCGTTTGCGGCCTATGCCGGTAGTCATGGTGTCTTCTCTGACCGAGCGAGGATCGGAAATTACCTTGCGTGCGTTAGAGCTGGGAGCAGTCGATTTCGTCACCAAGCCCAAGATGTCGATTCAGAGCGGTATGAAAGACTATACCGACATGATCGCAGACAAAATCCGCGCCGCCGCCAAAGCCAGTATTCGTCCACGCAAGTTGCCGTCGGCCAGCGACAGCAAGTCCGGCGACGGACCCTTGCCACAAATGCGCAACCTGCTCGCCAGTAGCGAAAAACTGATCATCATCGGTGCCTCCACCGGCGGTACCGAAGCGATCAAGGACGTGCTGTTAAAGATGCCGTCCGATTGTCCGGGGATTCTGATCACGCAGCATATGCCGGAGGGGTTTACCCGATCGTTCGCACAGCGGCTGGACAATCTTTGCAAGATCTCCGTCATCGAATCCGCCGGCGGCGAACGGATACTGCCCGGACATGCCTATATTGCTCCAGGACATTCGCATCTTAGACTGGTTCGCAGCGGTGCCAATTACATGACCCAACTCGATCAGGGGCCGCCAGTCAACCGGCACCGGCCGTCGGTCGATGTTTTGTTCGAGTCAGCAGCAGCGCATGCCGGTAAGAACGCGGTGGGAGTGATTCTGACCGGGATGGGCAAAGATGGCGCACAAGGTATGTTGAGTATGCACAATGCGGGTGCCTACAATTTTGCGCAGGACGAGGCTTCCTGTGTGGTGTTCGGCATGCCCAAAGAGGCCATTGCCGCCGGCGGTACCAATGAAGTAGTGCCACTGCAAAACATGGCGGCCAGGGTGATTGCGCATCTGAACGAGCATGGCGGCCGGGCCTTACGCGTTTAGGATAAGTCCGAATGGAAATGGGCGATTATTCTAAATAATTACTTCTAAACATGTGATTTGTGCGAAATAAGTTTTTCTTTTTAATTTTGACCGCATTATTCACGTTTCTGGCGTGTTCAAGTTTCCATTCCGGCGCGCCGATGAGATAAAATCTCGTACATTGACTAAATAATGTAGCAATGCTCAACCGGCACGAATGCCGTAGCCAAGCTGATGCTGTGTACGCCGCAATTGGTTTTTTGAGTCCCACCTAATTTGAACACTGGAGTTAACCGCTATGGCCGGTCCGAATACTAAATTTTTAGTGGTTGATGATTTTTCCACTATGCGACGCATTGTCCGCAACCTGCTCAAAGAACTTGGCTATACCAACGTCGATGAGGCAGAAGATGGCGCGATGGGCTTGTCCAAACTCAGAGCCGATCAGTTCGACTTTGTGATTTCTGACTGGAACATGCCAGTCATGGATGGCTTGACCATGCTCCAGAATATTCGCGCTGATCCCGCGTTATGCAAATTGCCGGTACTGATGGTGACTGCTGAAGCCAAAAAAGAAAACATCGTCGCCGCTGCACAAGCGGGCGCCAACGGCTACGTGGTCAAGCCTTTCACTGCGGCAACGCTGGATGAAAAGCTCGGCAAGATTTTTGAAAAACTCGCTGCGGCCGCTGCTGCTCGCTGACATGGTAACGCTGCCAGAGGTAACCATCGCTCCTGCTTCGGCTTCAGAGGGTTTGGACGCCGCTGGTAAGGGTGCAACGCAAGCCGATCTGGTGATACGGGTTGGCCAGATGACCCGTAATCTGCATGAGAATCTGCGCGGGCTGGGTTTCGACCACATGCTCGAAAAAGCCGTTAACGACATGCCCGACGCGCGTGACCGGCTCGAGTATGTGGCGCGAATGACGCAGCAGGCTGCAGAAAAAGTATTGGGCGCTACCGAAGCAGCTTTGCCGTTGCAGGACGATATCGGTAGCGGAGCGAGCGCATTGATTGATGCCTGGCAAGCCGCCGGCGCATCCGGTGCGCAGTCGGACCTGGCAGTCAGGACCGTGCAATATTTGCAGCAAGCACGGGACAATGCACAGCAAACCCGTCAGCAGTTGCTCGATATCATGATGGCGCAGGATTTCCAGGATTTGACTGGTCAGGTGATCAAACGGATCACTGAAGTGGCGCATGGCATTGAGCAGCAACTGCTGCAATTGCTGGTCGACTATTCGCCTCCCGACGCCCGACGCGACGACACTGGATTGCTGAACGGGCCGCAAATCGACCCTCAAGGCAAGGATGTGATTGCGGACCAAGGTCAGGTCGACGATTTGCTGGCCAGCCTGGGGTTTTAAGGCATTGCTCCGCAATATTCTTGTCGACTTTTCCCTTGCCTGTTGCATGCGCGCTTAGCCAGAATCGACGCTGATCGGCATGCATGAAGGTCTGCAAACTGCAGACCGGGCCGTCGCTCCAAAAAAAATCCCACCATATTGCATTTTTCTCTCGCGAAGAGCGGGGCGTTTTGCGCCTTATTCACTCGATGCGGACTTGGCATATCAGCGATAATCGTATCTGATGACCTAAGGGACACCTGCTTAAGCTGTGCATGGCGCAATATCAGGGCTGTGAAGTTTGTCGCACTGAATGCGATCTTACTTTTTGCCTTACTTTGCAGCACTCGTCAGACTTCAGCAGAGGTTCCCCAACATGAATCAGAAGCAGGGCATCGAATAAAGGGAGTCGGCAATGGCCGGAGATAGCGATCAGGAACGGACCGAAGCCCCCACGAGTAAGCGCCTCGAAAGCGCCCGCTCCAAGGGCGACATCCCTCGTTCGCGCGAAATGGCTACTTGCGTGCTGCTGCTCATCGGCGGAAGCGCTGTCTGGATGTTTGGCGACAAACTGGCGCTGAGTCTCAACCACACTTTGGTATCCATGCTGTCGTTTGAACGGGAGCAGGCGTTTGATACCGGCATTTTGTTCGGGCGGATAGGTGGGGATCTGACAGAAGTCATGGTCGCCTTAACGCCATTGGCGTTCCTGATGTTGCTGGCGTCGGTCGCATCGCCGCTGATCATGGGGGGCTGGCTGTTTTCTACCGAGGCGCTGGCACCCAACTTTGGGCGACTCAATTTTTTCAATGGCGTCAAAGGCATCATCTCGCTCAACTCCTTAGTCGAGTTAGGCAAGAGCGTGCTCAAAACCGTTCTGGTCGGCGGTGTCGCCTGGTTGGTGATCCGCAACAACATGGATGCCGTCATGGGTCTGGCCGTCGAGCCACTGAAAACCAGCAGCTCCCATATGGGAGATCTGCTGTGGCGCTGCTTTTTAACGATGGCGGCGGCATTGCTGGTGATTGCCGCGATCGATGTGCCTTACCAGCTCTGGAGTTACGCAGAAAAGCTGAAAATGTCGCGTCAGGATGTCAAGCAGGAACAAAAAGATGCGGATGGTAATCCGGAAATCAAAGCCAAGATTCGTGCGGCACAACGGGCCATGGCGCGCCGTCGCATGATGTCCGAGATCCCGACTGCCGACGTTGTTATTACCAATCCAACTCACTATGCCGTCGCGCTCAAATACTCCGATGGCGAGATGCGCGCGCCAAAAGTGATTGCCAAGGGTTCCGATGCAGTCGCTGCGAGAATTCGCGAACTGGCCGGCGAACACCGGATACCGCTGATGGAAGCACCGGCTTTGGCACGGGCCTTGCACGCCCATGCTGAAATTGGCGATGAAATTCCCGAGGCCTTGTACACCGCTGTCGCCGAAGTCCTGGCTTACATCTTTCAATTGCGCACGTTCAGCCAGTACGGCGGTAATCGCCCTAATGAACCAGGTGAACTGGCCGTGCCTCCCGAACTTGATCCGCTGAATCCGGCCGCAATCGCTGCCGCTGCTGCCACTGCCGCCGCTATTGCAACAGCTACCGGGCCTGTCCGCTAATGGCAACTCGCCGCCTTACCCTCCCGACATGGATGCCGCCGCTCAAGGGCGGCAAGCAACTCGCAGCGCCGATACTGATCATCATGATGCTGGCAATGATGATCCTGCCGCTGCCCGCATTTGCGCTCGACATCCTGTTCAGCTTCAATATCGCCTTGTCTGTCATCGTGCTGCTGACCAGCCTTTACACGGTCAAGGTACTGGATTTCATCGCCTTTCCGGCAGTATTGCTGATCAGCACCATGCTGCGACTGTCGCTCAACGTCGCCTCTACCCGTATTGTTCTGACCGAAGGTCACACCGGGCCGGACGCCGCCGGTAAGGTGATTGAGGCGTTCGGCCATTTCCTGATCGGCGGTAACTACACCGTCGGTATCGTCGTCTTTATCATTCTGACCATCATCAACTTTACCGTCGTGACCAAGGGTGCGGGTCGTATCGCCGAAGTGGGCGCACGCTTCACGTTGGATGCGATGCCAGGTAAGCAGATGGCAATCGACGCCGACCTGAACGCCGGCCTGATCGGTGAACCGGAGGCGCGGCTGCGCCGCAAGGAAGTCTCGCAAGAAGCCGAATTTTATGGCGCGATGGATGGTGCCAGTAAATACGTGCGTGGCGATGCGGTCGCCGGCATTATCGTGACCGTCGTCAACATCGTCGGCGGGCTGGTGGTCGGGATGGTGCAGCATGACCTCGACTTTGCGTCGGCGCTGAAAAATTACACTTTGCTCGCCATCGGTGATGGTCTGGTCGCGCAAATTCCCTCGCTGATTATTTCGACCGCAGCCGGTTTTGTGGTCTCGCGCGTAGCCAATGATGAAGACGTCGGCGGCCAGCTGGTTAATCAGTTATTCGCCAAACCGCAAGTGCTGTACATCACGGCCGCGATCATCGGCGGCATGGGCTTGATTCCAGGAATGCCGCACATTGCTTTTCTGTTGTTGTCGATGGCGATTGGCGGTTCCGCCTATCTGGTCGGCAAGCGTATCGCCGCAAAAATCGTGCCGCCTCCGGTCGCACCCAAAGCGGCTGCGCCTGAAATGGAAGACGCCACATGGGAAGACATCGTTCCTATCGATACGCTCGGCATGGAAGTCGGCTACCGTCTGATTCCGCTGGTCGACAAAGCGCAGGGCGGCGAGTTATTGCGCCGGATCAAGGGGATTCGTAAAAAATTCGCACAGGAAGTCGGCTTCCTCTCGCCGCCGGTGCATATCCGCGACAACCTGGAACTGAAGCCCTCGGCGTACCGTATTTCGCTCAAAGGCGTGGAAGTGGGTAAGGGCGAGGCCAATGCCGGCCAGTTTCTGGCGATCAATCCGGGGATGGTGACCGGACCCTTGCCGGGCGTCACGACCACCGATCCGGCATTCGGTCTGCCTGCCATCTGGATCGACAATAGCTTGCGCGAACAAGCGCAAACCATGGGCTATACCGTGGTCGATGCCGGCACAGTGATTGCCACCCATCTGAATCATTTGATCAATAGCCACGCAGCAGAATTGCTGGGGCGGCAAGAAGTGCAGCTACTGATGGACCATCTGGCCAAGGATTCGCCGAAACTGGTGGAAGATCTGGTGCCGAAAATGCTTTCGCTGGCGACCTTGCAGAAGGTACTGCAAAACTTGCTGATCGAAGGCGTGCATATCCGCGACATGCGCACCATCATCGAAACGCTGGCCGAAAACGCCGTGCGTGTGCAGGACCCGAACGAGCTGACCATGCTGGTGCGGATTGCGCTGGGACGAGCGATCGTGCAGCAGATTTTCCCGAACGAAACGGAATTGCCCGTGATGACCCTGGATATCAAGCTGGAGCGATTGCTCCTGCAAGCCCTGCAAGCCAGCGGTGCTGAAAGCGGTGGTATCGAGCCTGGATTGGCCGACACGCTGATAGTGCAGGCCGAACAGGCAATGCGTAAACAAGAGGGATTGGGACATACCCCAGTATTGCTGGTGCCCGGACCGCTGCGACCATTGCTGGCCAAGTTCTTGCGTCGCGCATTACCACAAGTAAAAGTGTTATCTCATTCCGAACTTCCTGATTCAAAAACGATTAAAGTGACAAGCCTAGTTGGAGGCCCTGCATGAATGTTAAGAAATTCGTCGCAAATTCGTCGCGAGAAGCATGGCGGCATGTTCGCGAAACGCTGGGCTCCGATGCGGTGATTCTGTCGAATCGCACCAACGAAGACGGCGTGGTTGAAATTCTGGCCATGGCCAATGAAGACATGTCGTCGTTCGTGGTGCCGGCGATGGAAAAAGCGCAAGTTTTCCGGCGCGCCACACCCGGCGCGGAGCAGAGCGCCGCGAGTGCTGCTGCGGCGGCCAAAGCCGCAGCACTGACGGCGGCAATCGAACCTGCATTTACCCAGCCGCCGGTTTCTGCCGCTTCGGCTGTGGCAAAAATCGCCGCTGCCAAAATTGCCGGTGCATTCATGTCCTCGCCTAGCCGTGTTGAAGAGCGCAATGCACAGGCCGCGCGCGCGGAAGAGAGCGAAAGGGCGGACGTATGGCGCAGCCGGGGAGCCAGCCGGGCGGCGCAAGAGCAAGCGCCTGTGCAGAAAACACCGATGCAGCAAACGCCGCTGCAACAGGCTTTCTTATCTCAGGCTCCTGAACCAGTGATCCCGGCGCAGGGAGAGGCGCGACAACACATCCCTTTACAGCAAATGGCCGCAGAGGCCGCACCGGTCGAGACCGCTGGCGCGGCGCTGAATCTGGCGGCGCAACTGGCAGCGGCTGCGCTGTCGCCTAGCAAGGATTACGACGGCAATTTCGGCGAAGTGATGAGTGAAATCCGCTCCATGCGCGGGGCCTTGGAAACGCAGCTGGCGGAAATTTCCTGGGGCACGACGCAAAAACGCGAACCGCTCAGAGCAGCGATTCTGCGCGAAATGCTGGCAGCCGGGTTTAGCGCCAGCCTGTCGCGTTTGCTCACTGAAAAATTGCCGGTCGATTTCCAGATGAAGGATGGTTTGTCGTGGGTCAAGACGATCTTGGCGCGCAATCTGCTGACCTTGGATAACGAAAGCGACATGCTGGAAAAGGGCGGCGTCTTCGCGCTGGTCGGCCCCACCGGTGTCGGTAAAACCACGACCACGGCCAAGCTGGCGGCGCGTTGCGTCATGCGACACGGACCCGGCAAACTGGCCTTGATTACCACCGATGGTTATCGTATCGGCGCTTACGAACAATTGCGCATTTACGGCAAAATCCTCGGCGTGATGGTGCATTCGGTGAAAGATGAAGCCGACCTGCGCATCGCGCTCGAAGAGTTGCGCAATAAACATACGGTGCTGATCGATACCGCCGGTATGGGACAGCGCGATCAGATGGTGCCGGAACAGGTGGCAATGCTGTCGGCTGCCGGCATGGGCGTCAAACGCTTGCTTTGCCTGAATGCGACCGCTACCGGCGGCACCCTCAACGAAGTCGTGCGCGCGTATCAGGGTAATGGTCTGGCCGGTTGCATCGTCACCAAACTGGACGAGGCAGCGACCATCGGCAATGTGCTCGATATCGTGATCCGTCAGAAGCTCAATCTGTTTTATGTCGCTAACGGCCAGCGTGTGCCGGAAGATTTGCATGTCGCCAACAAGTTGTATCTGGTGGATCGCGCTTTCAAACTGAAACGCGAAACCGCGCCGTTTGAATTTCAGGATGCTGAATTGCCGGTGATTGTCGGCCCGACCGCGCGTTCCATGCAGGATAAAAGTTTGCGCGAGGTGAATCTTGGCTAACATCGTGATCGATCAGGCGGAAGGTTTGCGGCGCATGTTGGAGCGTCCCAAGCCACGTATCTTCACTTTTCTGTCGGTCTTGCCGATTGCAGAAAAAAATAGCACGCTGATTAATCTGGCGGGTTCGCTGGCGCGTTCTGGCAGCAATGTGCTGCTGGTCGATGCGCTGGATTCGGGCATTGCCAGCAGCGCTTTATCGCGGCTCAGCCATCCGGCACCAGCGTCTTTATTGGACGTGGCCACACAGCGCCACGCGCTTGACGATGCCGTGCGCATGACACCGCAAGGTTTTAATATTGCCCGTCTGAGCGGGCCGGTGGCATCGCTGGGTACGCATCCGCTGGCGCTGCGTTTGTCGCAGATATTCAATACCCTGGTGGATCGTGTCGATCTGATGCTGGTCAATGCGGAACTGGATGAGGAAGATGGACTGCCGCTTTCCACTATGGAAGCGGGTGAAATCATTATCCAGGTCACGGGCAATTCGGCATCGATCAAAGCGGCCTACGTTTTGCTGAAGCGTCTGAACGAGAAACTGGGACGGCGGCCAGTGAGTTTGCTGGTGACCGGTAGTTCGGATCGGGATGCGCAAACGGTGTTTGCCAATATGTCCAAGGCGGCCAGCCGGTATTTGGCGTCGCAATTGCGGTTTTTGGGGTCGGTACCGGCCGATATTCACTTGGCGCGTGCTGCGGTATTGGGCCGGTCGGTGGGGGATGCGTTTCCTCGCACGGCGGCGGCGCTCGCCTTCAATCGTCTTGCGGAGCAATTCAGTGCGCCTTTTATCGCCGCATCGGCTTATGACATGGACCTCGGCCCTGTCTCTATCGGAGTATGACGTTCATGTATAACGTCAATGGCAAGGTGGGCAAACCTAATCTGCTGGAGCAGCATGCTCCTCTGGTAAAAAAACTCGCCCATCAAATGAAGGCCAAGTTGCCGCCCAGCGTTGAGGTAGACGATCTGATTCAGGCCGGGATGATCGGTCTGCTGGATGCCGTTAACCGTTATGAAGATACGCATGGCGCGCAATTCGAAACCTATGCCGTGCAGCGCATACGCGGTGCCATGCTCGATGAGTTGCGCAGTACCGACTGGCTGCCACGGAGCATCCGGCAAAATACGCGCAAGATCGAAAATGCAATTCAGGCGCTGTTGCAGCAGCTTGGTCGTCCACCGCAAGAGCAGGAGGTGGCCGATCACCTCAAGATGCCGCTGAAAGACTACCAGGAGTTGTTGGGCGATTGCGGTGGCCACCAGTTAATTTATTACGAAGATTTTCACGATGGCGACGGTGGTCATGAGCATTTTCTGGATCGACATCAGACGGGGGAATCCGATGATCCCTTGCAGAGTCTGGTTGATGAAGGTTTCCGCGAGGCAGTGGTCGATTCCATTCGGGCCTTGCCTGAGCGCGAAAAAATTCTGATGGCACTTTATTACGAGCAAGAGTTGAATCTGAAGGAAATTGGTGCGGTGATGGGCGTGTCGGAGTCGCGCGTCTGTCAATTGCATAGTCAGGCGATTGCCCGCATGCGAAGCCAGTTGCGGCAAGACGCCTGGACCGGCGCAGCTTAACGACTCGGTGCTGTTTGCTGGATGGATTGAGCGCGGCCTGCCACATCGAAGCAGGGACATGCTGGTTTGATGTATTACGTGAGTGGCAGCTTGCGATGGATAACAAAAAAGAGCGCAATGCGCTCTTTTTTTATGCTGCTTCGGTATGGGGGGTTTAGCCTATGCCCAAAGTGCGACCACCCGGTTTCAGGTTGGATTGCCCGTCTGGACCGTAGAAATTGCTGCCGCCGAGGGGTTTGCCTTGCAGAATGTCGAGGGTGTTTTGATTGAATGCCAGTTGCTTGCTGATCAGCATGCCATTCAAACGATTCAGTTCACGCGCAGCGGTCGCTGTTTCCAGAATTTGCTTCCAAGTGGAAAGAATGTCGGCGTTGCCATCCTGATCGATCCAGCTTTGCATGCCTTGTTCAGACGCTTCGAAACCCAATGATTCCAGAATGGTGTGGCGCTTTTCCGCGAAGTGCGCCATCAATGAGATCGTTTCTGCCTTGATGGTGATGATTTCCGGCGTCAGTGCATTGTTTGACTGCAATAACGCGACTTGCTCTTGTTGCAAAGAGGACAGTAAACCCAGCGTCGCTTGCTGTTCTTCTTTTAATAAGCTGGCGGGGGTGTCTGTCTTATTGGGCATGGCTAAAAGGGAAACCTATGACTAAGGACTAAGTACTATTGCCGAATGACTATTGACGAATAACTATTGCCGAATGACTATTGCATCCGTCGCATCCTTCAGGCGCGCGCGCCGATCAGATCCTTGACTGTTGAGAGCAAACCAGCCGCTACTTTTTCAGGATCAATCTTGAATTCACCGTTAGCAATGGCGGTCTTGATCGCAGCGACTTTTTTCGCATCGAAACTGGTGCTGCTGGAAACCTGGCTACCCAGCGCCTGATACTGGCTCGATAACTTAACGCTATCTTTCGCAGGTTCTTTGGTGTCAGTCGTTTCCGGCGCGGAGGATGCAGCCGCAGCTGGGGCGTCGTTGCCGACGGGCGCATTTTTGGCATTGTTGCCGTTGATGCGAACCTGAGCTATCCCGGACTGCGGATAACTGGTGTTTTGGAGGGAATTATCAATGCTCACAGCGTGTCCTTGTCTGGTTAAAAGGTAACCAAGCTACGTATTGTCTTTTTTATCGACCAGTTTAACGAGAACTTTAGCATTAATCTGGATTTACCCAATATAAAACAGAGGGTTACAGCAATATTCCACGCACAATTTCATACCTGCATCATACCAGACATTAAGATACGCCAGAATTTGCTCACCCCATGCGTTAAACAGAGGCTCTTTTCTGCTCAATTTTGAGATGTATGTATTCCAGAAATGGAAGCTGGCCTATTTTTACCGAATTCTCAATAAGGAATTTCGATGATCCCGCCGGGACGGACGACACCGCTGATGACTTGTCCGTTGGGAGTTCTGACCTGCGCCGACTGGCCTTCGACGGCGTTCGATATGGCGTGTCCCTCCACCGTGATTTGAAAACCGGGGCCGTTGGACACAATGTGAACGGACTGGCCCTGCTGCACTGCCCACTGTGTGCGCAATGCATCTTGTCGCAACGGGGTGCCGGCGTTCATGGAAATGGTGGTAGTGCGTCCGATTGCCTGAGTTTCGTCAGTCAGCACGTTGTTCGGCAGGACTGCCAGATCGCCCTTGAGGCGGCTAATGTCGCGCTCCGTGATCATTTGTCCTTGTCCCAGGGAGGAGGTGGTCACCAGATATTCGGAGATGACTTGCACATTGGCCGTCATAAAAATGGTCCATGTTGCCGACCCTGTGCAGCGGATGCCAACCGTGGTACGTCCCCAGGGGCGACTGCCGTTGGGTGAAAAAGCGTCGGGCGCAGTGCATGGCGGCAAGTTGCGTCGCGCGTCGACAGGATTGACCGTGACTTTGACATCGCCGGGTAATCCAATCGATTTATTGCGCAAAAAACTTTCTGCGATGCGTTGCAATTCGGCCAGATCCTGCCGGGGTGCCGGGTTGTTTTGCGCCATCAATGCCGGCGAAAGCAGGGCCAGAAGTATCCCGAAAATGGGTGATTTCAAGCGCAGCGGAAGAGTAATTAATTTCATATGACGAGCCTTGGCGATCAATAACCTGGCCCCATGGTCAGCCAGGAGAATGGTACTTATCGGCACAGTTGTTTAAACCTTGAACAGGACATGCTTTTCTACCTTTATCCAGCGATCACTTCCGAATGTGGCTTGTATGATCCAACGTATATAAATCCACATGAATGACGATATTGTCAGTTGCTGGTATGGGAGAGTGTGATGGTGGCAAAGCTAGATAGTTATTTGCAATTCAATGAAAAAGCGCTGAATCTGCGCGCAGAGCGCCAGCAGATTCTGGCGTCCAATATCACCAACGCCGATACGCCGAACTATAAGGCGCGTGACATTGATTTTTCCAAGGCTTTGCAAAATGCCATGACGCCGCCCGCTAATACTTTGCCGCCGGTTGAGATGACGCGCACCTCGAGCGCGCATTATGCCGGCAAGCCGACTGGCGACGGTAGCATTGACGGATCGCCCTTGTTGTACCGGCCATCGGCACAGGGCAGCATTGACGGCAACACCGTGGACATGAACGTGGAAACGACACAGTTTGCTGATAACGCTATCCGCTATGAGGCAGCAGTGACCGCCGTTAGCGGGCAGATCAAAACTCTGACCAGCGCAATTCAACCGGGTTAATCCTCATGTCTCTTTCCAATATTTTCAATGTCGCCGGTTCCGGCATGAGCGCGCAATCGCAGCGGCTTAACGTCGTCGCCAGCAATCTGGCAAATGCCGATAGTACAGCTGGCCCCGATGGGCAAGTGTACAAAGCCAAACAAGTCGTGTTCAGCACGCTACCGTTTGGCAGCATTCAATCGAGCGGTGTGCAGGTCGATAAAGTCGTGGAAGACCAGTCTGCACCAAAGATGGTCTACGACCCCAAGCATCCTCAGGCGGATGAAAATGGTTACGTTTCGATGCCCAATGTTAATCCGGTCGAAGAAATGGTCAATATGATTTCCGCTTCGCGCTCGTATCAGAGTGATGTTGAGATCATGAATACCGCCAAAACTCTGTTGATGAAAACACTGACCATCGGTCAATAACCAAGGATTTTCCCATGTCATCTGTTTCCAACTCCCTGCTGGCTAGTGTCAACAATACAAGCGCTGCAGCCGCTACGAGCGCTTCGACTAGTTCCAGCAACGCTGTTCAGAACGAGTTTCTGACCTTGCTGACGGCGCAACTGAAAAATCAGGATCCGAGCAATCCGATGTCCAATTCAGACCTGACTACGCAAATGGCGCAGATGTCCACGGTCAGCGGCATCAGTCAGCTCAATACGACGCTGTCTTCGCTGATGACGAATCTGCAATCCTCGCAAGCGCTGCAAGCCACCAACATGATTGGTCACGGCGTATTGGCAGCAGGTTCATCGGTCGCGTTGACGACGAACACCACAACAGCCACCGACGGCACAAGTACCAGCACGCAGCAGGGCATCATGGGCGTCAATCTCGCGGGCAGCGCTGACGCTGTGACGGTGAGTGTTCAGGATGCTAACGGCAAGACGATTCATACTGCGAATCTCGGTCAGCAATCTGCGGGCGTATTGCCGATTACCTGGGATGGCACCACGGACAGCGGCACCAAGGCTGCGTCAGGCAACTACACGTTCACCGTAAAGGCAACCTCTGGCAGTACCGCAGTGGCTGCAACGCCACTGTCGTACGGAACGGTGGCCAGCATCTCTCAAAGCAGCACCGGCGGCGCCAAGCTGAATGTCTCGACGATCGGCTCCATCAACATTTCCGATGTCCTTCAAACCTTTTAATTTGGCCATCGTGATAACGAGCGTCAAGGGGAAAAAATAATGAGCGGTTTTCAACAAGGTTTAAGCGGCGTCAATGGCGCAGCCCAGCAGCTGGATGTGATTGGTAATAACGTTGCCAATGCCAGCACGGTCGGTTACAAATCATCGGCAGCGCAGTTTGCCGACATGTATGCCAATTCAGTCAATCTTTCCGCCAATAGCGGTGTGGGTATCGGGGTTGCTAATGCCAACGTGGCGCAGTCGTTTACCCAGGGTAGTCTGACCAGTACCAGCAACCCGCTCGACATTGCCATCAACGGCAACGGTTTTTTTCGGATGGTTGCCAGCACGACAGACCAAACACCTCTGTACGCCCGTAACGGCCAGTTTCAGCTGACCAAAGATGGCTATATCAATAACCCGACCGAAAAAGGCGCACTGCTGACCGGCTGGGCGCAAGGCGTGACAGGCGGCGATCCGACCCCCTTGCAGATCAACACCGCCAATATTCCGGCAACGCAAACGACGAAGGTCACGACATCGCTGAATCTGGATTCGCGTAACTCCACGCCGACCACCTCACCTTTCAGCGCCACCGATCCGACCAGCTACAACAGCACGACCGGCGTGACCTTATATGACAGCCTGGGCAATACCTATAATGCGCAGACGTATTATGTGAAAAATCCCGCCTCTAACGGCACCACAACCTGGGACGTTTACACAACGGTTGACGGTACGGCTTATCCGGCGGCTGGTACTGCGGCAGAAACCACCTATAACGCGAATAACCTGAATCTCAGTTCCAGCGCGGCGGTGATTACACCTGCCTCGCCGTTTCTCGGAACGACCGCCGGTACCGATTACAACAACGTTCATCAGACGGTTGTCTATGACAGTACGGGAACTGCGACAACCCTCAATACATTCTTCGTCAAGACCAGCGCTACGACATGGAAAGTATATGGTTCTACCGGCACCACCTTGCCCGGCACCATATTGAATGCTGGCGCGGCGCTCGGTACGCTGACCTTCGACAGCACCGGCGCGCTGACCTCGTCCACCGTCGCCAATCCCCAATTGGGCGGGAGCTTTTCGACGAACGGTATTGCCATGGACTTTACTGGCAGCAAACTGTCGACCGGCGCTTTTTCCGATACCGTCACGCAGAACGGTGTTGCTACCGGCGGCACGGCGCAGGCCCGTACCGGACAGCTGACCTTTAACTCCTCCGGCCTGATGACCTCGTCTTCGATGGCCAATCTGCAACTGACTCCGCGTGCCGGTGCCTCATTTGCTCCGGCCGGTATCGCGCTCAATTACACGGGTACCACGCAGACGGGTGCCGCTTTTGCGACAGTGGCGCAAGCGCAGGATGGTACCGCCCCAGGCGTGCTGAGCGGTTTCAATATCGGGCAAGACGGTGTCATCACTGGTTCTTATTCCAACAGCCAGACCAAGGCGCTGGGTACTGTGCTGCTGGTCAACTTTGCCAATCCCAACGGCTTGCAGTCACGAGGCAATAACTTGTACGGCGCTACTGCCGCTGCGGGCGTCCCCCTGATTGGCCAGCCGACGGCCGGTGGACTGGGAGCGTTGCAATCGAAACAAACTGAAAGTTCGAATATCGATCTGACTTCCGAACTGGTCGGACTGATTGTCGCGCAGCGTGTGTATCAGGCCAATGCCCAATCGATCAAGGCGCAGGATACGGTATTGCAATCGGTGATCCAGATCGCATAAAAAGGCGACGCATAAGAAGGCGACGCGTAAATCAGCGTCGTCAGGGCAGAGTGCTTCATCCCATTTTTTCCGCAGGATCGACCAATGGCGAAAGCTGGTCAGCTTGCTTAGCCTTGAACAGGAAATAAACAATGGATCGTTTGATCTATACCGCCATGACGGGTGCCAAGCAAACGCTGGAGATGCAAGCCAATGTCTCGAACAATCTGGCGAATGTGGCGACCAACGGTTTTCGGGCCGAACTGAATACTTTTCGTTCCGTACCGATTGTCAGCGATGGTTTGCCAACCCGCGCTTTTGTGGTTAATGCCACGGTCGGTTCCGACTTTACCGGCGGGCCGATACAGCAGACCGGACGCGCGCTGGATGTGGCAATACAGGGTGATGGCTGGCTCGCAGTAGAAACGTCTAATGGTTCAGAAGCCTATACCCGTAGCGGCAGTCTGAAAATCGATGCAACCGGCGTGTTGCAAACCACCGCAGGATTAAATCTGGTGGGTGAAACCGGGCCGATCACTATTCCACCCGATGTGAATGTAGCAATCGCTGCAGACGGTACCGTCTCTTCGATTCCTAATACCGGTGTGCCGAATGCCGTCAATATTCTCGGCCGCATCAAAATGGTCAATCCCGATCCTGCCACCCTCAAGCGCGGCGATGATGGTTTGTTTCGCGTCGATGGCCCCGACCCGGCTGATTCCGATCCCAACGTCACGCTGGCATCCGGCGCATTGGAAGGCAGCAATGTCAACACGGTCGAGGCGATGGTCAACATGATCAATTTGTCGCGTCAGTTTGAAATGAACATGAAAGCCCTGTCAACCGCCGAAAGCGATGCAGCCAAGGCTACACAATTATTATCGCTGAGCTAATGAATGCCCTGCATTCTGGAGAAATTTTATGATTCGTTCCCTGTGGATTTCCAAGACCGGTCTGGATGCGCAGCAAACCCAGATGGATGTGATTTCCAACAATCTGGCCAACGTCAGCACGAACGGTTTCAAGAGCTCGCGCGCCGTATTTGAAGATTTGCTTTATCAGACAGTGCGTCAACCCGGCGCACAATCTTCGCAGCAGACGCAATTGCCTTCCGGTCTGCAATTCGGTACCGGTGTACAGCCGGTCGCGACAGAGCGGATTTTTACCCAAGGAAATTTACAGCAGACCAGCAACTCCAAGGATCTGGCCATTAACGGCGCAGGTTTTTTCCAGGTGCTGTTACCGGACGGCACCACCGCCTATACGCGCGACGGTGCTTTTCAGACAGATAGCCAGGGCCAACTGGTCACCGCCAGCGGCTATACCGTTCAGCCGGTCATCACGATTCCCGCCACCGCGCAATCGCTCACGATCGGTGCCGACGGTACGGTCTCGGTGACTTTGCCCAATGCCATTACCAACACCACTGTCGGTTCCATTCAGTTGGCGACCTTCATCAACCCGACCGGCTTGTCCAGCAAGGGCGGCAATCTGTATCAGGAAACGGCGGCTTCTGGCACGCCGAATACCGGCACGCCAGGTACCAACGGCGCAGGCACGCTGACTCAAGGCTATGTGGAAACATCGAACGTCAACGTGGTGGAAGAGCTGGTCAATATGATCCAGACCCAGCGTGCGTATGAAATCAACAGCAAGGCGATCACCACTTCCGATCAAATGCTGTCCAAGCTGTCGCAGATGTAAGTAGTGATTCAGGCAATCCGGGAAATGCAGACAATTCAAATGGCCACCTTGCGTGGCACCGCAGCGGCGAGGCACAGTATGAGCAAACATCTTTCTACGACATGCATGAACGGCAGGCAGCGCGCTTGCGCTGTAGCGGTCATCGCACTGACAACGATGTTGCTCGCCGCCTGCAATACCGTGCCGGAATCGATCGTCACTTCCGAACGCACCGCCAAGCCATCGCCTTCATCACTGGCACCCGCCAACAATGGCGCGATTTTTCAATCCGCCGCTTATCGCCCGATGCTGGAAGACCGGCGCGCACGGCTGGTCGGCGATACGCTGACCATCGTCATTGCTGAAAACACAACGGCCGTGAAGGCCGCTGGTAGTTCAGGCAGCAAAACGGGTTCCGTCGTCGCCGCTGCACCGTCCGTGTTGGGCATTCGCATCAATGAATTGAGCGCGTCCGGTTCGAGCGCCAACTCGTTCGCCGACAAGGATGCCACCTCGTCCAGCAATACGTTCACCGGCACCATTGCCGTGACCGTGATCGACGTGATGAGTAACGGCAATCTGCAAGTGGCCGGCGAAAAGCAAGTGGCGCTGGACAAAGGAGTGGAGTATGTCCGTTTCTCCGGCGTGGTCAGTCCCGACATGATCGGCGCAGGCAACACCGTGTCCTCGCTGCAGGTGGCCGATGCGCGAGTGGAATACCGTACCAATAACCGTATCGATGCTGCTTCTGTGATGTCATCGCTCTCCCGCTTTTTCCTGAGCGTGATGCCGTTCTAGTTTTTGAAAGACACTGATGAAATTTTCTGACCACAACGCATCGCTGCGCCGCATTCTTCTCTCTTTGCTGGTTTGCACAGGGACCATGCTCACCGCTGGCGTCAGCCAGGCAGAGCGCCTCAAGGATCTGGTCAGCATCCAGGGCGTTCGGGAGAATCAACTGGTGGGTTACGGACTGGTCGTCGGTCTCGATGGCAGCGGCGATCAGACAACACAAACGCCGTTTACCGTGCAGAGTGTGGTGAGCATGTTGCAGCAACTGGGCGTCAATCTGCCAGCGACCGCCACGGCCAGCATGCAACTCAAAAACGTGGCTGCGGCCATGGTGACGGCATCGCTTCCCGCCTTCGCGCAACCCGGACAGACCATAGACGTGACGGTGTCGTCGCTCGGTAATGCGAAAAGTCTTCGTGGCGGTACCTTGCTGATGGCCCCGCTCAAAGGTGCCGATGGTCAGATCTATGCGATTTCGCAAGGTAACATTCTGGTCGGTGGTGTGGGTGCCGCAGCGGCCGGCAGCAGAACAGTAGTCAACCATCTGAGTGTGGGACGCATCACCGGCGGCGCGACAGTTGAACGTGCAGTGCCGACTCAGTTGGGCCAGTCCGACATCATCAATCTGGAATTGAAGGACAACGATTTTTCTACTGCCAGCCGGGTGTCGGACGCGGTGAATCAGCGCTTCGGTTCGAGTACCGCCATGGCACAGGATGGCCGTGTGATTCGGGTGCGCGTACCGCCCGGCAGTGGCGAACGGGTAGCCTTCCTCGGCGCGCTGGAAAGTATCGATGTGACGCCTGGTCGCTTGCCCGCCAAGGTAATTCTCAACGCACGCACCGGCTCGGTGGTGATGAATCAATCAGTCACGCTGGATACCTGTGCGGTATCGCATGGCAATCTCTCCGTCGTGATCAACGCCGATAACAGCGTGAGCCAGCCGAATGCACTCGCCGGCGGTCAGACTGCGGGCGTGCAAAATGCTTCGATAGCCATCACCAAAGATCCAGGCAAGGTACTGCTGCTCAAGGGCGGTGCTTCGCTCAATGACGTCGTCAAAGCGCTCAATGCGATTGGTGCCTCGCCACAGGATTTGCTGGCCATACTTGAGGCAATGAAAGCGGCCGGGTCCTTGCGCGCCGAGCTGCAAGTCATTTAACCGGGGTTTGCCATGGTCAATAACATTAACGATAACAAGGCGCCAGAAAGTCTGGCCATTGATGCCAACGGATTGAATAAACTGCGCTTGTCGGCGCAGCAAAATTCTCCTGAAGCCATCAAGGGCGTGGCCAAGCAGTTCGAAGGCATGTTCCTGAACATGGTGATGAAAAGCATGCGTGACGCGACGCCACAGGATGGTCCTTTCGATAGTCAGCAATCGAAAATGTTTACGTCCATGTTAGACCAACAACTGAGCCAGTCTCTGGCGCAGCGCGGCGTGGGTCTGGCCGAAGTATTGATCAAGCAACTTTCCAATAAAGCGAACATGCCGACCGGACTGGAGCAGGGCGATGAGCCGTCAGCTTCCACGCCTTCGCTGCTGGATCACCATACGATGAGTGAACTGGACAAAGCCCGGCTGACACCGCACTCCGGTGCCATGACCGGTAATGGCAGCGCCGACGCCGACGGCAAAAACAATGCGCATCAAGGCCGCAAAAAAAACCAGCCACGGGCCGCGCATGTCGAAGCTTTCCAGTCCCGGCTGCAAGCCGATGCGGAAGAAGCGAGCCGTACGACGGGCATTCCCGCCACGTTCATGCTGGCGCAGGCCGCGCTGGAAACAGGTTGGGGAAAACGTGAAATTTTTACGCGTGATGGCGGTACCAGCCACAATCTGTTCGGCGTCAAGGCGACCGGTAACTGGACCGGCAAGGTTGTCGAAGCGAACACGACGGAATACGTCAATGGCGTGCCGCATCGCAAGCTGGAAAAATTCCGCGCCTACGATTCTTACGCCGATGCCTTCCGCGATTACGCGCAGATGTTGCGCAGTAATCCCCGTTATGAAAAAGTCCTGGCCAACGCTCAGGACATCAATGGCTTTGCTCACGGCCTGCAACGTGCCGGATATGCAACCGATCCGCATTACGCCGACAAATTAACGCGCATCATCCGCCAGTCGCTGGCGGTGTAAGTTTTTGTATCGGCGCTCAAGTTTTGCGCCGATATGCCGTTAAAACAACCACATACGTCACGTCTGAAAAGAAATAATTATGGGTACAAATATCCAGGGCATTGGTATCAGTGCGCTTGCAGCAGCGCAGGCAGCCATTGCTACGACCAGCCATAATATTTCCAATGCAACTGTTGCCGGTTACAACCGTCAGGTGGTCGAGCAAAGTTCCGCTGGCGCCATCAACTACGGTTCTGGTTTCGTCGGACAGGGTACGCAAATTGCCGACATCACACGGGTCTACGATCAGTTCACCAGCAAGCAGGTATTGACATCCCAAAGCACCTCCAGTGCGCTGAGCGCCTATGGATCGGAGATCGGTGCGATTGATAATCTGTTGGCCGATAGCTCTGCCGGTCTGTCGCCTGCCCTGCAATCTTTCTTTACCAGTTTGCAAGATCTGAGTTCCAATCCGAATGCTGCTGCTTCGCGCCAGTCGGTACTGTCGAACGCCCAGACGCTGACGGAAACGCTGCACAGCCTGAACGATCAGATGGTGCAGAGCCGTAATAGCATCAACAGCCAAATCACTTCCAGCGTCACTTCGATCAATTCTTACGCGCAGCAGATCGCACAACTTAATACCTCGATTGCACAAGCCACCACGAGTGGCGGTCAGCCGCCTAACGATTTGCTGGATCAGCGCGATGCGGTAATCGCCAGTTTGAACAAGGTCGTCAAGGTCAGTACGGTCGCGCAGGATAACGGTGCTTATAGCGTCTTTATCGGTACCGGACAGCCACTGGTGCTGGGAGCGAGTGTTTCAACCCTGACCGCAACGCCTTCGATCGCTGATCCTACCCGCCTTGAAGTCGCCTACAGCACAGGCAATAAAAATGTGATTTTGCCCGATGCCAGCATCTCTGGCGGCACACTTGGCGGATTACTGGATTACCGCAGCAGCACGCTGGATGCCGCACAAAATTCACTGGGACGGATTGCGGTCGCTTTGACGCAATCATTCAATGCGCAAAACAAGTTGGGTCTGGATCAGAATGGCAACCCCGGGGGAAATTTCTTTACGGTGGCCGATCCGGCTGTCACTGCTGGAACAAACAATTCCGCAGGAGTGCTGACGGCTAAAGTGACTAATGCCAGCCAGCTCTCGACCAGCGATTACACCATGAAGTTCGACGGTACGAACTTCACGATCAACCGCACCAGTGATGGCACTAAGACCATTTTTGCCGCACCGGTGTCTGCGCCGACAACCTTCTCACAAGTGGTTGATGGCGTCACCTTTAGCGGTGATGCAGCGACCATGAGTGCCGGCGACAGCTTTCTGGTACAACCCACCATCAATGCCGCCGGTTCCATGACAGTGGCGCTAGCCAGCACGCAAAATATCGCGGCTGCAGCGCCTATTACTACCGGCATAACGGCGGTCAGCTCGATCAACTCGACCAACGGAACTCCGGGAACGCCGAATACCGGCACGGGTGTGGTGAGTGGTGGCGCGGTGGATTCGACAGTTTTGTCGCCCGGTACCACTTTCACCTACACCTATGCTTCCGGGACCGGTACTCTGGCATTGACGCAAACGCCGGCGACGCCTGTTCCCGGCGCGGTTACCGTGACGGACACCAGCGGTAATGTGACTAATTTTGCCGCCGGCGCTGCCATTACTTATTCCGCCGGTGCGACGATCAGTTCCGGCGGCGCCAGTTTTATCCTGAGCGGCACTCCGGCCAATGGCGATACGTTCAATCTTGCGCCGACCACCGCCAATACTGGCAATGCGACCATTAGCGCAGGCAGTATTGATAGTTCTTATCTCAGCGCACCTTTAACGTCGACCTCGACATTTCGCTTTAACAGCACTGCCAGCACATTGATCCTGACCCCGTCCGCTGCGACCAGCGTGAAGGATGTGAATGGCATCGTAACGAACTATGCTTCCGGCGCTGCAATTGCTTATTCGCCCGGCGCAACGTACACCACCGGCGGTGCCAGCTTTACTATCACCGGCCAGCCCAGCAATGGCGATACGTTTACTTTGGGGCCCAATGTCAGCGGCGTGAGTGATAACCGGAATTCAGAATTGTTGTCCGGGCTTCAGACCAGTAATCAGATAGGCAATACCACATTCCAAGGTTCTTATTCGCAACTGGTGAGCCAGATTGGTAATAAAACCAATCAAAATAATGTGATGCAGACCGCTGAAACTACCCGCTTGAAGTTGCTGACTGCGGAGCAGCAATCGATCAGTGGAGTCAATCAGGATGAAGAATTAGCCAAGCTGGTGCAGTATCAGCAAGCCTATCAGGCCGGTGCCAAGATCATTCAGGCCGCCAGCGACATGATGACGACTTTGTTTAATCTGTAAGTGAAGTAAAGCGGAACGAAAAATGTGCGGTGCTGTTTTTTGCCCGGCAATTTTCTGATCGTTGCCAGGATCCTCGGGAGTGTTGAAATTTTTTCCCCGCAGGCGGCTCGAAATCTGTTTCAAGGAAAATATCATGCGTATCAGTACCAACATGCTGTATCAATCCAGCATCAGCGAAGTCAACAGCCTGCAAGCGTCCATCTTGAGGCTGACGCAGCAGACCACTCAGGGCAAGGTGCTCAATCCTGCTGACGATCCTGTGGCTTCGGCGCGTGCGCTGGACTTGTCGCAGACGCAGGCCTTGAATGACCAATACAAGACCAACCGACAAAATGCAACCAGCTCATTGGCGCAAGTCAGCAGCACGCTGACCAGCGTTACCAGTTTGCTCACCGACATTCACAGCTCCGTTGTGAATGCAGGTAATGCCTCCTACTCGAATTCTGATCGCCTCACGCTGGCAAATCAGGTGACGGCCAACATGCAACAAATGATGGGTTATGCCAATACCACAGATGGATTGGGTAACTTTTTGTTTTCCGGTTACAAAAGTACGACGACACCGTTCGTCACTGATTCCACCGGCGCGGTGCAATATCAGGGCGACCAGGGTTCGCAAACCCTGCAAGTCGATTCCACCCGCCAGATGGCGGTAACAACGTCGGGACAATCGATCTTTCAGGCGAACGGTCAGGATACGTTCAAGACGATCAATAGTTTGATCAAGGTATTGTCGACCCCGGTGACGGCAGCGGCTAATTCTGCCGATGCCGCCGCAGCCGCCGCATTGCCTACCGCAGTGACCTACCAGACAGCGCAGGCCGCAGTCGATGCGAAAGATCCGGCAGATTTGACTGTGCCTACCTATGACACCTTATTTTCGCAGGCAGCTACGGCCAAAGCGGCGGCAGACCTTGCCGAAGCGGCGCGCACGCCGGTAGCCGGCAGCAACACGGCACTGACCCGCGCCCTCGGCAAGATAGGCACCAGTCTCGATGCGCTTTCCACCAGCGTGAGTGCAGTGACGGCAGGAGTGGGGTCGAATCAAAAAGAACTGGCGACGCTGGATGAAGTCGGTAGCGCCAAGGCAATTCAATATCAGGCCACCGTTAATAATCTGATGGGTTTAAATCCCAGCGATCTGACGGACACCGTAAGCCAGTTGTCGCTGCAGCAGACTTATCTGCAAGCGGCGCAGAAAGCATTCACCACCACGAGCAGCCTGACGCTACTGAATTTCCTGAAGTAATGGTCTGAAGTAAGGGCCTGAAATAAGGGTCTGAAGTAAGCGTCTGAAGTTCTTGGCTTGATCCGGTGCATCCCAGGCAGTATCAGGGATGCATTTTTTTTGTTCAGGGCTTGAAGACAATCGGTGGCACCGAACCCAGCATGCGCACCATCTCTATGCCGCTTTGCAGGAAGTGTTCCAGCGGCGTAATCATGTAAGGCAAGGCCAGCGCAATCAGCGTAAATCCCGCCGATAGGGTGATAGGGAAGCCGACCCCGAACAAATTCAGTTGTGGCGCAGCGCGCGTCAAAATGCCCAGCGCCATGTTGGTGATCAGCAGTGCCACGAGGACCGGTAACGATAATTGCAAGCCCATACTAAATACCAGTCCTCCCCATAATGCGAGCTGATGGAAACCCTCCGCAGTGACCGGTGCGGCGCTGATCGGCAGTGTCTGAAAGCTGTTGGCCAGCGTTGCCAGCAGAACCAGATGGCCGTTGATGCTCAAAAAGACCAGTGTTGCCAGCAGCGCGATCACCTGGCTGATGGCGGAGGTGCGGCCTTGTGTGCTCGGATCGAAAAATACGGCAAAACCCAGACCCATGGTGGAACTGATCATTTCGCCGGCCCCTTCGACGGCGGCAAAGACGATGCGCATCGCCATTCCCA